>NZ_AP024546.1:2616496-2943558 GCF_018406645.1 Lysobacter helvus
GCATCGAACGCGAACTCGCCGCCGTGCTGGGATCCGCCTCCGCCCGCGTGCTGCTCGATGCGGCGCGTCGCGAATCCGGCCACCTCGACACCGTCGCCGCCATCGTCGGCGAAGCCTCGCGCGACCTGCGCTTCAACCAGCGCGTGCTCGAAGCGGCGCTGGAGAACATGAGCCAGGGCATCAGCGTGGTCGACGCGCAGTTGCGCCTGGTCGCCTGGAACACGCGTTACGCCGAACTGTTCGACTTCCCCGAATCGCTGCTGCAGGTGGGCACGCCCATCGCCGACCTCGCGCGCCACGCCTTGCGCCAGATGCCGCCGAACGGCGACGCGGAACGTGCGTTGCAACGCCGCCTGGCGCACATGCGCGCGGGCACGGCGCACCTGACCGAGCGCGTGTTCCCTGATGGCGGCATCGTCGAAATCCGCGGCAACCCGATGCCGGGCGGCGGGTTCGTTGCGACGTTCACCGATGTCACCGCGTTCCGCCGTACCGAAGCCGCGCTGCTGCAATCGAACGAAACGCTCGAACAGCGCGTCGACGAACGCACCGCCGATCTGGAATCCGCGCGCCGCGAAGCCGAGCGCGCGAACGACGCGAAGGGCCGCTTCCTCGCCGCCATCGGCCACGACCTGCTGCAACCCTTGCACGCCGCGCACCTGTTCACCGACGCGCTCGCACGGCAGGTGCCGGAGGCGGGGCGCGAAAGCGTGCAGCAGATCCGTGGCGCACTGGATTCGACGACGGACTTGCTCACCGCGCTGCTCGACATGTCGCGCCTGGAATCCGGTGGCCTGGACCCGCAGCCGCGCGACTTCGCGCTGGCGGACGTGCTGGAGCCGCTGGCGTCGGAATTCCGCGTGCTCGCCGCCGAACATGGCTTGCAATTCGATGCGTTGCCGACGCGCGCCTGGGTGCGCAGCGACCCGCAGTTGCTGCGGCGCGTGCTGCAGAACTTCCTCGCCAATGCCGTGCGTTACACGCAGCAGGGGCGCGTCGTGCTCGGGGTGCGACGCGACGGCGACCGCGTGCGCATCGAGGTGCACGACACCGGCCCCGGCATCGCGCTCGAAGCGCAATCGCACATCTTCGACGAGTTCCGCCGGGGCGAAGACGCCGCGGGGCAGGGCCTGGGCCTCGGGCTGGCGATCGCGGACCGCATCGCGCGCCTGCTCGATGCACCGCTCACGCTGCGCAGCACGCCCGGCGTCGGCACGGTCTTTGCCGTGACGCTGCCGCGCGTGGCCGGCCCCGCGCACGACGCGCCGCTGGTCGCCACGCGCAGCGGCGGCCTGGCCGGCACGCGCGTGCTGGTGCTCGACAACGAAGCGATGGCGCGCAATGCCTTGCGGCAGTTGCTCGAAGGCATGGGCTGCTCGGTCGTCGACGTGCCCGACGCGCAATCCGCGCACGACGTCCTGCGCGAGACGCCGGCGGATTTGTGGCTGTTCGACTACCACCTGGACGCGGGCGACACCGGCGTGGGCGCGCACGGGCGGCTGTCGGACGCGCATGGCGCACGGCCCACCGTGATCCTCAGCGCCGACGCGGGGGCCGACGTCCGGGCGGCCGTGCACGAAGCGGGCCTGCCCCTGCTGATGAAACCCCTGAAGCCGCTGGCGCTGAAGAGCGTGCTGGACCGGTTGCTGGCCGCCCGCGCGGTCACCTGAGCCCGCAAAAACCTCGTCGCGTCATCACCCGGACTTTGCAGGGCGCCGGCGCAGACTCGGGCCACGGGAACTGCGGGACAGGGCTGCTGCTGCGCACATCGGACTTCGGGGGGCGTCCATGATCATCGACATCACGTGCCGCACCGATCGCTTCAACCTCTCGGCCGTCGGGCCGCACTTCATCAACGACTGCTGCTTCGGCGAGGACTTCTCGCGCTGGCTCGTTGGCGCGCTGCGCAGGACCGGCGTCGATGCGAGCGTGATCGGCATGGAGGACTTCGGCTGGTCCAACCAGGCCACGCTCGACGGCACCACGTACCTGGTGTGCGTGGCGGGGAACTCGGACGCGCTCGCCGACAACCCGGATCGCGGCGAGTGGCACGTGATGCTGGAGCGCAAGCGTTCGCTGATGCAGCGGCTGACGGGCGAAGGGAAGACCTCGGCGACGGATCCGCTGGTGCGCCGGATTGCGCGGGTGCTGATGGAGGCGGGGTTGGTGGAGGTGGGCGTCGAGGCCTGACGCGCCGCGTCACTCCATCTGCTTCGACGGATCGCTGAGTTCGAGTTCGCGCAGGATCACGCTGGCCTGCGTGCGGTTGCGCACGCCGAGGCGTTCGAAGATGGACGTGAGGTGCGCTTTCACCGTGCGTTCCTGCACGCCGAGGCGATCGGCGATCTGCTTGTTGAGCAAGCCTTCGGCCACCAGCGCGAGTACGCGGAACTGCTGCGGCGACAGGCTTGCCAGGCGCGCGGCGAGGACGGCATCGGCGGGCGCGGACGGCGCACCGTCGACGGACGCACGCAATTTCGGCGGCAACCATTGTTCGAGGGCGAGGACGCTGCGGATCGCTTCGCGCAGGTCGTCCAGGCCGGTGCTTTTCGGCAGGTACCCCGCGGCGCCGTGATCGAGGGCGCGACGCACGACGCGCGGATCGTCGTTCGCCGACACCACCACGACCGCGACGCCCGGATGTTGCGCGCGAATCGCGGCGAGCCCCGCGAGCCCGTGGTTGCCGGGCATGTGCAGGTCGAGCAGCACCAGGTCGATGCCGGGTTCTTCCTCCAGCCGCGCCAGCACGCTTTCGAGCGAATCGGCTTCGCGCACGTCGAGATCGGGCACGGCATCCTTCGCCGCGCCGCGCAGGGCGGCGCGGAAGAGGGGATGGTCGTCGGCGATGAGCAGCGAAGGCATCCGGTGGTTCTACTGGACCGTCCAGCCGCCGTCGACTTCGATCGTGTGGCCGGTGATGTTGCGCGCGTGCGGCGTGAGCAGGAACGCGGTGATGCCGGCCAGTTCGTCGAAGCCGATGAACACGCCCTTCGGCATCGGCTTGAGCATCACGTCGCGCACGACGTCCGCTTCGGGGATGCCGCGCGTGCGCGCCTGGTCGGCGATCTGCCTGTCGACGAGCGGGGTTTTCACGTAGGTCGGGCAGATCGTGTTGATCGTGATGTCGGTGTCCGCGGTTTCCAGCGCCATCACTTTCGAGAAGCCGACGAGGCCGTGCTTGGCGGCGACGTAGGCGCTCTTGTAGGGGCTGGCGACCAGCGAGTGGATCGAGCCGATGTTGACGATGCGGCCGAAACCGCGCGAACGCATGCCGGGCAACACGGCGCGCGTGAGCCGCGCGACGCCGACCAGCATCACCTGCACGAGGAAGTCCCATTTCTCGATCGGGAATTCCTCCAGCGGCGCGACGTGCTGCAGGCCGGCGTTGTTCACCAGCACCTCGACGGGGCGCGAGGCCTGCGCGAGCGCGGCGGCGACGCTGGCATCGGAGGTGACGTCGAGGACGCACGCTTCGGCCGAACCGCCGGCGGCGAGGATGCCGTCGACGACGGCCTGCGCGGCGGGCAGGGCGAGGTCGGTGACGACCAGGTGGTGGCCGGCGGCCGCGAGTTCGGCGGCGACGCCGGCGCCGATGCCGCTGCCGGCGCCGGTGATGAGGATGCAACGCGAGGTCATGGTGGAGGCTCTGGCGCGTGGGGGCTGCCGCAGCCTAGCAGGGCGGCGCCCGGTCGCCTTCGGACGAAAGTACGATGCTTGCCTCGCGCGCGGGCTTGCTAGGGTGCCGGCATGGACACGACACGCACGCACGGTTGGATGGGGGTCGCGCTGGGCGCGGCATTGGCGGGACTGGCGGGCTGCGCTTCGGCGCCGCATTCGGAGGCAGCGGCTTTGTTCAACGGCGAGCGCGTGACCGAACATCGCGGCGCGGATGACCTCCTCACCGGCGGCCTGGGGCTGGACGGCTTGCGCGGGACGGCCGCGCCGGCGTTCGCGGACCCGGCCAATCCCACCGACGCCGAAGTGCGCCGCCGCGCGCTCTGGAACAACTGGCGCGGCATCGCCGACCTCGGCCCGCTCGGGAATTACGGCACGCTCTACGGCAGCACGGCGAACGTGCCCGGGCGCGAGTTCAGCGCGGACGCGCGCATCCCCGGCGCGAAGCAACCGCATCGCGTGCTGGTGCAGGTGCCGGATGCGTTCGACCAGGCGAAGCGATGCGTGGTGGTGTCGGCGTCGTCGGGTTCGCGCGGCATCTACGGCGCGATCGCGGTCGCCGGGGCGTGGGGCCTGCCGAAGGGCTGCGCGGTGGCGTACACCGACAAGGGCGCGGGCACGGATTACATCGACCACGGCGCCGCGGGCGTCGAGGTCAAACATGCGCATTCGCAGGACAACCCGGAAGCCGATTGGGGACGGCACGTGGTGCAGGCGGCGGAGTTCGCGCTGCATGCATTGACCGAAGCGTTCCCGGACCAGGCGCCGTTCCGCGCGGACAACACGCGCGTGATCGCGGTGGGGATTTCGAATGGCGGTGGCGCGGTGTTGCGGGCGGCGGAATTGCCGGGTGATTTGATCGATGCTGTGGTGGCGGGCGAGCCGAACGTCGATGTGCCCGGCGGGCGATCGTTGTATGACTACACCACCGAGGCGGCGGTGTTGATGCCGTGTGCGTTGAGCGATGTGGAAGGGCTCGCGCAATCGCCGCTGTCGGCGATGGGGCGCGCGATGGGCGCGGCGCGTTGCGCTTCGCTGGGCCTGACGGGCGAAGCAGCGCGCGCGAAGTTGCACGCCGCCGGCTGGACCGATGCGGCGATGCATGCGGCCGCGTTGTCCGTCGACTTCGATCTGTATCGCGCGGTCGCGGTGACGTATGCCTCGGCGTATGGGCGATACGCGTTCGGCCAACATCCGTGCGGTTTCAATTTCGCCGCGCAGAACAAGGACTTCACGCCGCGTGCCGCCACGCCCGCGGAAATCGCGGCGTGGCGCTCGGATGCGAGCGGCATTCCGCCGGGCGCGGGCGTGGGCATCATCGATACCAGGATGGCGGCACCCGATTTCACGCGCCCCGGCATCGAATGCCTGCGCGAACTCTGGACCGGGCAGGGTGCCGACGCCGATCGCGTACGCAAGGGCGTCGCCGAGGTGCGCGCCTCCGCCCCGCGCAAGGGCCTGCCGGTGATCGTGGTGCACGGGATGGATGACGGATTGATTCCGCCGGCGTTCTCGAGTGCGCCCTACGTGGCGATGGCGAAAGCGGCCGGGCGCGACGTGCGCTACTGGCAGGTGCGCAACGCGCAGCATTTCGACGGGTTCCTGGCGTTGCCGGAGTACGGTGCGCGGTATGTGCCGCTGTTGCCGTACGTGTATGCGGCGCTGGATCGGGTGGCGGCGCACCTGGATGACGCGTCGAATGCGTTGCCGGCGGATGCGGTGGTCGAGACGAAGGCGCGTGGTGGCGAGGCGCTGACGGCAACGAATCTCGCGATTCCTCGATAACGCAGCGAGCGGGGCGTCCCCCTCCCGGCCTCCCCCGCAGGGGGAGGCGTCGAAGCGGCCTTGCGGCTTTCACGCGAGGTTTGGCACCCTGCCGGCCTCGACAGGGAGCGACCCCCATGCAGCGACCCCGGCATTTCTCGATGCTGCGCGACTTCCACCTGGCGGACTGGTTCACGCTCGCCAACGCGTTCTGCGGCACCGGTGCGATCTTCGCCGCCATGCGCTTCCTGCAGGAAGGCGTGGTGCGCGACCTGCTGGTTGGCATGGCGCTGATCCCGCTGGCCTTCATCTTCGATGCGCTCGACGGCCGCATCGCGCGCTGGCGCAAGTCCGCGTCCACGCTGGGCCGCGAACTGGATTCGCTTGCCGACGTGATCTCCTTCGGCGTCGCGCCCGCCGCCCTCGCCTACGCCTGCGGCTTGCAGGGCGGGTGGGACTGGGTGGTGCTGTCGTATTTCGTCGGCTGCGGCGTCAGCCGCCTGGCGCGCTACAACGTCACCGCCGAGCAGCTGTCCGGCGAGGACGCGAAGGTGAAGTACTTCGAGGGCACGCCGATCCCCACCAGCCTGCTGCTGGTCGTGCTGCTGGCGGTGGCCGCGGTGCAGGATCGCCTGGGCACGGACCTGTGGTTCGGCATGGTGAAGCTGGGGCCCTGGCAGCTGCATCCGCTGGTGCTTGTGTTCGCGCTGTCGGGGTCGCTGATGATCAGCAAGACGATGCGGATCCCCAAGCTGTAAGGCTTCCGACGCAGGGCCGTGATCGCCCTGCCACCTGCGCGGCGCTACGATGGCGGCCTTCTCTGGAGGCCCCCATGGACCCGACGCAGGATTTCGAGGCGCTGTCGCGCCAGTACTGGAGCAACTGGGGCGACATGCTCCGCAGCGCCACCCAGGCGGCCCAGCCCGCGCAGCCCCCGGGTGCGCAGGCGTGGCACGACGCCGTGGACTGGTGGACGCAGCTCGCCCATGGCCAGCGCGGCGAAGTGAACGCGGCGGTGGATCGTTTCAATTCGCAGGCGCGCGGCTGGTTCGGCGCGATGCAGCAGGTCGCTGCGCAGTTCGCCGGCAAGAATGCGGGCGCGCACGACATCACGCAGGCGTGGAAATCGGCGCTCGGCGCGGTCGGCGAGAACCCGTTCCCCGAATTGTTCCGCGCGATGCGCGGGCAGGGGCAGCAGGGGCTCGACCAGTGGATCGAAGACGCCTCGCCGTTCCTCGACTCGTGGAAGCGCGAAGCGAGCTCGTGGCTCGGCATGCCGGCCTTCGGGTTCGCGCGCGAGCACCAGGAACGCTGGCAGCAGCTGGCGCAGGCGCAGATGGACCTGCAGCAGCAGAACAGCGCCTACAACGCGCTGATGATGAAGTCCGCGCAGCGTGCGTACGAAGTGTTCGAGCAGAAGCTGGAAGCGCGCGCGAAGTCGGGCGATCGCCTGCAATCGGCGCGGGCCATGTTCGATGTGTGGATCGACGCGGCCGAAGAGGCGTACGCGGAGATCGCGTTGTCGCCGGAATTCCGCGGCGTGTACGGCAAGCTGGTGGACGCGCAGATGCGCGTGCGCGGCGGCGTGCAGCGCGAAGTGGCGCAGATGACCGGTTCGCTCGGCATGCCCACGCGGGATGAAGTGGATGCCGCGCACAAGAAGATCGCGCAGCTGGAGCGCGAGGTGCGGAAGTTGCGCGATGCGATGCTCGATGCGAAGCCGGCCGCGCCCGTGAAAGCGGCCGCGCCCGCGTCGCGTCCGAACGAAGCGTCGCTGAAGGTGCAGGGCGACAAGATCCTCGGCAACAGGAAGGCCGCGCCCGCGAAGGCCACGCCGGCACCGGCGCCGACGAAGAAGAAGGGGAAGCGCTGATGAACCTGCAGAACAAGGGTCCGCTGGACTTCTCGCCGGACCAGCTCGCCACCGAGGCGATGAAGATGCAGCAGAAGCTGGGCGCCGGCCTCAACACGCTGCGCGAGGTCGACGACGTCGAATACGGCGCGACGAAGAAGGAAGCCGTGTGGTCCGACGGCAAGGTCACGCTGTATCGCTATCGCGGCGAACAGTCGCCGACCGCCAAGGTCCCGCTGCTCATCAGCTACGCGCTGGTCAACCGCCCCTACATGGTGGACCTGCAGTCGGATCGTTCGATCGTGCGTGGTCTGCTGGCCCGCGGTGAAGACGTGTACATCATCGACTGGGGCTATCCGGATCGTTCGGATCGCTACCTCACGCTCGAGGATTACGTCGAGCGCTTCCTCGGCGGCTGCGTCGACCACCTGCGCCGCACGCATGGGCTGGATTCGATCAACCTGCTCGGCATCTGCCAGGGCGGTGCGTTCTCGCTGTGCTATGCATCCTTGCACCCGGAGAAGATCCGCAACCTCATCACGATGGTGACGCCGGTGGATTTCCACACCGACGACAACATGCTGTCGAGCTGGACGCGCGCGATGGACGTGGACCTGTTCGTCGACACCCTGGGCAACGTGCCGGCCGACCTGATGAACTGGTGCTACCTCACGCTCAAGCCGGCGCGGTTGTTCGTGCAGAAGTACGTGGGGCTGGTCGACATCCTGGACGACAAGCAGGCGGTCGAGGATTTCCTGCGCATGGAAAAGTGGATCTTCGATTCGCCGGACCAGGCGGGCGAGGCGTTCCGCCAGTTCGTGAAGCAGTTCTACCAGGCCAACGGGTTCGTCAACGGCGGCGTGACCATCGGCGAGCGCGACGTGCACCTGGGGATGATCGAGATGCCGGTGCTCAACATCTTCGCCGAGCAGGACCACCTCGTGCCGCCGGCGGCGTCGAAGGCGTTGCGCGGGCTGGTCGGCACCGACGACTACACGGAGCTCTCGTTCCGCGGCGGCCACATCGGCATCTACGTGTCGGGCCGCGCGCAGAAGGAAGTGCCGCAGACGATCCACGACTGGCTCGGCAAGCGCTGAACCATGGGGCGCGCGTTGATTCGGATCGCGCGCGCCTTCGGGATCCTCTGGACCGTGCCCAACACGGTGCTCGGCCTGGTGGCCGGGATCGTGGGCATCGCGTTTGGCGCGCATGCGCACCTGTCGCGGCGCGAATGCGCGATCGTCTTCCATCGCTGGCCCTGGGGGCCGGGCGGGGCGATCACGCTGGGCAACACCATCCTGCATACCGGTGATTCGCTGGATGCGCCCTGCGTGACGTACGCGCACCGGGCCGGGCATGCGAAGGAGCCGGCGATCGTCCTCGCCGACCACGAACGCGCGCACGTCTTCCAGTACATGGTGCTGGGGCCGTTGTTCCTGCCGCTGTACCTCGCCTTCGGCGGCGTGAGCGTGCGCAATCGATTCGAACGTGCAGCCGATCGCTACGCGTTGACCGGCACGGGTTGGTGGCCGTGGAGTCGCGACGAAGTACGCAATTCGTCCAACATGGGAAACGTCTGACTTACGTCAGCTAGCTTTCGCGCGGCGAGGCGCGCTGCATCCTGCGGGATGGCGGAAGGATTCGGATTCTTGCAACAGGTGTCTGCCACGACACTGCCGGCCACTTTTTTCGGCCTGCCCGTGGAGCCCTCCCGCAATGAACGCCAGACCGCGCAGGTCAGCATCGTCCCCGCTGACGAAACTGGCTGGTCGTGGATCGATGTCAAGGTGCAACGCAAGTTGCCCATCGGCGGCAGCATCGGGCTGGACAACTCGGGCGCCAACGAAGACGCCTTCGTCCCGAAGGGCGACAACACTTCCCCGCCGGGATACGGGCGCTTCAAGACCACCTTGGGGGCTTCGCTGCGCGGCATCGGCGCGGAAACCTGGTCGTTCGGCGGCACCCGCCGGCACTACTACGACGGTTACGCGGATTTCGAAGACAGCCGGAGCGTTGCGGTGTCGATTCCCGCCGGCTTCTGGGATTTCGAACTGCGTCGCGGCGATTCGCGTTACGTCAAGGAAATCGAGTCGATCTTCACCAGTTATGGCTCGGAAGGAAAATCCAACGACCAGAGCCTGAAGGTCGGCCACACCGTCTCGCGGTCCAAGCGCGGGAAGACCGACGTGAGCCTGCGCATCCAGCGCAAGGACAGCGAGAATTTCATCAACGGCACGCGCATCGACGCCAACAGCAAGGTCTACACCGACCTGACGCTGGGCATGTCGCGCGTCGACCAGCTCTGGGGCGGCTCCCTGTACGTGGACTTCAACTGGAGCCGCGGCACGAAATGGCTGGGCGCCAACAATGTCGTCATCGATCCGAGGGAAGGCCACACGCCCGCGCTGTACTACAAGTACGCCGGCAACGTGAGCTGGAGTCGCCCGATCAAGTTCGGCGACAGGCGCTTTGACTACGCGTTGCGCAGTGGCTGGCAGTATTCGCCGAGGAAGTTGCTGGCCGCCAACCAGCTCAGCATCGGCGACGAGTACACCGTGCGCGGTTTCAAGGGGGCGTCGGTCTCCGGGGACCGCGGCATCTATCTGTCCAACACCGTGTCCATGCCGATCAACCGGGTGTTGACCGCCTTCGTCGGTGCCGACATCGGCGTGGTCGACAGCAACCACTCCGACAAGCGGCACGAAGCGATCTCGGGGTTCGCGCTGGGCCTGCGTGGAAACTGGAAGCACGCCAGCTTCAGCATCACGCACGCAGAACCCATGCAGAACCGGCGCGATCCGCCCGCCGACCCCCGCAACCCGCCGCCGGACAATGCGCGTGACGTGCTGTACGCCACGGCGACCCTGCGCTTCTGACGCGATGCGCCTACGGCTGGCTTGACGGACGCATCACGACCCCGCAGGTAATATCTGCACCGTCGAAGAAGAACCCGAGATATTCACGATCAAGGGAACGACTTCGGCAAACTGAAACCTCGCTCCCCTCCAGGCCCTGAAAAAGCCCGTGAGAGCGGGGTTTCTCTTTTTGGCTTGAGCCCCTTCGGGGCGGCATGCCTTATCCCCCGCGCTACGCGCGTGCCCCTTCAACAAGAAGGGGCGGACCGTGGTCCGCGCTTTCGCAGCTTCTGAGACGGGGGAGCGCCACACTCGCGCGCACATGAACTCCTCGTCCGCGACGTTTGCCTCCGACCTGTTCAGCCCCGCCGAGCGCGTCCTCATCGAGGACGAGGAAGGAGGCTGCCGGTATGTGCCCGCATTCATCGACGTCGACCGCGCGGACGCGTGGTTCGCCGCGTTGCGCGATGAAGTCGACTGGCGCCAGCAACGCCGCCCGATGTACGACCGGGTGGTGGAGGTGCCGCGGCTCACATCGGGCTATGCGCTCAATGGGAGCGAGGCGTTGCCTGCCGTACTCGGCGAGGCCCATGCCCGGGTCTGCGCAGAACTCGGAGTCGCGTTCACCCACGTGGGCCTCAACTACTACCGCGACGGCCACGACAGTGTCGCGCCCCACAACGACAAGCTGTCGACGCTGATCGCGGGGGAGCCGATCGCCCTGGTTTCGCTGGGCAGCGCGCGGCGCATGGAGATCCGTGCGAAGGCGCCGCCGCGCGGCGTGGTGCGCATCGACCTGGAGCCTGGGAGTCTGCTCGTGATGAGTTACGCGATGCAGTCGCATTACGACCATGGGATTCCGAAGACGAAGCATGCGGTCGGGCCGCGGATCTCGTTGGCGTTCCGGGTGCGACCGTCGAAGGTGGCGTGACGCGGGGAAGTCCATCTACATCGTGCGGAGACACCGTCGGCGAATCCGAGACGCGCTCGTCGCGTTGCGTAACGCACGGGCGTAGAAGGACACGCGGCGCACGACGGGATGCGCGTTTGCGGCAAGGAGGTCGCGATGGATCGCGTGCATGGACGCTGGATGGCGTGGACCTTGGCGTGCGCCGCACTCTGGTCATCGATGGCGAGCGCGTCGGTGCGCAAACCTCCGCGCACTGGCGGAAACCAGGCAGCGATCATCGTGCCCGATGCGGTGTCCGATCGCGTGGGCGCAACCGCCGGGGCCTTTCGCGTCGATGAGTCCGGTGCGGCGACGTACACGATTCCGTTGCAGGGCGTACCTGGCGCAGCAGGCCTGGCGCCCGTGCTGTCGCTCGCGTACTCCAGCCATGGCGGCGACGGCGCCATGGGCAAAGGCTGGTCCATCGCAGGCACGTCGCGCATCGTCCGTTGCCGCGCAACGCGCGAGGCCGGCGATTTCATCGTCGATGGCATTGCAACGGATGGCGTTTCCGCGCCGATCGCCTTCGACGCCAGCGATCGCCTGTGCCTCGATGGACAACGCTTGCTGCCGGCCCCGGCGGGCAGTGCCGCATGTCGAAGCGTCGCGGGCATGCAGGTCGCGCAACTGCGTACCGAGATCGAATCATTCCGCCGCGTCTGCGCGTACTCGGCTGCAGGCCCGTCACGCGGCCCTGCCTTCATCACCGTCGAGCGCCCCGACGGCACGATGGCGTGGTATGGCGATCGCGACAACGCAGGCGCGGCGAACCGGCCCGACGGATTCATCGAAAGCACGACGCCGGGCCACGAAGCCGCAGCGATCGCGTGGGCGCAAGTGCGGTTGCAGGACACGTCGGGCAACTACATTGACTGGACGTACCTGGAGAATCCAGAAGGCCCGGGCGAAGGCGAACACCTGCTCCAGGGCGTGCACTACACCGGCAAGCTGGCGTTGCCCGGGCAGTCGTTGGTGCTGTCGCCGTTCGCGTCGTTCGAATTCCGCTACGAGCGCTTGCCGAAGGCTGCCTGGCAACGACGTTTCGCTGCAGGCGGCGCGCTCGTGCAGACGCGGCGGCTGGCCTCGGTGGTCGCTTGCACGCGATCCGCCACGGTCTGTGCGACAGCGGAACAGGCGCGCGCGTACCAGTTCGCATACGCGCCCAGTCCGTCGGGCAGCGGGGTCGACACGCTGCAACACGTGCAGGAATGCCGCAACGACAGCGGCGCGACCTGCCTTGCGCCGACGCAGTTCACCTGGAGCGCGGCGCAGCATTCGCTCGAAGCGACGCCCGCCTGGCACCCTGCGGGCTTCGGCAGCGCGTCGAAGTTCGAGGGCTTCAAGTTGGGCGACGTCGACGGCGATGGGCGTCCGGACATGGTCTGGTTGAAGGATGGCGCGCCCGGGGAATCCTGCCCGACCGAACACGTGATGGTGAGCTTCGGCGAACGCGACGCGGCTGGCCGGCAAGGATTCGCGCCCGGCGTGTTCTCGGGATGCACGTCGACCGAGCTATCCGCGCTGGGCGAGGGCGCGTGGCAGCTGTTCGACTACACCGGGGACGGGCGCGACGACTTGTTCCTGGCGGGTACGGGGCGCTGGCGCCTGCATCCGTCGAAGGGGCGGGAAGGCGCGCCGATCGACACGACGCAGGACCTGCTTGCCGACACATTCATTCCGCAACTTGCGACCTCCACCAGCGGCGCGCACCCGCAATTGGCCGACCTCAACGGCGACGGCCTGCTCGACATCGTGTACTCCTACAACGGATTGCAGGCGAGATTGATGTCTCGCGAAGCGACCGGATGGTCCTGGGGCCACGAGCGCACGATCGGATTCGCGCCTGAAGCGCCGCTGCCGTGCCCGGAGGCGGCGAGTGCCGGGAAGTGCACGCAGTCCGCGCCCCGCGCCTGGAATCCGGAGACGCTGCGCCTGCTCGACTTCGACGGCGACGCGGCGACCGATCTCCTGCTCGCGATCGGACAGTCCTGGCAGGAGTACGAGCCCTGCACGCGCATTCCGCACGGCGACTGCGGCACGCGTGCGAGTCGTGACCTGCTGTTCGCCCACCGCGTGTCGGGCATCACGCCGTCGACGATCACGCTAGCGCGCAGCAGCGGTTCCTTGATGGACGATCGCAAACGCGATGCGCGCGTGTTGCCGGGCGACGTCAATGCCGATGGCCTGACCGACCTCGTGTACGAGGGCGTGGTCGACGGCAAGTGGGCCGTGGCATTGAACACCGGGCAGGGTTTCCTCGCGCCATTGTCGGTCGGTGTATTGCCGCGGCCCGCCTCCGTCCGCCTGGTGGACATCGACGGCGACGCGCGCAGCGAACTCGTGTTCGTCGATGCGCGGCCCGACGGCACGTTCCGCTTCCGCATGCGGCGCGCGTTGGGCGGTGGTGGTTTCGGGGCTGACGCGGACATCCCCGGCAATGGCGCCTATGCCTGCATCGGGCAGCCTTGCGATCCGGATCGTTACGCGCACGCCTTCGCGGACCTGGATGCAGACGGCTCGCCGGACTACTTCGCGCTGCAGATCGCCGAGCAGCCCGTGTTCCTCCTGGCGCAACCAGGCAGCGCGGCGCGTGGGCGGCCCCGCGACATCGTCATCGACGTGCGCAACGGGTTGGGGGCAAGGACATCGATCGATTACGTCGCGCTGGCGAACGGCGGCGTGCACAAGCGGGGATCGAACGCGCGCGACACGGTGTCGTCCGGTCGCGGCGCACCAGTGTCGGACCTCGGGGGTTCGATGCCGATCGTCGCGCGCGTGTCGAGCAGCGCCCCGCAGGCCGATGCGCCAGCCGCCATGGCGACCGTGCATTACCGCTACGCCGGCGCACGCATGCAATCCGGCGGCCGTGGATTCCTCGGGTTCGCCTCGATCGAAACCCTGGAGGCGAACGCAGCGGACGCGACGGTTTCCACGACGACGCGGTACCACCAGGCATTTCCTTTCACCGGGCAACCTGCCAGCAGCGAGACCCGCCTGCAGGTCGCCGGTTTCGACCCCGGGCCGTGCTTGTCCGATCCCGTGGCCAATGCATGCTTCGGATCGCCGGGGAGTGCATCGTGGCCGAGCACCGGTCGTCGCGTGTCGCTTGTGACGCAGACGTGGTCGAGCGAGACATCCGCAGCCGCGATGGGCATCCCTTTCACGCAGGGCGTGCAACTGCCGGTGCACGTGCGCGCATCGGCAAGTGAAGTGATGCATGACGATCCGGAATCCGGCGCGCCGTTGCGCCGCATACGAACGACGGTGCAGCACGGGCCCCACGGCAACGTCGTCGAGTCGCGCGTTCAGACCTTCCCCGGGGCTGGGCATGCATGGATGGCGACGCAAGTCACGCACGCGTCGTACTCGGATGACCCGGCGCGCTGGCTGCTCGGGCGCGTGCGCGAATCGACGGTGACGCACCAGCGTCCCGGCATGCCCGACGTCGTACGCACGGTGACACACCGTTACGATGCCGCCGGCCTGCTGGTAGGAGAGACCACGCAACCCGGAACCACGCTTGCGCTCGAGCGCGTCGATGTCCGCGACGAGCGCGGCAATGTGGTCGCGACGCATGCCTGCGGCGGCGGCGGGCGCTGCATGGCGTCGGACGAATTCCATGCCGACGATCCATTTGCCGTCCAGCGCACGACGCGCACCGTGTTCGATGCTGCGGCTCGGTATCCGGTCGCGACGCGCGCGTTGTTCAACGCCGGCGGGGGCGTTGCCGCAGAGCGCGATGTGATGCGCGTGCTCGCGCGGGATGCGCTCGGTGCGGCCACGCACTCGGTCGACGCGAACGGGACCGATACCGGCGCGGTCCACGGCGCACTCGGACGGCCGTATTACACCTGGCTGGAAAGCGTGCCGGGCAGCGTGCCGGGCGCGCCAGCCGGCGGCGTCGAGCGCTACACGACATATCGCTGGTGTGGCGCAGGCGCGTCCGCGGTGTCGTGTCCGGCGGGCGCTGCCTACCGTCGGCGCGTGGTGACGGAAGGCGCGCCCGGCGCGTGGTCGTATTTCGATGTGCTCGATCGCGTCGTGCTGGACGTCGTCCAGGCCTTGGGCGCGCAAGGCGACGGACGAGCGCTCGCCGGCACGTGTACCGCCTACGATGCGAAAGGCCGGACCACGGACGTGTCCGCGCCGTTCTTCCTGTCGGCGTCCATCGAATCACTGGATACGGCAGCGTTGACCACGGCTTGCGCAACGTCCCAGCGCGCATGGACGCGCACGACGTTCGATGCCCTCGGGCACGCGCTGCGCATCGTCCAGCCCGACGGCGCGGAAACGCGCATCGCGCGCACGGGCCTGTCGACGCGCACCACGAACCCGCTCGGCCACGTCACGACGAAGCTGCGTAACGCGCTCGGCGAGGTGCAGGCCGTGGTGGATCCGGGTGGGCATCTGTTGTCGTTCGAGCACGAGGCCGACGGGGCGCTCCGCCAAGTTGTCCGCGACGCCGGACGTGGGCCGGTGGTCCACGCCTTCACGTACGACGCGCAACGGCGCAAGCGACGCCAGGACGATCCCGACAGCGGCACCACCCACTTCGACTACAACGCATTGGGAGAACTGATCGCGCAGACGGATGCATCGGGCCATCGCATCGAACACCACCGCGATGGGCAGGGTCGCGTGCATCGAAAGCGTGTCGTTGCCGCCGACGGCAGCCTCGAGTCGGAATCGGAATTCATTTTCGACACGGCGCCGTCCGGCCTGGGCCTGCTGCACCAGGAACGCGTGACAGGCACGTACCTCGCATGGCGCGGCGCAGCCGAAATGGCGCTCTCGTTTTCCCGGACGCTGACCTACGACGGGTTGGGCCGCCCGACCGAGCGGCGCACGGAGGTCGACGGCGTCCCGTATTCCAGCCGCATCGTGTACGACGCGCTAGGTCGCGCGTGGAAGTCGCAGGATCCCAGCGGCGGATGGGACAAGCGCGTATTCGACGCATCGGGATTCCTTGTGGCGTCCTGCATTAGCGAAGCGACCGACACCACGCCCGGCTGCGCGCAGCCCCATCGTCGCGTCCTGGCTGGCGATGCGCGCGGTCGTCCAACCCGGCAGCGACTCGGATCGCAGCAAGCGGTCGAACTCACGCATGAGTACGACCCGTTCGGCGGACGACAGCTTCGCGCTTGCGCGGGTCGCGCAGGCACGGGCACGTGTGATCTGTTCGATGACACGCTTGCATGGGATGCAGCGGGCAACCTGGCGGAACGCGTGCGTCCCGGCTTCACGGAGCGCTTCGTGCATGACGCGCTGGATCGCCTCGTCGAGGCACGCGCCTCGGGTCCCGGCATCGACGCACGCCAGCGCTTCACCTATGACGCGATCGGCAACCTGTGTCGGGCGGACGTCGCGTCGATCGTGCGCGATTCGCATTACGCGGGCCGGGCGGGCTGTGGTGTCGGCGGGCTGCCGGGCAGCGGTGCGGAGCCGGCGCACGGGGCAGGGCAGGCGCTGCGCATCGGCGACTACGTGTATGCGTTCGACGCGCGCGGCAACCAGGTCGAGCGTCGACCGATGCCCGGCGGCACGTCACCGGAGCGGCGCGTGCACTACGCCCTCGACGATCGCCCGCACGAGATCACGCTCGGCCCGGTGGCGTCGCCGACGCAGCGGACGCGCCTCTGGTACGGGCCGGACGGCGTGCGCTACAAGCAGGAAACGGGCGGCCGCGTCGTGCTGTCGATCGACGGCGTGGACATCGAACGCGTCGGCGCCCACGTGGTGTTTCGTCGCACCGTGGCACCCGGCGTCGTGCTCGAAACCCATGCCGCAGGTATGCAGGAACGCATCCTGATCCACGATCACCTGGGATCGGTCGCACGCGTCCTGGATCGCGCGGGGGCCATGATCGATGCGCGGGACTGGTTCGCGTTCGGCGAACCCCGTCGCCACGACGCGCCCGGGACACGCGATGTGCGCCCGTTCGACTTGGGCGCCGCGCAAGGATTCACCGGGCACGCGCATCTCGGCACGCCGCACGCGCTGCAGATCGTGCACGCCAATGGCCGCCTGCTGGATCCGTGGGATGGTCGCTTCCTGCAACCCGATCCCTTCGTCGTCGCGCCGGCGTCCGCAGTGGGATGGCAGGCCTACGCGTACGCGAACAACGCACCGCTCGCGTGGACCGATCCCACAGGCCTGTGGGGCCAGCGCGAGCAGGATGCGTTGCGCGGCGTGATCGCCCTGGGGATCACTTTCTGGACGGGCGGCGTCGCGGGTGCGGCGCTCGCCGCCGGCAATGTCGGCACGGCTTTCACCGTGGCGATGGCCGGCGGGTTCGCATCGGGCATGGTCGCGTCGAACGGCGCGTGGCGCGCAGGTGTGGCCGGCGCGTTCGGCGCGGGCCTCTCGATCGGCATGCATGTGGCGGGCGTGGACGGGTCGTCCGCGTGGGCGGCGCGCGCCGTGGGCGGGGGTGCCGTCGAAGTGCTGCAAGGCGGCACGTTCGGTCATGGCTTCGTTGCTGCGGGCGTCTCGGGCGCGCTCATGCCACAGGTCGGGCGTATCGATCACATCGTCGTGCGCGGCGTTGCAGGGGCGTTGCTGGGAGGTGCGATCTCGGAGGCGACCGGTGGGCGCTTCGCCAACGGCGCGGCATCGGCGGGATTGCAGGCTGCACTGGCGGGGATCGCGCCGCGTTACGCAGACGTCCCGAGCGAAGACGCACGCTTGCTCGCCTACGCGCGCGATACGTACGCACCCGGGCACGCGGACTTGCTTGAAACCGTCGACCAATCGAACGGATTCTCGATGTCGGTCTATCGAGATGGCGAAGGCGTGGTCGCCGCGATGCGCGGCAGCGAAGGCGGCATGTTGCGCGGCGGCGATTGGTGGGGCACGAATTACCCGCAGGCGCTCGGGTTGCGCGTGGGCCAATATCGCAGCGCGCTGCACGCAGCGCAGTACGTGCATGCGAAATACGGCGACGGTGTGGTGTTCACAGGTCACTCGCTAGGCGGCGGTCTCGCTTCGTTGGCGGCGGTCGCCACGGGTCGTCAAGCGATCACGTTCAACGCAGCCGGCGTGCATCCCGGGACGTTGTCGCGGCTCGGACTACGCAGTGCAGGCGCGAGCGCGAACGCACTCGTCCGTTCCTATCGTTCCGGCTCCGACATCCTCAGCCTGTTCCAGGCCGCGACGCCATTCCCCGATGCGCTTGGTCGTCCCAGCTGGATCGCGCCTGCAGGTCGCCATGGCATCCCTGGCCTCTGCAAAGGAGTCGAAAACAGTGGCTGTTGAACTATTCCGCGCGAAACCGCCGCGCACTGATCCGCTTCAACAACTCGCGGAATACCCACACCTGCACCTTCTGCTTCCACGACCCCGCCCCCCGCACATGCGGCAACGGCACCGTCGCTTCACTCGGCACCGCCAGGTTGCGCGCCAGCAACGCCGTGCGCCCGGCCTCCGACGGTTTCGCCAGGAACACGTACTGGAACGCATGCCGCGTCCCCGCGTCATCCAGCAATTCCACCGCCGTGATCAGTTCCTGCTGCAGGCCCATCCCGTACTCGCGGCCCACCACGTCGATCGGCTGCCCCACCTGGTACAGCTTCTCCAGCGCCAGCCCCGTATCCGCGAGCAGGTGCGCAATCCCCTCGCGCGTGAAGAAGCGCAGGTGCGTGCGATCCAGGATCCCGCGGTCTTCGTAATCGAACCGCCCCGCCAGCAACATCGCACGCACGCTGCCATGCGCCATGTTCGGCAACGACACCACCACGCTGCCGCCGGGCGCCATGTGCCGCAGCGCGCGTTGCAGCGCCGCCGCCGGATCCACCATGTGCTCCAGCACGTCGCCGAAGATCAGCACGTCGAAGCGAACGTCCGGATTCGCGTCGAGGTAATCGTCCAGTCCGCCGGTCCACACCGACGACAACACGCGCGTGGCCTCGGCGGCCGCATCCGGATCCGGCTCGACGCCCACCACCGTGTGCCCGCGCGCCACCAGCGACGCGCCGAGATACCCGGACGAACACCCGACCTCCAGCATCGACAACCGCGGTTGCCCGCCCGACACCGCGAGTTCGTGCAGCAACGTGTGCGAATTGTTGCGCTCGCCCAGGTCCACGACCGCCTGGTACTTGATCCCCTCGTCGCTCATGTCTTCGCCATCCAGAAGAAGACCGCCGCCATGCGTTTGTCCGCGAGTTCGCGCCCGTGGTACGCCGTCGCGCTGTGCAACAGGTTGGCGCGATACAAGAGCAGGCGATTGAACCTGTGCGGCACGCGCACGTCCTCGACGAACGAATCCGCCGGCACGAACCGCGTACCCAGCGCCTGCACGAGTGTCTCGTTCGGCGGCATCACCATGTTCCCGCCACGCTGTCCGCCCGGCATGCGCTGGCGGAAGAAACTGGTCCCGCAGTCGTCGGGCACGTCGGGATTGAGGTACAGCACCGCGGCAAACCGGCACAGCGCGCGCGAATCCGTATGCGGCCGCGATTCGCATTCGTCCGCGCCCACCACCTGGATGCAGTTGTGGTTGAGCTGCGCGCCATCCGGCGCCGTCTCCACCCACAACTTCGTCGCACCCGTGGCCTCGCGCACCAGCGCTTCGACGCGGGCCAGTTCCCCGGCCTCCAGCCCCGGCATCACGCGCATCCCCGGCCAGCTTTCCGGCGCATGGGGATAGCCCGGCACCCAATCGGTCCGGGCGAGGGTGCGTGCGCGCACGGCGGCCGCATCCGGCAGGACATCGTCGAACACCCAGTAATCGCGGCCCGGCGTGGGCGTGCGATAGGGGAGCATCGGGAGCGGGCGGCGGGGCTGGACGGCAGGCATGCGGCCGATCATACGGGCGCGCGCCCGGGGCGCGACCCCCCATTCGGCACGTGTGGCGGGGGCGGCGCGGTAAACTCCCGCGCTTCCAACGAAGGACCATACCGATGCGTCGCAGGATCGTGGCGGGGAACTGGAAACTGCACGGCGACCGCGCGTTCGCGTGCGCGCTGGTGGAAGAGATCGCCGCGGTCCCGGCTCCGTCGGGCGTCGAGCGCATCGTGCTGCCGCCGCTGCCGTACCTGAGCGAGCTGGTCGAGCACTTCGGCCCCCGCGCGGTGGCCTTCGGCGCGCAGGACGTCAGCGTGAACGAGAAGGGCGCCTATACCGGCGAGGTCTCGGCCGCGATGCTGAAGGACGTGGGCGCCGCGTATGGCCTGGTCGGCCATTCCGAGCGCCGGCAGTTCCACGCCGAATCCAACGAACTGGTGGCCCGCAAGTTCTTCGCGGCCAAGCGCGCCGGCCTGGTGCCGATCCTCTGCGTGGGCGAATCGCTGCATGAACGCGAGGCCGGCCAGACCGAATGGCGCATCGAACAGCAGCTCGAACCGGTCTTCGCCGAAGGCGGCCCCGAGGCCCTGGCGGGCGCGATCATTGCGTACGAACCGGTCTGGGCCATCGGCACCGGCCGCACCGCCACCCCCGAGCAGGCCCAGGCGGTGCATGCATTCATCCGTGGCGAGGTCGCGGCACGCTCTGCTACCATCGCCGGCTCGCTGCCGATCCTCTACGGAGGCAGCGTCAAGCCCGACAATGCGCAGGCGCTGTTCTCGCAGCCCGACGTCGACGGCGGGCTGGTGGGTGGCGCGTCATTGGTCGCCCGGGATTTCCTTGCCATCGCCGCAGCCGCGGCGACGGCCTGACCGCAAGGCTGCTGCATTCCGATGTTGTCGACCATTCTCAACGTGGTGTACGTCCTGATCGCGATCGCCATGATCGCGCTCATCCTCATGCAGCGGGGCGCGGGTGCGCAGGCCGGTTCCGGCT
Source organism: Lysobacter helvus (assembly GCF_018406645.1). Taxonomy (NCBI): domain Bacteria; kingdom Pseudomonadati; phylum Pseudomonadota; class Gammaproteobacteria; order Lysobacterales; family Lysobacteraceae; genus Lysobacter; species Lysobacter helvus. Next base: position 2,637,372 of record NZ_AP024546.1, read on the forward strand.
TCGGCGCGGGCGCTTCGGCGACCGTGTTCGGTTCGCGCGGCGCCGGCAACTTCCTGTCCAAGAGCACGAAGTACCTGGCGATCCTGTTCTTCCTGATCAGCATGGGCATGGCCTACATGGCCGTGCACAAGGCAGGCCCGAAGGCCGGCCCGAACCAGCCGGTCGCGCAGGACCTGGGCCTGATGTCGTCGGTCCCGGCCGCGCCGGCCACCGCCGCGCCGTCGGGTTCCGCGGTCCCGGTCGCGCCGACGACGAATACTTCGGTCCCGACGGCCCCGGCCGCGGCGACCACGGTCGTGCAACCCGCGACGACGCAGCCCGCCACCACGGCGCCTGCGACGACGCAATCGCCGAAGACGCCTACGCAGGGCGGCTGATAGCGATTACAATGCGCGACTCCGCAGCGCATGCGCTGCGGGAACCTGATTGCCCAGGTGGCGGAATTGGTAGACGCACTACCTTGAGGTGGTAGCGACGCAAGTCGTGGGGGTTCGAGTCCCCCCTTGGGCACCATACGCAGCAACTCAGACGACGCCGGTCCAACCCTGCAGGGGACACCGGCCGTCGGACTGGAACGAGAGGTCCGAGCGTGCTGGCCGAATACCTGCCGACCCTGCTGTTCCTGATCGTCGCCACCGGTATCGGCGTCGCCCTCATCATCATCGGCAACGTGCTGGGGCCCAAGCGCCCGAGCGCCGAGAAACTTTCCCCGTACGAATGCGGCTTCGCGGCCTTCGAGGACGCGCGGATGCAGTTCGACGTCCGCTATTACCTGATCGCGATCCTGTTCATCGTGTTCGACCTGGAAATCGCGTTCGTCTTCCCGTGGGCGCTCGTGTTCCGCGAACTGGGCGTGTTCGGCCTGGTGGAGATGGGCGTGTTCCTCGCGCTGCTGGTGATCGGTTTCGTCTACGTCTGGAAGAAGGGTGCGCTGGAATGGGAGTGATCCAGACTGTTTCGGGGTTGATGCACAACCCGCTGCCGGAAGATCGCGTCGGCGACATCCTGCGGCCGGAAGGCGAGAACCCGCTGCTGCAGCAGGGCTACGTCACGACGAGCATGGATGCGCTGTGGAACTGGGCGCGCACCGGCTCGATGTGGCCGATGACCTTCGGCCTGGCTTGCTGCGCGGTCGAAATGATGCACGCCGGCGCCGCGCGCCTGGACCTCGACCGTTACGGCGTCGTGTTCCGTCCTTCGCCGCGCCAGTCCGACGTGATGATCGTCGCCGGCACGCTCGTCAATAAAATGGCCCCGGCGCTGCGCAAGGTCTACGACCAGATGCCCGACCCGAAGTGGGTCATCTCGATGGGCAGCTGCGCCAATGGCGGCGGTTACTACCATTACTCGTACGCCGTCGTGCGCGGTTGCGATCGCATCGTGCCCGTCGACATCTACGTGCCGGGTTGCCCGCCGACCGCCGAAGCGCTGGTCTACGGCATCCTGCAGTTGCAGAAGAAGATCCGCCGCAACGAAACGCATCCCTTCCGCAAGAAGGAAGCAGCGTCGCCGGAGCTGAGCGCATGAGCACGGCGGAGTTCGGCGAGCGCCTGCGCGCGCATTTCACCGACGCTGCCTGGGCCGGCGCGAAGTTCGACGTGGTGCAGCCGCGCAACGAAATCACGCTCGACGTCGCCCCCGACCGCTGGCACGACGCCTGCCGCGCGCTGCGCGACGACTTCGGCTTCGAGCTGTGCATGGACGTGTGCGGCGTGGATTACCTCGGCTACGGCATCGACGAGTGGGACACCACCGACGTGTCGTCCGAAGGCTTCAGCCGCGGCGTCGAAGGCCGCGGCCCGGGCCGCTTCAAGTACGGCGAAGCGCCGAGCGTCGCGGGCCTGGAATCGGGCCGCCGCTACGCGGTCGTCGCGCACCTGTTGTCGATGCAGCACAACCTGCGCATCCGCGTGCGCTGCTTCGCCGCCGACGACACGATGCCCGTCGTGCGTTCGGTCGTGGACCTGTGGCCGGGCGCCAACTGGTTCGAGCGCGAAGCGTTCGACATGTTCGGCATCCTGTTCGAAGGCCACCCGGACCTGCGCCGCATCCTCACCGACTACGGTTTCGTCGGCCACCCGTTCCGCAAGGACTTCCCGCTGATCGGCAACGTCGAAGTGCGTTACGACGCCGAGAAGCAGCGCGTGGTGTACGAACCGGTCACCTCCGTCGAACCGCGCGTCCTCGTGCCGCGCGTGATCCGCGACGACGCGCGTTACGCCACGGCAGCAGGCGAGGGCGGCGACTTGCGTCCGCACAGCGCCGGCCGCGCGCAGCGCTCGGTGCCGTCGAGCACGGAGGCCAAGGAATGAACGCCCGCCTGTTGCCCCCCGTGAACACCGCGACCTCCGGCCTCAACAACGCCGAGATCCGCAACTACACGCTCAACTTCGGCCCGCAGCATCCGGCCGCGCACGGCGTGCTGCGCCTGATCCTCGAAATGGACGGTGAAATCGTCCAGCGCGCCGATCCGCACATCGGCCTGCTGCATCGCGGCACCGAGAAGCTCGTCGAATCCAAGCCCTACAACCAGTCGATCGGCTACATGGATCGCCTGGATTACGTGTCGATGATGTGCAACGAGCACGCCTACGTGCGCGGCATCGAAACGCTGCTGGGCATCGAAGCTCCCGAACGCGCGCAGTGGATCCGCACGATGTTCGACGAGATCACGCGCATCCTGAATCATCTGATGTGGGTGGGCTCCAACGCGCTCGACCTCGGCGCGATGGCGGTGTTCCTGTACGCCTTCCGCGAACGCGAAGAGCTGATGGACGTGTACGAAGCGGTGTCGGGCGCGCGCATGCACGCCACGTATTACCGCCCCGGTGGCGTGTACCGCGACCTCCCGGACCGCATGCCGCAGTACCGCGAATCGCCGTGGAAGAAGGGCGGCAAGCTCAAGCGCTTCAACGAGTGGCGCGAAGGCTCGATGCTCGACTACCTGGAAGCCTTCACCAAGGACTTCCCCAAGCGCGTCGACGAATACGAAACGCTCCTCACCGAGAACCGCATCTGGAAGCAGCGCACCGTCGGCATCGGCGTCGTGTCGCCCGAGGATGCGCTGGCGTGGGGCATGAGCGGCCCGATGGTGCGCGGCTCCGGCCTTGCGTGGGACCTGCGCAAGAAGCAGCCCTACGCCAAGTACGCCGAAGTCGACTTCGACATTCCGCTCGGCACCAACGGCGACTGCTACGACCGCTACCTGGTGCGCGTCGCCGAAATGCGCCAGTCCAACCACATCATCGAACAGTGCGTGCGCTGGCTGAAGGCCAACCCGGGCCCGGTGATGCTGGACAACTACAAGGTCGCGCCTCCCTCCCGCGAGGAGATGAAGGACGACATGGAAGCGCTGATCCACCACTTCAAGTTGTTCACCGAAGGCTACTGCGTCCCCGCGGGCGAAACGTATTCCGCGGTGGAAGCGCCCAAGGGCGAATTCGGCGTGTACCTGGTCAGCGACGGCGCCAACAAGCCGTTCCGCTGCAAGCTGCGCGCGCCGGGCTTCGCGCACCTGTCGTCAATGGACCACGTCGTGAAGGGCCACATGCTGGCCGACGTGGTCGCGATGATCGGCACCTACGACGTGGTGTTCGGCGAGATCGATCGCTGAACCCGTGTGGCAATGAATCGAGCAAGGCACTGATCCGATGAGAGCGACCGGCAATTTCGAGAACGCGCGCAACGTGGACCCGCAGCAGGTGCTGTCGGACGCCACGCGGGCGCACATCGATCACTGGCTGACCAAGTTCCCCGCCGACCGCAAGCGTTCGGCCGTGCTGCAGGGCCTGCACGCCGCGCAGGAACAGAACGGCGGCTGGCTCAGCGACGAACTGATCGCCGCGGTGGCAAAGTACCTCGACCTGCCGCCGGTGTGGGCGTACGAAGTCGCCACGTTCTATTCGATGTTCGAGACGCAGAAGGTCGGCCGCCACAACGTCGCCTTCTGCACCAACATCAGCTGCTGGCTCAACGGCGCCGAAGACCTGGTCGCGCACGCGGAGAAGAAACTCGGCTGCAAGCTGGGCGAATCCACGAGCGACGGCCGCGTGTTCCTCAAGCGCGAAGAAGAGTGCCTCGCCGCGTGCTGCGGCGCGCCGATGATGGTCATCAACGGCCACTACCACGAGAAGCTGACGCCCGAGAAGGTCGACGCCCTCCTGGACGGGCTGGAGTAATCGCAATGGCCGGCCACTCCCATTACAGCGATCCCACCGGTCCCGTCGGCCCCGCGCCGCAGGAGCACAACGTCGTCTACACGACGCTGCACTTCGACAAGCCGTGGTCGTACGACAATTATTTGAAGACCGGCGGTTATTCCGCGCTGCGCAAGATCCTCGAAGAGAAGATCGAGCCGGCGGCGGTGATCGAGATGGTCAAGGCCTCGGGCCTGCGCGGCCGCGGCGGCGCGGGCTTCCCCACCGGCCTGAAGTGGTCCTTCATGCCGAAGGGCCCGGGCACCAAGTACATCCTGTGCAACTCGGACGAATCCGAACCCGGCACGGCGAAGGACCGCGACATCCTGCGCTACAACCCGCACGCGGTGATCGAAGGCATGGCGATCGCGTGCTACGCCACCGGTTCCACCGCGGCGTACAACTACCTGCGCGGTGAATTCCACCACGAGCCCTTCGAGCATCTCGAAGAGGCCACGCGCGAAGCGTATGCCAACGGCTGGCTCGGCAAGAACGTGCTCGGCACGGGCGTCGACATCGACCTGTACAACGTGCTCGGCGCCGGCGCCTACATCTGCGGCGAAGAAACCGCGCTGATGGAATCGCTGGAAGGCAAGAAGGGCCAGCCGCGCTACAAGCCGCCGTTCCCGGCCAACTTCGGCCTGTACGGCAAGCCGACGACGATCAACAACACCGAAACCTACGCGTCCGTGCCGGCGATCATCCGCAACGGCGCGGAGTGGTTCCTCAACCTCGGCAAGCCGAACAACGGCGGGCCGAAGGTGTTCTCGGTGTCGGGGCATGTCGCCAAGCCAGGCAATTTCGAAATCCGCCTCGGCACGCCGTTCTCCGAACTCCTGCAGCTCGCCGGCGGCATCCGCAACGGCCACAAGCTCAAGGCCGTCATCCCCGGCGGTTCGTCGATGAAGGTCCTGCCGGCCGACGCGATGATGGCCTGCACGATGGATTACGACTCGATCCAGAAGGCCGGTTCGGGCCTGGGGTCGGGCGCCGTCATCGTGATGGACGAAACCACCTGCATGGTGCGCGCGTGCCAGCGCATCGCGCGCTTCTACTTCAAGGAAAGCTGCGGCCAGTGCACGCCGTGCCGCGAAGGCACCGGCTGGATGTACCGCATGCTCACGCGCATCGTGGAAGGCAAGGCCACGCTCGACGACCTGCAGATGCTGCGCGCCGCCGCGGGCCAGATCGAAGGCCACACCATCTGCGCGTTCGGCGAAGCCGCCGCGTGGCCGGTGCAGGGCTTCCTGCACCACTTCTGGGACGAATTCGAATACGCCATCGTCAATGGACGCTTCCTGGTCGACGACCAGCGCGCCGGCACGGTGGTCCCCAAAGAGGACGTTGCCGCATGAGCGCCGTCGTGAACACTGGTTCGGAGCCGGACATCACCAAGCCCGTCGTGCCCGAAGGCCACGTCGCCATCGAGATCGACGGCGTCGCGATGACAGCGCCGAAGGGCTCGATGATCATCCAGGCCGCCGACAAGGCCGGCATCCCGATCCCGCGCTTCTGCTACCACGACAAGCTCAGCGTCGCGGCCAACTGCCGCATGTGCCTGGTGGAAGTCGAGAAGATGCCGAAGCCCGCGCCCGCGTGCGCGACGCCGGTGATGGACGGCATGAAGGTCGTCACGCGCAGCGACAAGGCGTTGAAGTCGCAGCGCAACGTGATGGAATTCCTGCTGATCAACCATCCGCTCGACTGCCCCATCTGCGACCAGGGCGGCGAGTGCGAACTGCAGGACCTCTCGCTCGGCTACGGCCGTTCGGTCTCGCGCTTCAGCGAACGCAAGCGCGTGGTGGCCGACGAAGATTTCGGCCCGCTGGTCGCCAGCGACATGACCCGCTGCATCCAGTGCACGCGCTGCGTGCGCTTCACCGCGGAAGTGGCCGGCACGTACGAACTCGGCGGCATGCTGCGCGGCGAGAACCTGCAGATCGGCACCTACGACGGCAAGCCGCTGACGACGGAACTCTCCGGCAACGTCATCGACGTGTGCCCGGTCGGCGCGCTGACCAACAAGGTGTTCCGCTTCAAGGCGCGCCCGTGGGAACTGGTGGCGCGCGAATCGCTGGGCTATCACGACGCGCTCGGCAGCAATCTCTTCCTGCACGTGCGCCGCGGCGAGATCCTGCGCACCGTGCCGCGCGACAACGATGCGGTGAACGAGTGCTGGCTCTCGGACCGCGATCGCTATTCGCACCAGGGCCTGTACGCGGCCGATCGCGCCAACGTGCCGCTCGTCCGCGACGGCGATACGTTCCGCGAAGCGTCGTGGGAAGAAGCGCTGGCCAAGGCCGCGAAGATCCTGCGCGACAACGGCGGCGACCAGGTCGGCGTGCTCGTGCATCCGGCCACGTCCAACGAAGAGGGCGCGTTGCTCGCGCGCCTCGCCGAAGGCCTGGGCACCGGCAACCTCGACCACCGCATCGCGCAGCACGACCTGTCCGACGGCGCGGTGGCCGAAGCGTTCGGCATGCCGGTGTCCGAGATCGAGAACGCGGACGCCATCGTCCTCGTCGGCACGCACCTGCGCCACGAACTCCCGCTGCTGCACCAGCGCCTGCGCCAGGCGCAGCGCAAGGGCGCGCGCATCCACATGGTCAACCCGGTCGCGTTCGATGTCGCCTTCGAACTGGCGTCGTCCACGATCGTGCCGCCGTCGCAGCTCGCGACCGCGCTGGCCGGTGTGGACCTGGGTGATGCGAAGCGTGCCGTCGTGATCGTCGGTGCCGTCGCGGAACTCGGCGACCACGCCGCGGCCGTGCGTGCCGCCGTGCGCGGCTTCGCTTCGGCCAACAACGCCGCCATCTGCCGCATTCCGCAGGGCGCGAACGCGCTGGGCCTGGCGCGCATGGGCGTGCTGCCGACGGCGCGCGATGCGAAGGCCATGCTCGCCGACGCCCGCAGCGCGTACGTGATCTACGGCATCGAACCCGGCCTGGATTTCGCCGACCAGAAGAGCGCGCTCGACGCGTTGTCGCGTGCGCAGGTCGTGGCCTTCAGCCATTACGCGTGCGAATCCACGCGCAAGGTTGCCGACGTGATCCTGCCGATCGGCGCGCTGCCGGAAGTCGATGCGTCGATGACCAACCTCGACGGCCGCGACCAGGGCGGCGTCGCGGGCGGCAAGCTGCCGGGCCAGGCGCGCCAGGGCTGGCGCGTGCTGCGCGCGCTCGGTGGCGACCTCGGCGTGCCGGGGTTCGAGTTCACGCATTTCGACGGACTGCGCGCCGGCATGCAGCCGCGCAAGGTCGACGTCGCGAAGGGCGAAGCCCCCGCGCACGCACAGCCGCACGGCGCCGGGCTTGAAGTCGTCGCGTCGCAGGCGATCTACCGCACCGACGGCACCGTGCGTCGCGCCGAAGCGCTGCAGGCGCATCCGCTCACGCTGGGCGCGCGCATCGTGCTGCATCCGGAAGACGCGGGCGCCGCCGGCGTGCATGCCGATGGCGTGGCGAAGGTCGCCACCAACGCGGGCACGGCCACGTTGCCGGTTGCGGTGAGCGACAAGGTCGCGCGCGGCTGCGCGTGGGTCGAATCGGGTTACGGCGCCACGGCCGCGCTGCTGTCGGGCAACGTCGAGGTGCGACGCGCATGATGTACGTCGATCTGTTCCGCGACTGGATGCTCTCGCTCGGCGTGATCGGCGCGCTGGCGTGGATCGTGCTGAAGATCCTGCTGATCGCCGTGCCGGTGATCCTGGGCGTGGCCTTCTACGTGGTGTGGGAGCGCAAGCTGATCGGCTGGATGCACGTGCGCCACGGGCCGATGTACGTGGGCAAGGGCATCCTCCAGGCCTTCGCCGACGTGTTCAAGCTGCTGTTCAAGGAAGTGGTGCAGCCCACGGTGGCGCAGCCCTTCCTGTATCGCCTCGCGCCGCTGATCGCGCTGGTGCCGGCGTTCGCCGCGTGGGCGGTGATCCCGTTCGACGCGCAGGTGGTGCTGTCGAATGCGAACGCGGGCCTGCTGTACCTGCTGGCGATGACCTCGCTCGGCGTGTACGGCATCATCCTCGCGGGCTGGGCGTCCAACTCCAAGTACGCGTTCCTCGGCGCGATGCGCGCCGCGGCGCAGGTGGTGTCGTACGAGATCTCGATGGGCTTCGCGCTGGTCGGCGTGCTCATCGCGGCCGGCAGCCTCAACCTCTCGGAGATCGTGATGGCGCAGGCGGGCAACGCCGGCCTGTTCGAGTGGTTCATGTGGCCGCTGTTCCCGTTGTTCATCGTGTACTTCGTGTCCGGCGTGGCCGAGACCAACCGCGCGCCGTTCGACGTGGTGGAAGGCGAATCGGAAATCGTCGCCGGCCACATGGTCGAGTACTCCGGTTCGCAGTTCGCGCTGTTCTTCCTGGCCGAGTACGCCAACATGCTGCTCGTCAGCGTGACGACGTCGATCTTCTTCCTCGGCGGCTGGCTGAGCCCGTTCCATGGCCTCGGCATCCCGTTCCTGTCCGCTGACGGCTGGTGGTGGCTGGCGCCGAAGGTCTTCTTCTTTGCGAGCTGCTTCATCTGGTTCCGCGCGTCCTTCCCGCGCTACCGCTACGACCAGATCATGCGACTGGGCTGGAAGGTGTTCATCCCGGTCACCATCGCGTGGATCTTCGTCACCGCGCTGCTCGTCCACTTCAACGTGTTCACGAAGGGGCTGTGACGCGCATGACTCGCATCGTCTCGTTCTTCAAGAGCCTGCTGCTCGTCGAGCTGATGCAGGGCCTCGGGCTGACGCTCAAGTACCTGTTCCGCCCGAAGTACACGCTGATGTACCCGATGGAAAAGACGCCGCAGTCGCCGCGCTTCCGCGGCCTGCACGCGTTGCGCCGCTACGCCAACGGCGAAGAGCGCTGCATCGCGTGCAAGCTGTGCGAGGCCGTGTGCCCGGCGCTGGCGATCACCATCGATTCGGAACAGCGCGCCGACGGCACCCGCCGCACCACGCGCTACGACATCGACCTGTTCAAGTGCATCTTCTGCGGGTTCTGCGAAGAATCCTGCCCGGTGGACTCGATCGTCGAGACGCACATCCACGAATACCACTTCGACAAGCGCGGGCAGAACATCGCCACCAAGCCGCAGCTGCTGGCCCTCGGCGATCTGCTCGAGCCCGAGATCGCCGCGCGCCGCGCCGCCGACGCCCCGTTCCGCTGAGCCCGAGACTTATGGATTTCCCCACGCTCGCCTTCTACGCCTTCGCCGCCACGGCCGTCATGGCCGCCGTCGGCGTGATCAGCATGAAGAACCCGGTGCACGCAGCGCTGCTGCTGGTGTTCACGTTCTTCTCGGTCGCTTGCACCTGGATCCTCGCCGGCGCCGAATTCCTCGGCATCGCCCTGATCCTGGTGTACGTGGGCGCGGTGATGGTGCTGTTCCTGTTCGTCGTGATGATGCTCGACATCGACGTGGCCCCATTGCGCGAAGGCTTCGTGCGCTACCTGCCGCTCGGGCTGGTCGTCGCGGTCGCGATGCTGGTGGAGATCTGCACGCTGATCGGCGTTCGTCTGCTGTCGGCCAATCCGCTGGCGCCCGACGCCGCGGCCACCGCCAACATCCCCAACACCACGTGGCTGGCGCGTTCGCTGTTCACCGATTTCCTGCTGCCCTTCGAAGTGGCGGCGGTGATCCTGACGGTCGCGGTCGTCGCCGCGGTGATGCTGACCCTGCGCCGCCGCACCGGCGTGAAGCACCAGGATCCGTCGGCCCAGGCGCGCGTGCGTGCGTCGGACCGCCTGCGCATGGTCAAGATGGAATCGGAGGGCAAGCGATGATCGGCCATCTCGCCCTCGGGCACTTCCTGGCGCTGGGCGCCGTGCTGTTCTGCATCAGCCTGGCCGGCATCTTCCTCAACCGGAAGAACGTGATCGTGCTGCTGATGTCGATCGAGCTGATGCTGCTCGCGGTCAACATCAACTTCGTCGCGTTCTCGCGCGAGCTGGGCGATCCGTCGGGCCAGGTGTTCGTGTTCTTCATCCTCACGGTGGCCGCGGCCGAGGCCGCGATCGGCCTGGCGATCCTGGTCACGCTGTTCCGCAACCGGCGCACGATCAACGTCGCCGAACTCGATACGTTGAAGGGCTGACGGGCGATGGGCACCGAAATCGTGATCTCCAAGTCCGTCCTGCTGGCCATCGTGCTCGCGCCGCTGCTCGGCGCGATCCTCGCCGGCCTGTTCGGCAAGCGCATCGGTCGCGTCGGCGCGCACACCGTCACCATCGGCGGCGTGGCGATCGCCTGCGGCCTGTCGATGTACGTGCTGTGGCAGCTGGTGGGGCAGGGCGCGGTGCCGTTCAACCAGAACGTCTACACGTGGTTCGAGATCGGCGCGTACAACGCGCATGTCGGCTTCATGGTCGACAAGCTCACCGCGATGATGATGGTCGTGGTCACGTTCGTGTCGCTGCTGGTGCACGTCTACACCATCGGCTACATGGAAGAAGACCCGGGCTACCAGCGCTTCTTCAGCTACATCTCGCTGTTCACCTTCTCGATGCTCATGCTGGTGATGAGCAACAACTTCCTGCAGCTGTTCTTCGGCTGGGAAGCGGTGGGCCTGGTGTCGTACCTGCTGATCGGCTTCTGGTTCAAGCGCCCGAGCGCGATCTTCGCCAACCTCAAGGCGTTCCTGGTCAACCGCGTCGGCGACTTCGGCTTCCTGCTGGGCATCGCTGCGGTGCTGTACTGGTTCGGCACGCTCGACTACGCCACCGTCTTCGCCAACGCGCCGACGATCGTGGGCCAGACCACCGAAGTGTTCTCCGGCCATCCCTGGTCGGTCGCCACGCTGATCTGCGTGTGCCTGTTCATCGGCGCGATGGGCAAGTCGGCGCAGGTGCCGCTGCACGTGTGGCTGCCCGATTCGATGGAAGGCCCCACGCCCATCTCCGCGCTGATCCACGCCGCGACCATGGTGACCGCGGGCATCTTCATGGTGGCGCGCATGTCGCCGCTGTTCGAGCTGTCGCCGGCGGCGCTCAACTTCGTGCTCTTCATCGGCGCGACCACCGCGTTCTGGACGGGCCTGATCGGCATCGTGCAGAACGACATCAAGCGCGTCGTCGCGTATTCCACGCTGTCGCAGCTGGGGTACATGACGGTGGCGCTGGGCGTGTCGGCGTATTCGGCCGGCGTGTACCACCTGATGACGCACGCGTTCTTCAAGGCGCTGCTGTTCCTCGGTGCGGGCTCGGTGATCATCGGCATGCACCACGAGCAGGACATGCGCCGCATGGGCGGCCTGAAGAAGTACATGCCCATCACCTACTGGACGATGGTGATCGGCACGCTGGCGCTGGTGGGCACGCCGTTCTTCAGCGGCTTCTATTCGAAGGACACCATCATCGAAGCGGCGATGGAGCATTCGCACGAAGCCGGCAACTGGGTCGCGACGTACGCGTACTGGGCCGTGCTGCTGGGCGCGTTCGTCACCTCGTTCTACAGCTTCCGTTTGCTCTACCTCACCTTCCACGGCCGCGAACGCTTCAACGATCCGGTGCCGGACCACTACATCGCGCCGGAAGCGGATTCGACCGAGCACGAGGCCTCGCTGGCCGCCGAGCACGGCGACGCGGCGCACGCGCACGATGATCATGCGCACGACGACCACGGCCACGGCCATGGTCCGCACACGCCGCACGAATCGCCGTGGGTGGTGACGATCCCGCTGATCCTGCTGGCGATCCCGTCGATCCTCATCGGCTTCTTCACCGCCGGTCCGATGCTGTTCGGCAAGGACTGGAGCGGCGCGCACGAACGCCTGCCGTACTTCCTCGGCGCGATCCAGATGCCGGAGCACGGCGTGATGGCGAAGCTGGGCGAGGAATTCCACGGCGCGATCGCGTTCGCGTTGCACGGCTTCATGGCGCCGGCCTTCTTGCTCGCCTTCACCGGCTTCGCGCTCGCCACCTTCCTGTACCTCGTCCGCCCCGAGCTCCCCGCGAAGATCGCCCACGCCCTGCGTTGGCCGGTGCGCGTGCTCGAGCGCAAGTACTACATGGACGACCTGTGGATCGACGGCTTCGCCGGCGGCGGCATCGCGCTGGGCAAGGCCTCGCGCGCGGTCGACAGCAAGGTGATCGATGGCGTGGCGGTGAACGGCAGCGCGCGGGTGGTCGACTTCGTGTCGGGCCTGGTGCGCCACGTGCAGTCCGGCTACCTGTACCACTACGCCTTCGCGATGATCGTCGGCCTGATCGCGCTGCTGGCGATCATCTACAAGCTCTGGACCTGACGGTCCGGCCGCTCACCAAACTTTGCACGGAATCGAAGACGTGGCGAACGCGCCCCTCCTGAGTCTCCTGATCTGGCTGCCGATGCTCGGCGGCGTGCTGGCGCTGCTGGCGGGCAACACCCGTCCGCAACTGGCGCGCTGGATCGCGCTCGCCACGTCGATGGTGGTGCTGCTGCTGAGCATCCCGCTGATCACCACCTTCGACCGCGGCAACGCGGCGATGCAGTTCCTCGAACTGCACAACTGGATCCCGGCCTACGACATCCGCTACGCGCTGGGCGCGGACGGCATCTCGGTCGCGCTGATCGGGCTGACCACGCTGACGACGGTGCTGGTGCTGATCGGCGCGTGGGGCTCGATCGACACGCGCGTGAGCCAGTACGTCGCCGCGTTCCTGATCCTCGAAGGCCTGATGATCGGCGTGTTCGCCGCGATGGACGCGATGCTGTTCTACGTGTTCTTCGAGGCGATGCTCATCCCGATGTTCATCATCATCGGCGTGTGGGGCGGGCCGCGCCGCGTGTACGCGTCGATCAAGTTCTTCCTGTACACCTTCCTCGGGTCGGTGTTCATGCTGGTCGGCATCATCTACCTGTACCTCAAGGGCGGCAGCTGGCAGCTGGCCGACATGGCGGCGCTGCCGCTGACGATGAAGGAACAGGCGTGGCTGTTCTTCGCGTTCCTCGCCGCGTTCTCGGTGAAGGTGCCGATGTTCCCGGTGCACACGTGGTTGCCGGACGCGCACGTCGAGGCGCCCACCGGCGGCTCGGTGGTGCTGGCGGCGATCATGCTGAAGATCGGCGGATACGGCTTCCTGCGCTTCACCCTGCCGATCGTGCCGGATGCCGGCCACGAGTACGCATGGGTCGTCATCGCGCTGTCGCTGATCGCGATCCTCTACATCGGCCTGGTCGCGCTGGTCCAGGACGACATGAAGAAGCTGATCGCGTATTCGTCGATCTCGCACATGGGCTTCGTCACGCTGGGCACGTTCATCGCGTTCTCGCTGGTGCGCGACACGGGCAACCTCGACGCCGCGCGCCTCGGCCTGCAGGGCGCGATGGTGCAGATGATTTCGCACGGTTTCATTTCCGGCGCGATGTTCTCGTGCGTCGGCGTGCTGTACGACCGCATGCACTCGCGCATGATCCGCGACTACGGCGGCGTGGCGAACGTGATGCCGTGGTTCGCGATGTTCATGGTGTTCTTCGGCATGTCCAACGCGGGCCTGCCGGGCACGTCGGGCTTCATCGGCGAGTTCATGGTGATCCTGGCCAGCTTCCAGCAGCACCCGCTGCTCGCCTTCGCCGGCGCCACCACGCTGATCGTGGGCGCGGCGTACACGCTGTGGCTGGTCAAGCGCGTGATCTTCGGCGAGGTGGGCAACGCGCACGTCGCCGAGCTCGAAGACATCAATCCGCGCGAGTGGATCGTGCTCGGCGTGTTCGCGATCGGCGTGCTCGCCCTCGGCGTGTATCCCAAGCCCCTGACCGACCTGATGGAGCCCTCCATCGCGCAGCTCGCCAGCCAGCTGGCGGCGTCCAAGCTCTGAGAGACACCGAACGCATGAATCCCTCGATGCCCACCGCCGCCGACCTGCTGCCGCTGCTGCCCGAACTGGTGCTCGTCGGCATGGCGTTCGCGCTGCTGATGCTCGACCTGTTCCTCTCCGAGCGGCAGCGCTGGGTCACGCACGTGCTCGCGATCGGCACGCTGGTCGTCGTCGCGGGCCTGGTGGCCTCGGGCACGGGCGGGCAGGGCACGGTGCTCAACGGCATGTTCGTGCGCGATGTCACCGCCGACGTGCTGAAGCTGTTCACGTGCCTCGTGTCCGCGTTGTCGCTGGTCTACGCGTGGCCGTTCCTGCGCGAGCGCGGTTTGTACAAGGGTGAAGTGCCGGTGCTGGTGATGTTCGCCACCACGGGCATGATGCTGCTGGTGTCCTCCGGCAGCCTGGTGATGGTGTACCTGGGCCTGGAAATGCTGGCGCTGTGCCAATACGCGCTGGTGGCGATCGATCGCGACAGCCCGCTCGCGTCCGAAGCGGCGATGAAGTACTTCGTCCTCGGTTCGCTGGCCTCGGGCATGCTGCTGTACGGCATGTCGCTGATCTACGGCGCCACCGGCACGCTCGACCTGAAGGAGATCAGCGTCGCCATCGGCAGCGCGTCGCCGGGCCTGATGCTGACCGGCGTGGTGTTCCTGCTGGCGGGCATCGCCTTCAAGTTCGGTGCGGCGCCGTTCCACATGTGGCTGCCGGACGTCTACCACGGTGCGCCGACGCCCATCACCTTGTTCATCGGTTCGGCGCCCAAGCTCGCCTCGTTCGGCATGGCGTATCGCCTGCTCGAAACCGGCGCCGGTCCGCTCGACGATCGCTGGCGTCTGCTGATCGCAGGCCTGGCGGCGCTGTCGCTGGTCATCGGCAACCTGGCGGCGCTGGCGCAGACCAACCTCAAGCGCATGCTGGCGTATTCGACGATCTCGCACGTCGGCTTCCTGTTCCTCGGCCTCGCCGGCGGCGGGCCGCAGGGCTACGCGGCGGCGATGTTCTACGCGATCACCTACGCGATCATGTCGACCGCGGCGTTCGGCGCGATCGTGGTGCTGTCGCGCAAGGGCTTCGAGAGCGACACCATCGACGACTTCAAGGGCCTCAACAGCCGCAGCCCGTGGATGGCCTTGCTGGTGCTGTGCGTGATGGCCTCGCTGGCCGGCGTGCCGCCGTTCCTGGGCTTCTGGTCCAAGCTGGTCGTGCTGCGCGCCGCGATCGAGGGCGACATGCTGTGGCTGGCGATCGTGGGCATCGTGTTCGCGGTGATCGGCGCGTTCTACTACCTGCGCGTGATCAAGGTGATGTACTTCGACGAGCCGGTGGGCGAGGGCCCCCGCGAGCGCGACGACATGCCCGTCCGCGTGGCCTTCGGCGTCAACGCGATGCTGCTGCTGGTCCTCGGCATCCTGTGGAACCCCATCATGCAGTGGTGCCTCGCGTCGTTCCGTTGACACGGAAATCGTGACCCGCGTTGCAGAACGAAAGGCCGGTCGCGAGATCGGCCTTTTTTTCGTTGTCATGTAAGTATCACGCGCTGTTAACGAAACCTTCACTCCGGTAGTGTCGCCCGTTCCCGTGATCCGGGAAGGACCGATGGCCCTTTCGCCATCGACACACCAGGGGATTCCAACGTTGGTTACGTCTAGTTTTCGCAAGGGGATGAAGCGCAGCGCGCTGTTCGTCGCGCTGGGAATGAGCTTCGCAGCGGGCGTGAGCGCCCAGTCGAACATCACGGGCATGATCTACGGCCACGCACCGGTGGGGACCGGCAGCACGGTCGTGATCCAGAACCTCGACACGGGCCTGACCCGCACGTTGCAGGTCGGCGCCGACGGCGACTATCGCGCCGCGTCGCTGCCCAACGGCCGGTACAAGGTGACGTTGCAGAAGGATGGCGCGGTCGTCAGCGTCCGCGACAACATCCAGGTCAACATCGCCGGCGGCACCGAGGTGTCGTTCGCCTCGGCCGGCGGCACCACCAATTTCGACGCGGTCGAAATCATCGGCGGCGGCGTGCCGCTGGTCGACGTGTCGCAGACCGACACGCGCACGGTGCTCACCGCCGAACAGCTGTCCAAGATCTCGATCAACCGCGACGTCGCCAGCGTGGCGCTGCTCGCGCCGAGCGTGGTGCGCAGCGACAGCTACAGCGGCGTGCCGAGCTTCGGCGGGTCGGCTGCGTCGGAGAACGCGTACTTCATCAACGGCTACAACGTCACCAACCCGCTGACCTCGGTGGGCTTCACGACGTTGCCGTTCGAGGCGATCGGCGAGCAGCAGATCCTCACGGGCGGTTACGGCGCCGAGTTCGGCCGTTCCACCGGCGGCGTGATCAACCTGGTCACCAAGCGTGGCGGCAACGAGTGGCACGGCGGCGTCTACACGATCTGGACGCCCGAAGCCACGCGCGCCGCACCGCGCGACGTGTACTACGCGAACACCGGCTTCTACCCGGCCGACAACGCGGCCCGCGCGATCAACGAGCGCACCGACGGCACGCTGAACATCTGGCGCCAGCAGAACCTGTCGTGGTCGCTGACCACCGGTTTCTACGGCAGCGGCGCGCTGATCAAGGACCGCCTGTTCGTCTTCCTCGATGCGGAAACCACCAAGCGCGAAGGCACCGAAGTGCTGTCGGGCCGCACGGACCTGGCGAACTCCACGGCCGCGCAGACCGGCTGGCGCGCCTATCGCTTCAACTCGCCGCGCTGGGCCGCCAAGGTCGACTGGAACATCAACGACAACCACCTGATCGAATTCACCGGCATCCAGGACCGCACCACGACGCACTCCGAGCGCAGCGATTTCTCGTACGCGACGTTCACGCACAACACGATCCCGCGCCAGATCACGACGAACGACGACGACGCGCGTTTGTACGTCGCGAAGTACACCGGCTACCTCACCGACGACCTCACGCTGTCGGCGATGTACGGCGAGCAGTCCATCAGCCACAACAACGTGACGATGGGCTACAACCCGAACTGCCCGCAGATCAGCGCGCCGGCGAACGCGCAGGCCCCGGGCCTGGTGTATCGCAATTGCCAGCCGTCGACGTCCACCACGATCCCGTTCTCGCAGCCGGAAGAATCCACCAGCGGCTGGCGCATCGACTTGGCCTACGTGCTCGGTGACCACGAACTGCGCGTCGGTTACGAGCGCCAGGATGCGGAAGCCTCCGTGCACACCGGCCGCGCCGGTGGCCAGCTGTGGACCTACGCGCGCGCCGCCACGCCGACGACGCCGATCGCCACGTTCATCGGTTCGCCGTCGTCCGGCGGTGGCCTCGGTGCGCAGGGTTACTACGTCACGCGCACCGTGCTGCAGGCCAACTCGGATCCGAGCGTCGAGCAGGCCTCGCAGTACCTGGAAGACCGCTGGCACGTCACCGACAACCTGCTGCTGTCGCTGGGCCTGCGCAACGAGCAGTTCACCAACTTCGACGGCCTGGGCCGCCCGTACATCTCGCAGCGCAACCAGCTGGATCCGCGCGTCGGGTTCTCGTGGGACATGAAGGGCGACGGCACGCTGAAGCTGTTCGGCAACGTGGGCCGCTACCACCTCGCCACGCCGAACCAGGCCGCCATCCGTGGTGCGTCCGCCTCGCTCAACACGACCGAGTACTTCACCTACACGGGCGTCGACCCGGTGACGGGCGCGCCGACCGGCACGAACCGCATCCCGATGACGCCGGCGCCGACGATCTGCCCGGGCACGCAGGCGGTCTCGTCGAACCTGGAATGCGGTTCCGCACCGGATCCGCTGACCACGACGGCGAAGAACCTGAAGTCGCATTACCAGGAGGAGTACATCGTCGGCTTCCAGCAGGGCCTGTCCGCCACGTACGCGTGGGGTGCGAAGTTCACCTACCGCGACCTGAAGAGCGCGATCGACGACGTGTGCGGCGCGCTGCTGCGCAACAAGTGCCTCAACGCCAACCCGGGCGAGACGAACACGTTCATCTTCAAGAACGCGGACGGCTCGTACACGGAAGCCACGTTCACGGCCGAGCAGCTGGGCTTCCCGGCGTTGAAGCGTCGTTACTACGCGCTTGACCTGTTCGCCGAGCATTCGTACGCGGACAACTGGTACGGCAAGCTCGAGTACACGTACTCGAAGAACTGGGGCAACACCGAAGGCCAGCTGGCATCGGACCTCGACACGGGCGCCGGCGGCCAGGCCGACGTGGGCCGCACGCAGGACTGGGACCTCCCGGAACTGATGGTCGGCTCCAACGGCCTGCTGCCGAACCACCGCAAGCATGCGTTGAAGGCGTTCGGCTACTACCAGTGGAACGACCAGTGGCGCACGGGCGCAACGCTGATCACGGCGTCGGGCCGTCCGCGCAACTGCACCAGCCACTACCCGGCGGACAACGCGAGCCTCTACAACGGTTCGGCGTACTGGTTCTGCGGCCTGTCCGGTTCGGGCACCGCGCCGGGCTCGGCCAACTACCGCGCGCCCGCCGCCGACTACGCGATTTCCCCGCGTGGCTCGCACGGCGAAACGCCGTGGCTGGTCCAGCTGAACCTCAACGTGGCGTACGAGCCGACGTGGCTGGAAGGCCTGACGCTGCAGGCGGACATCATCAATGTCCTCAACCGGCAGACGGCGGGTTCGTACAACCCGCGCTACGAGCAGGGCACGGCCACGGTGCGTCGCAACGTGCCGAACCAGTTCTACGGCCAGGAGATCCAGATTTCGGAACCGCGCTCGCTGCGTTTGATGGCGCGCTACGACTTCTGATCGCAGGGTGGGTGAACCGGAACCGCCGGCGTTTGCCGGCGGTTTCTTCCTTCGGGTTGCAATGCCGCGGCGGGTTCCGCATAATGCGCGGCCTGCTGCGGGGTGGAGCAGTCTGGCAGCTCGTCGGGCTCATAACCCGAAGGTCGCAGGTTCAAATCCTGCCCCCGCTACCATGTTCAAGCGAAACGGCGATCCGGAAACGGGTCGCCGTTTTCGTTTGTGCCGATGGCGTGTCGGTTTGCGCAAGGTTGCGCGAATTGCACGGCGGATTCCCGTGCATTCGCCAAGGCCGCGGGACGCCTCCGGCCCTCGATAGGGCTTGTATCCTCTGGTTGACCGCGTATCCTCCCGGATACAGTCGTCGGCATGTTCGAACTTCGCCGCACACCGGAATTCAGAACGTGGCTCGCGTCCCTCACCGATGGCCGCGCGCGCACCAAGGTGTTGTCGCGGATGTCCAACATGTCGCTCGGCAATGTCGGCCCGTGCAAGCCGGTGGGTGGTGGCGTGTCGGAGTCGAGGATCGATTACGGCCCCGGTATCGGGTGTATTTCGTCACCCGCGCCACGCGCGTCATCGTGTTGCTGGCGGGCGGCGACAAATCCACGCAAGCGCGCGACATCCGCCGCGCGAAGGCGCTGGCGGCGGGACTGGGAGCCATCCACGGAGCCATATGACCACCACGACGGAAAAATTCGACATCACCGAATACCTCGTCGACGACGAGACGATGGCGAACTACCTGGCCGATTGCCTGGCCGAAGGCGGCATCGCGCTCTTCCTCCACGCCATGGGCGAGGTCGCCCGCGCGCGCGGGATGAGCATGATTGCTGCAGACACGGGCCTCACGCGCGCCAGCCTGTACAAGGCGCTCGGCGAAGGCGGCAACCCGGGGTTGGGCACCATCGCGCGCGTGCTCGACACGCTCGGGTTCTCGCTGTCGGTCGTGCCGAAGGCGCGGCCCGCGAAGCGCGCGGCCAAAACCGCACGCAGGAAGCCCGCGTCGGTTCCGTCGGCGCGAAAGTCGGTGGCAACGAAACCCCGCAAGAACATCGTCAGGAAATCGCCCTGATCGCACCCAACGTCGGCAACGCCTTCCAGGTGCCGACGCGGTAGAGCGTTCCGATCGCCGGCAGTGCGCGAGCGTCGAATCGCCGCACGTGCGGACACTGCATCGCACGCGGCAGGTTCTGCTTCCTGTGGATTTGCCGACACAGTTCGCAGACAAATCGGCTTCGCATGTCAGACGCGGGACGCCCCTGCACGCACCACGCATTGCCTACGGTCAGCGGCCCTTCTTTCCGACGAGGCCGACATGCCGATCCATCCGCGACTTCCGCGCACGATTTCCCTTGCCTGCGCACTCGCACTCACCCTGTCCATCGCACCCCACGCCTTCGCCGATGACAGCGGCGATGCCGCGCCACCCGCGCGCTTCACCGGCCCGCTTGTCAGTGGCGCACCCTCGCTGCCGCAGGGGCTGTTCAACATCGAGCCGTACCTGATCTACAACCACGTCGACGCGTACTACGACGCGAACGGCGATCGCCACTCGCTCGCCGAATCATCGGCGGGCTGGCACCTCGCCGTGCCGATGCTCTACGGCATCACCGACCGCCTCACCATCGGCGCCGTGCTCAACGCCTTCCACGGCGACAACGCGTTCGGCGACGGCACGACGCGCATGGGCGATGCGTCGGTATCGGTGATGTACAAGTTCCTGCAAGGGCAGGGCGCCGCGCGTCCATCGCTCACCGCCGTGTTCCGCCAGAACCTGCCGATCGGCAAGCACGATCAGATGGACCTGGAGCCGCACGACCTCACCACGGGCAGCGGCGCGGCCACCACCACGGTCGGGCTGCACGGCCAGGTGTATTCGACGCTCGGCGGCCGCACGCTGCGCAGCCGCGCCAACCTCAAGTACACGCTGCCCTACGACGGTGCGACGGTGCATGGCGAAAGCGTCTACGCCACGTTCGCCGGGTTCGAAGGCGTCGCCGACCTGCAAGGCGGCTGGCAGGCGACCACCGGCTTCGAATACGCGCTCGATTCGCGCTGGGTGCTGGCGATCGACGGCGTGTACGAACGCGACTTCGGCGTGGCGATCGGCGATGCCGACGGTCGCTTCGTCTCGAAGTCCCCGCACGCGTGGCGCTTCTCGGTCGCGCCCGCCGTCGAATACCACTTCAACGACAACGTCGGCGTCATCGCCGGCGTCTTCGCCTCGCTCGCGGGGCGCAACAGCAGCGCGGTGCTCGCACCGCAGGTCGCGGTCAACGTCGCGTTCTGACGCCACTGCCAACGGAGGTTTGCATGTTCAAGGATCTGTTCGCCATCAAGCCCGTCGCGCTCGCGACGGCCGGCGCCGGCGGGGCGCCGGAACTGCAGCGCACGCTCGGTGCGCGGCAACTGTTGTTGCTCGGCGTCGGCGCGATCATCGGCGCCGGCATCTTCGTGTTGTCCGGCCATGCGGCCGCCAATCACGCCGGGCCCGCGGTGTTGCTGAGTTTCGTGCTGGCCGGCATCGCGTGCGCGCTTGCGGGGCTGTGCTACGCGGAGTTCGCGGCGATGTTGCCGGTGTCGGGCAGCGCGTATTCGTACGCCTACGCGACGCTGGGCGAATCGGTCGCGTGGTTCATCGGGTGGAACCTGGTGCTGGAATACCTGTTCGCGGCCTCGGCGGTCGCGGTGGGATGGTCGGGATACCTCAACAGTTTCCTGGCGTCGTTCGGCATGGGCTTGCCGGAATGGCTGGCGAGTGCGCCGCTGTCCGTCGTCGATGGCGCGCTCGTGCACACGGGGGCGTTGGTGAACCTGCCCGCCGTGCTGCTGATCGCCGGCTTGAGCGGCCTGTGCTATGTGGGCATCCGCCAGTCGGCGGCCATCAACGGCGTGATCGTGGCGATCAAGGTGGCGGTGATCGTGTTGTTCGTCGCGTTCGCGGCGGGCTACGTGATGCCTGAGCACTGGACGCCGTTCATCCCCGAGAACGAAGGCCCGGGCAAGTTCGGCATCGAAGGCGTGGTGCGTGGCGCGTCGATCATCTTCTTCGCGTACATCGGCTTCGACGCGGTGTCGACGGCGGCGGGCGAGGCGAAGGATCCGCAGCGCACGATGCCCATCGGCATCCTCGGGTCGCTTGCGGTGTGCACGGTGATCTACATCGTGTTCGCGGCGGTGCTGACGGGCCTGGTGCCGTATACGGAACTCGGCACGCCGAAACCGGTGGCGACCGCGCTGGAAGGGCATCCGGAGCTGGCGTGGCTGAAGACCGCGGTGGAGATCGGTGCGATCGCGGGCCTGAGCTCGGTGGTGCTGGTGATGCTGATGGGGCAGCCGCGCATCTTCTACGCGATGGCGCAGGACGGGTTGCTGCCGAAGCTGTTCGGCCGCGTGCATCCGCGCCATCGCACGCCGCATGCGGGCACGGTGGTCGTCGGCACGGTGGCGGCGTTGCTGGCGGGCTTCCTGCCGATCGGCCTGCTCGGCGACCTGGTGTCGATGGGCACGTTGCTGGCGTTCGCGACGGTGTGCATCGGGGTGCTGGTGTTGCGCCACACGCGGCCCGACGTGCCGCGCCCGTTCCGCGTGCCGGCGGTGTGGGTGATCAGCCTGTCGGGGACGGTCGCGTGCCTGTACCTGTTCTGGCAGGTGTTCGCCGAGCACTGGGAACTGATGGCGGCGTGGACCGTGATCGGGCTGGTGATTTATGCGGTGTATGGGTATCGGAACAGTCGACTGCGGTCGACTGCGGCCTGAGGTTTCCGTCGCGCGCCGGAATCCGGCGCGCGGCGCGGCATTCCCTGACGGCGCCATGGCCCGCGTCCCGCTACGGTGCGGGCATGGCGAACGACGCGGCCAGCACGGTGACCTGGCGACCCTCTTGGTGGGTCGTCGGCGCGCACCTGGTCTTCGGCGTTTTCGGGGGCATCGGGCTGGTCGCGTCGGCGCTGCCGCGCGACCTCGCTATTCCCGGGGCCTGCGTCGCGCTGCTGGCCGGTGCATTGCGGGCGCTCCGGGAACGGCGTCGGCCCGCCCGCACGTTGCGCATCGCGGAACTCGACCTGCACTGGCGCGGTCCGTTGGCCTTCGATACGCGCCACGGCCTGTCCTGGTGGCCCGATACCCTGGCGGCGCGGGGGCGGCGGGCCATGCGACTCGCGGCATCACGGCAGGAATGAGAGGATAGCGGCCGCATGTTCAAACCCATTCCTGTCGCCATCGGCCTGCGCTACCTCCGCGCCAAGCGCCGCAACGGTTTCATCTCCTTCATTTCGCTGGCATCGATCCTCGGGATCGCGCTGGGCGTGACTGCGCTCATCACCACGTTGGCGGTGATGAGCGGGTTCCAGCGCGAGATCCGCGACCGCATGCTGCAGATGGCCGCGCACGCCACCGTCAGCGGTTACGGCGAGCCCCTGCAGGACTGGCCGCACGCAGTGCGCGTGGCCACGGCGGACAAGCGCGTCGCCGGCGCGGCGCCCTACATCGAAACCCAGGGCCTGCTGCGCGGCGCGCGCAACCAGCCCGCGATCGTCCGCGGCGTGATCCCGTCGGAAGAGGGCAAGGTGTCGGTGCTCGGCGAGAAGATGGTCGTCGGCAAGCTCGACGCCCTGCAGCCCGGCCAGTTCAACATCGTGCTCGGCAAGGAACTGGCGATGTGGCTGGGCGTCAACGTCGGCGACAGCGTCGTGCTCACCACCGACCTGCAGGCCACGCCCATGGGCGCGATGCCGCAGTTCAAGCGCTTCAGGGTGAGCGGCCTGTTCGAAGCCGGCTACAACGAATTCGACAAGGGCCTGGCCGTCGTCAACCTGCAGGACGCGCAGAAGCTGCTGCGCATGGGGGATGGCGTGACCGGCGTGCGGCTGCGCCTGTTCGACATGGACCAGGCCTTCGACGTCGCGCGCGAACTCGCCGAGCAATTGCCCGGCCCGTACAGCGTCAGCGACTGGACGCGCGAGAACGCCAACATGTTCCGCGCGCTGAAGATGGAAAAGACGGTGATGGCGATCCTGCTGTCGTTGCTGATCGCGATGGGCGCGTTCAACCTGGTGTCGTCGCAGGTGATGCTGGTGACGGACAAGCAGGCCGACATCGCGATCCTGCGCACGCTGGGCCTCACGCCCAACGGCGTCATGCAGGTCTTCATGGTGCAGGGCTCGCTGATCGGCATCATCGGCACGGTGCTCGGCGTGGTCGGCGGCGTGCTGCTCACGCTCAACCTCGACCACATCCTGGCCGGCATCGAAAAGGTGCTCGGCGTGCAGCTGATGCCCGAGGACGTCTACTACATCACCGGCCTGCCCACCGAACTGAAGGCGGACGACGTGGTGGTGATCGCGCTGGTCGCGCTGGGCATGGCCTTCATCGCGACGTTGTACCCGGCCTGGCGCGCAGCGCGCACGGCCCCGGCGGAGGCCCTGCGTTATGAGTGATGCATTGCGCGCGGAAGGCCTGGCCAAGACGTACGCCGAAGGCGACCTGAAGACGCACGTCTTCCATGACGTGAGCCTGTCGGTGGTGGAAGGCGAAACGGTCGCGATCCTCGGTGCATCAGGCGCCGGCAAGTCGACGCTGCTCCACCTGCTCGGCGGGCTCGATACGCCGACGGCGGGCGAAGTGTGGGTCGCGGGCCAGCGCATGAACGCCCTCACCGACGCGGCGCGCGGCAAACTGCGCAATCGCGCGCTGGGCTTCGTGTACCAGTTCCATCACCTGCTGCCGGAATTCACCGCGCTCGAAAACGTGATGCTGCCGGTGCTGCTGGATGGCAAGCCGGTGGCCGAAGCCGCCTCGCGTGCGCAGGTGCTGCTCGAAAACGTCGGCCTCTCGCATCGCCTGCAGCACAAGCCCGGCGAGCTCTCCGGCGGCGAACGCCAGCGTGCCGCCGTCGCGCGTGCACTCGTCAACAAACCCGCGTGCGTGCTGGGCGACGAACCCACGGGCAACCTGGACGAACGCACCGCCGCGCACGTGTTCGAGCAGATGCTGGAACTCAACCGCGCGCAGAAGACCAGCCTCGTGCTGGTGACGCACGACCGCAGCCTGGCGCGCAAGCTGGACCGCGTGCTGGAACTCCACGAAGGCCGACTGCGACAACTGGCACCCAGCGAGGTGTGACATGCGCGATGCGGCACGGATGCCGCGGAGGCCCACACCGGACGTCGCCCGCACAACGCCGCGCACGCCCGGGCCCATCGCCGTGGCGGTGTTGCTCACCTGCGGTGCGCTGGCCTGTCTCCGGTTGCCGGTGTTGCTGCCCGCGTGGGTCTGGATCTGCGTTGCGCTTGCAATCGCCGCACTCGTTTGCATGCCTTGGTGCAGGCAGCCGCGCAGTATTTTCGCGATGCGATGTGGCGCGATCGCACTCGCCGGCGCGCTGCTCGCCGGCATCCACGCGCACGTCGCGCTCGCACCGCCAGCGCACGCGCTCGCAGGCGCCGACACCCGCATTACCGGCCGCATCGTCGATCTTCCCGTCACCGAACCACGCCGCGTGCGATTCCACCTGCGCGTCGATGATGCGAGCGACCAACCCGAAGCACTGCGTGGCCGTCTCGTCCGCCTGGCCTGGTACGACGCGCGCGACGCCACCCCCGGCCCGCGCCCCACGGCCGGTAGCCGTTGGCATCTCGACGTGCGCCTGCGCCCGCCGCGCGGCCTGCGCAACCCGGGCACGCTCGACGCCGAACGCCACGCCTTCGCGCAACGCATCGCCGCGACGGGCTACGTGCGCAATCCCGCTTCCGCGCGAATCTTGTCGCCGCCGTCCGGCCTGCACGCTTGGCGCGCCCGCGTGTCCGATCGCATCGATGCCGCCGTCGCGCGCCCGAGCGATCGCTTCGTCCGCGCACTCGCCCTCGGCGACACGCGCTATCTCAGCGAACGCGATTGGGCCACGCTGCGCGCCACCGGCCTGACGCACCTCATCGCGATCTCCGGCTTCCATGTCGGACTGGTCGCCGGCTTCTTCGCATTGGGCGCATCCGCGCTCTGGCGACTGCTGCCATCCCTGGCGCTGCGCCTCCCGCGCCCCGCCGCCATGGCGATCGCGGCCTTGCTTGGCGCGTTGCTCTACACCGCGGCGTCCGGCTTCGCGCTACCGACGGTGCGTACCACGTTGATGATCGCGGTCGTCGCCGGCGCGCGCCTGGTGCGTCGACCACTGTCGCCTTTCGCCGCACTCGCGCTGGCGGTCACCGCGATGATCGTCGTCGATCCGTTGTCCCTGCTCGGCGCGGGCTTCTGGCTGAGCGTGTGCGGCGTCGCGTGGCTCGTGTGGTGCCTGCCGCGCGGCGACACGTCGTTGCTGCGGGGTTTCGCGAGTGCGCAGGCCGTCGCGACGATCGGGCTGTTGCCGCTCACCGTCGCGCTGTTCGGACAAGCTTCGCTCGCAGGGCCCATCGCCAACCTCGTCGCGATCCCGTGGTGGAGCCTCGTGGTGGTGCCGCTCTCGCTGCTCGGCACGGGGCTCGACACCGTGCAGCACGGCGCCGGCGACTGGGCGTGGCAAGCCGCGGCCTTCGCCTTCGATCTGCCGTGGCCCTGGTTCGAACACCTCGGCGACAGCGCACTCGCGTTGTGGTGGCTGCCTGAAGCGCGTTGGTTCGCGTTGCCGATGGCGTTGATCGCGGCGGCGTGGTGGTTGCTGCCGCGCCGCGTGCCCGGCAAGGCCCTCGCATCGCTCGCGTGGTTGCCGCTGCTGTTTCCCTCGCGCGAACTTCCGCCCCACGGCGGCGTGCGCCTCGATGTGCTCGACGTCGGACAGGGCCTGTCCATCCTCGTGCGCACGCAATCGCACACGCTCCTCTACGACATGGGCCCTGCGCAACACGACGGCTACGACGCAGGCGAACGCGCCGTCGTTCCCGCATTGCGCGCGCTCGGCGTGCGGAAACTCGACGTCGCGATCATCAGCCACGCCGACAGCGACCATGCCGGCGGTTGGCCCGCGGTGCGCCGCGCATTCCCGATCGCGCGAACGCTGACGCCCGACGGCAGCCCGACCGTCGCCGATGCGCCGTGCCTCGCCGGCCAGGCATGGCAACGCGACGGCGTCGTGTTCCGGATCCTGCATCCGGTCCCGTACTTCCCGTACCTCGGCAACGAAGCCGGCTGCGTCCTGCGCATCGAAACGCCGCACGGTGCCGCGCTGCTCACGGGCGATATCGGCGAAGTCATCGAACGCGCCCTCATCCATCGGGACCGGGCCTCGGTGCAAGCCGACGTGGTGCTGATCCCTCATCACGGCAGCGATGGCTCCTCCGACCCCGCGTTCATCCGCGCGACCGGCGCACGCCACGCCCTCGTGGCGTCCGGCGCGGGGAATCGCTTCGGGCACCCGCGCCCGGCCGTCGTGGCCCGCTGGTGCAGGGCAGGGGCCCGGGTCTTCGATACGGCGGCCAGCGGCGCAGTGCGCGCGGACATCGGTCCGGCCGGCACGCAGGTCGCGCCACGCCGCGCAACCCATCCACGACTTTGGGACGCAACGCCCCGGTCCCCCCGGAGCGCTGGGCTATGCTATCGCCCGCATCAAGGCGAAGGGCCCGCAACACCGCGGCCCGCGGAGGATTGAGCGTGCTGGAACTGGTGAAAGCGGGCGGCTGGCCGATGATCCCGCTGCTGCTGTTGTCGGTGGTCGCCCTGGCCATCATCGTCGAACGCTTCTGGAGCCTGCGGCGCAAGGTCGTCATCCCGCCCACCCTCGGCGCCGAAGTCCGCGCCTGGGCCGGCCGTGGCCGCCTGGACCCCACCCATATCGATTCGCTCCGCCGCAACTCGCCCCTGGGCGCGCTGCTGGCCGCGGCGCTCGACGTCCGCCACCGCCCGCGCGAGGAAATCCGCGAGCGCGTCGAAGACGTCGGCCGGCACCTCGTCCACAAGATGGAACGCTTCCTCAACACCCTCGGCACCATCGCCTCGGCCGGCCCGCTGCTCGGCCTGTTCGGCACCGTCGTGGGCATGATCCAGATGTTCCTCACGATCGGCGACCAGGGCATCGGCGACGTCAACGAACTCGCCGGCGGCATCGGCAAGGCGCTGGTGTGCACCGCCACCGGCATGATCGTCGCGGTGCCCGCGCTGTGCTTCCACCGCTATTTCCGCGGCCGCATCGCCACGTACATCGTCGACATGGAACACGAAGCCTTCCAGTTGATGGACGCGCTGGACCCGCGCGCCGCCGCGCAGCGCGTGGCCGCCGCGAGCGCGTACGCCGACGGCACGATCGACCGCGGCCCGTCCGCCGCGCCGGCCCACGCGAACGCCGACTGACGCATGCGCATCCGCGACTTCCGCGACGACGACACGCCGGAGATCAACCTGATCCCGATGATCGACGTCGTCCTGTGCCTGATCATCTTCTTCGTCGTCACCACCACGTTCGACGCGCGCTCCGTGCTCAAGCTGCAACTGCCGCAGGCCAACGGCCAGCCGGTGGAAGCCAAGGGCAAGCAGCTCAGCGTGCTCGTGAATGCCGAAGGCCGTTATTTCATCGATGACCGCGAAGCCCTGCGCACCGATGTCGAATCGCTGAAGCAGACGCTCGTCGACGTGGCCGGCAACGATCGCACCATGTCCGTGCTGCTGCGCGCCGACGGCCGCACGCCGCACCAGTCGGTCGTCACCGCGCTCGATGCGCTGGGGCAGCTCGGATTCTCGAAGGTGTCGATCGCCACCGCGCCGCCGGTCGTGCAGAAGGCGGCCACGCGATGACGGCCGCGACGCCCGCGCAGACCTACCGGCGCTTGCTCGGCTACGCGAAGCCGTATCGCGCCTGGCTCGGCATTGCCGCGTTCGCGATGATGCTGGAAGCCGCCGCGAGCTACGGCATCACGCGCCTGCTCAAGCCCATCGTCGATGGGCTGGCGGATCCGAAGAGTTTCGAGATGTGGTTGCCGGCGGCGTTGATCGGCTTGTTCATCGCGCGCGGTCTGTGCGGCCTGGCGGGCGATTACACGATGGCGCGCTCCGGCCGCGGCGTGGCGCGCGACTTGCGCCTGCTGCTGATGGGCAAGTATTTCCGTTTGCCGGGCGAACGCTTCGATGCAGAACCCGTCGCGTCGATGCTCACGCGCCTGGGCGGCGACACCGAACAAGTCGCGCAGGCCGCCGTGGATGCGCTGAAGGTGATGATCAGCGCCAGCCTGATGACGGTCGCGATGCTGTGGGCGATGCTCGACACCAGCTGGCGCGTCACGATCGCGCTGTTGCTGCTCGCGCCGGCGCTGGTGTTCGCGATGAACAAGGTCGGCAGTCGCTACCGCAACATCAACCATCGCATCCTCGAGAACGCCGCCGACATGCTGCAGTCCGCCGACCAGGCGCTGCACGGCCACCAGGAAGTGAAGATCTACGGTGCGCAGGATGCGGAGATCGGCCGCTACGCCGCGCAAACGCAGAAGAACCTGCAGCTCGCGCTGAAGGTGGAGGTCACGCGCGGTTCGATCTCCTTCTTCGTGCAGGTGCTCGGCGCGATGGGCATGGCCCTCCTGCTGTTCCTCGCCGCGCGCGAAGCCGCCGCGGGTCGCCTCACTGCCGGCGATTTCACCGTGCTGATGACGGCGATGGTCGGCATCATCCCGCCGCTGCGCCAGCTGACCAACGTGCAGGCGATGCTCCAGCGCGGCGTCAATTCGGCCGAGCGCGTGTTCACCGTCATCGACACGCCCGACGAACGCGACACCGGCACCACGCCGCTGCCGCGCGCCAAGGGCCTGCTGGAATTCCGCAACGTCACCGCGCGTTACGCGGGACAAACGCGGCCGGCGATCCAGGACATCAGCTTCACCGCGCGGCCGGGCACGGTCACCGCGATCGTGGGGCGCTCGGGCAGCGGCAAGACCACGCTGATCAAGCTGATCCCGCGCTTCTACGAACCCGAATCCGGCCAGGTGCTGCTCGACGGCCAGCCCATCGATGCGTATCCGCTGGGCGACTTGCGTCGCCAGGTCGCGATGGTCTCGCAGCGCGTGATCCTGTTCGACGCGAGCATCGCCGACAACGTGGCCTACGGCGAAATGATGGGCGCCGAACCGGCCAAGCTCGCCAGCGCCGTGCGCGGTGCGAACGCGATGGAATTCGTCGAACGCCTGCCGAGCGGCCTGGACACGCGCATCGGCGAACACGGCGGGCGCCTGTCGGGCGGACAGCGCCAGCGCCTCGCGATCGCGCGCGCCTTGTTGAAGGACGCCCCGATCCTGATCCTCGACGAAGCCACCGCCGCGCTCGACAACGAATCCGAACGCCTCGTGCAGGACGCCCTCGATCATTTGATGCCCGACCGCACCACGCTGGTCATCGCGCATCGCCTGTCGACGATCGAACACGCCGACCAGGTGCTGGTGCTCGACGAAGGCCGGCTGGTGGAGCAGGGCACGCACGCCGAACTGCTCGCGCGCGGGGGCGTGTACGCGCACCTGCACCGCATGCAGTTCCGCGACGCACCGGCCGAGGCATGACCAAGGCGCGCCTGCCGGCCTGGTGGTTCGACAACGCGCCGGTGCCGTTGATCGCGCGCGCGGTGTCCTCGGTGTACGGCGATGTCACGCGCCTGCGCCGCGGCCTGTATTCACGGCACCTGCTGCGCCAGCATCGCGTGCCGGTGCCGGTGGTCGTCGTCGGCAACATCGCCGTCGGCGGCACGGGCAAGACGCCGCTCACCATCGCCATCGTCGAACGCCTGCGCGATGCGGGCTGGACGCCGGGCGTTGCCAGCCGCGGCCACGGACGACGTGAAGAACGCACGCCGCGCTGGGTCGAACGCAACACGTCGCCCGACGAGGGCGGCGACGAACCTGTATTGATCGCGATGCGCACGGGCGCGAAGGTCCGCGTCGATCGCGACCGCGTTGCCGCCGCACGCGCGCTCGCGCAGGCGGGCTGCGACATCGTGGTGTGCGACGACGGCCTGCAGCATTACCGCCTCGCGCGTGACGTGGAAATCGACGTCGCCGACGGCCGCCGCGGTCGCGGCAACGGCCAGCTGTTGCCGGCCGGCCCGCTGCGCGAACCGATCGAACGCGCGATGCGCTGCGATTTCCGCGTCGTGAACGTCGGCGCCGGCGGCGACGGCGAAGGCATCGCCGGCTTCGGCGAATGGCCGATGCAACTGGTGCCGGGCGATGCGCATCCGCTGGTCGGCGGCCGGCCGCGTCCGCTTGCGTCGTT
This sequence comes from Lysobacter helvus, assembly GCF_018406645.1. Classification (NCBI taxonomy): domain Bacteria; kingdom Pseudomonadati; phylum Pseudomonadota; class Gammaproteobacteria; order Lysobacterales; family Lysobacteraceae; genus Lysobacter; species Lysobacter helvus. The sequence goes on from NZ_AP024546.1 coordinate 2,668,266, forward strand.
CGCCGGCCAGCGCGTGCACGCCGTCGCCGGCATCGGCAATCCCGATCGCTTCTTCGCGATGCTGCGCGACCGCGGCATCGCGGTGGTGCCGCATGCGTTCTCCGATCACCACGTGTACGTTGCGGCCGATTTCGAATTCGGCAGCAAGCTCCCGGTGCTGATGACCGAGAAGGACGCCGTGAAGTGCCGCGCGCTGGCCGACGCGGACTTCCATTCCGTCCCGGTGCGTGCCGAATTGCCCGAAGCCTTCTGGATCGCCTTGCTCGATCGCCTCCCGCCGCGCACGCAGGACACGACCGCATGACCGACACGCCCGATTTCGTCGTCGCGATCCCCGCGCGGTACGCGGCCACGCGCCTGCCCGGCAAACCGCTGCGGCTGATCGGCCGCGAGCCGCTGGTGCTGCATGTCGCGCGCCGCGCGCTGGCCGCCGGCGCACACGATGTGTGGGTGGCCGCGGACGACCAGCGCATCGCCGACGCGCTCGAAGGCAGCGGCGTGCGCATCGCGATGACGTCGCCGGACCATGTCTCGGGTACCGACCGCCTCGCCGAATGCGCACGCATCGCGTGCTGGTCGGACGACACGATCGTGGTGAACCTGCAGGGCGACGAACCTTTCGCCCCCGCATCGGGGCTGCGCGCGGCCGCGTCCGTGCTGGCGAGCTCCGGCGCGGAGATGGCGACCCTCGCCACGCCGATCGACGACGTCGCCACGCTGCTCGATCCGAACGCCGTGAAACTGGTGCGCGCCGCGAACGGCGACGCGCTCTATTTCAGTCGCGCGCCGATCCCGTGGCCGCGCGATGCATTCGCGACGTCACGCGACACGATGCCCGCGGGCGGCCCTTGGCTGCGCCACATCGGCCTGTACGCGTACCGCGCCGGCTTCCTGCAAACCTTCACGGCGTTGCCGCCCGGTCGCCTGGAACGCATCGAATCGCTGGAACAACTGCGCGTGCTCGAAGCCGGCCATCGCATCGCGGTCGCGTTGTCGCCGGAACCCTTCCCGCCGGGCGTCGACACGCCCGAGGACCTCGCGCGCGCCGAAGCGCGATGGGCATCGCAACGTTGATGCCTGCCCGGCCGGGCAATGGGCCCATGCTGCATCGCAAGCAGGCCTAGAATCGACGCGCGACGCGACGTTCGGGATCCAGGGGGAGTGGTGGCAATGGGGTTGGCGCAGGTTCCGGGGTTTCCTTCGACATTGCAGTGGCTCAACGCCGGCGTGGCACCGCCCGGCGCGATGCCGGGCTGGCTGACGGCGATCGCCTTCGCCAACCTGGGCTCGGCCTGGTCGCTGCAGGCCCTGCAGGCGTTGCAGACGCTGCGCGCGCGCTACCCCAATCGCCTTCGCGCCCTCGTGCTGCACGTCCCGCGCTTCGACCACGAGCGTGATGCGCGGCGCGCGATGAAACGCGCGCATCGCGAGGGCATCACGCTGCCGCTGGCGCTCGACGCCGACTGGGTGGCCTGGCAGCAGTTCGGCGTGCGCGTGTGGCCAACCGTGTTCCTGGTGGACGGCATGGGCCAGGTGCAGGCGCGCATCGAAGGGGAAGGCGTGCTTGCCGACCTCGAACGTCGCCTGCAGGCGATGGAGTCCGATGCGCCCGGCGACGATCCCACGCTGCAACGCCGCGTGCGCGAACCCGATCTGCCGCTGCGCTTCCCGATGGGCCTGGCGGTCAACGCGCAATACCTCTACGTCGCCGACAGCGGCCACCACCGCATCCTCGAATGCAGCCACGCCGGGCGCGTGCTGCGGCAGTTCGGCAGCGGCGACCCGGGCCTGATCGATGGCGATGCGGGGCATGCGTCGTTCCAGTCGCCGCATGGCCTCACGCTGATGCGCGACACGCTGTACGTCGCCGACTGCGGCAACCACGCGGTGCGCCGGATCAACCTGCGCACGGGCGACATCGACACGCTGTGCGGCAACGGCCGCCGCGGCGCGCCGAAGGAAGGCCCGGTGCGCGCGTCGCAGGACGTGATGCTGGATTCGCCGCGCGCCGTCGCCGCGGTCAACGATCAATTGCATATCGCCCTCGCCGGCGACAACCAGGTGTGGAGCTACGACCTCGGCAAGGCGACGCTCACGTTGCGCGCGGGCTCCGGCGCGCTGGACGTGAAGGACGGGCGCGGCGCGTCCGCCGCGTTCGCGCAGCCGGTCGCGCTGGCCGCGGTGCAGCAGACGGTGTACGTGTGCGATGCCGCGGGTTCGGCGATCCGTTCGCTGCAACTGCGCGACAACGCGGTGCAGACGGTGGTCGGGCAGGGCGCGTGGGCGTTCGGCCAGGCCGACGGGCCGCGCACGATCGCGCAGTTGCAGGAACCGCAGGCGATCGCGCTGGATCCGGATTCGCCGACCCTGTGGATCGCCGACGCGGGCAACGATCGCCTGCGCAGCCTGCGCCTGGGCGGCGGCGACCTCACCTCGCACCCGCTCGCGCAGCCGCTGCACGGGCCGGCCGGGATGGCGGTGGGGGCGGGCGCGGTGTGGATCGCGGACACGGACGCGCACGCGGTGCTGCGCGTGGAGCCGAAGACCGGGGCCGTGCAGCACCTGCCGATCGGCGAATGAGGCGTCAGAACCCGCCTCATCGCCGATCCCCGATAATCCCTGCATGACGCAAGACCCCACCCCGCCGCCCTTCGACGGCAAGGCCTTCGCCCGCGGCCTCGGTTCGCAGCCGGGCGTGTACCGCATGTACGGCAAGGACGACGCGATCCTGTACGTCGGCAAGGCGCGCGTGCTGAAGAACCGCGTCGGCAGCTATTTCAACGCCACGCCCAAGACCACGCGCACGATGGCCATGCTCGCGCAGGTCCAGCGCATGGAAGTGACGGTGACGCGCACCGACGCGGAGGCGTTGCTGCTCGAGAACCAGCTGATCAAGTCGCTGCATCCGCGCTACAACGTGCTGCTGCGCGACGACAAGAGTTATCCGTACGTGCTGCTGACGCAGGAAGCCTGGCCGCGCCTGGCGTTCCATCGCGGGCCGAAGTCGATCCCCGGGAAATACTTCGGGCCGTATCCCAGCGCGGCGGCGGTGCGCGAAACGCTGAACTCGATGCACAAGCTGTTCAAGCTGCGCAGCTGCGAGGACAGCGTGTTCCGCAACCGGTCGCGGCCGTGCCTGCAGTACCAGATCGGACGGTGCAGCGCGCCGTGCGTGGGATTGGTGCAGGCGCGCGAATACGCCGATGCGATGCGGCGTGCGTCGTTGTTCCTCGACGGGCGCAGCGAGGAGCTCGGCAACGAACTCACCACGTCGATGGAAGCGGCCAGCACGCGCCTGGATTTCGAGGAAGCCGCGCGCCTGCGCGACCTCATCACGACGATCCGCAAGTTGCAGGCGCGCCAGTACGTCGACGGCCAGGCCGCGGACCTCGATGTGTTGTCGGTCGCGATGCAGGGCGCGTCGGCCTGCGTGCTGCTGCTCGCCTTCCGCGACGGGCGCAACCTGGGCACGCGCGCGTTCTTCCCGAAGAGCAACGGCGCACCGCCCGATGAAGTGCTGGCCGCGTTCGTGTCGCAGTACTACGCCGAGCAAACGCCGCCGAAGGAAATCGTGCTCGACCGCGACGTGCCGGATCGCGAACTCATCGAAGTCGCGCTGTCGGAAGCCAGCGGCCGCAAGATCCAGCTCAAGTGCAACGTGCGCGGCGATCGTGCGGGCTACGTCGACCTCGTGCGCCGCAACGCCGAACTCACCCTCGCCACGGAACTGGCCACCCACGCCGCCCAGAGCGCGCGCGCCGAGGCCCTGCGCGATCTGTTCGGCCTGACGGAGGTGCCCAAGCGGATCGAATGCTTCGACATCAGCCACACGATGGGCGAGGCCACGGTCGCTTCGTGCGTCGTGTTCGATTCGAATGGGCCCGTGCGCAGCCAGTACCGCCGCTACAACATCGCGGGCATCGAACCGGGCGACGACTACGCAGCGATGCACCAGGCCCTCGAGCGCCGCTTCAAGCGCGCGATCGAAGAGGGCGGGGTGATGCCCGACGTGCTGCTGATCGACGGCGGCAAGGGCCAGCTCGCGCAGGCCAACGCGGTCCTGGGCGAACTCGGGGTCGGGGGCATCGTGGTGGTCGGCGTGGCCAAGGGCGTGGAGCGCCGCGCGGGCCACGAGACGCTGCTGATGCCCGACGGCCGCGAACTGCGCCCGGGCCCGGAATCCCCCGCGCTGCAACTCGTGCAGCAGGTGCGCGACGAAGCCCACCGGTTCGCGATCACCGGCCACCGTGGCCGCCGCCAGAAGGCGCGCGCCAGCAGCCGGTTGGAAGACATCCCCGGGATCGGTCCGCGCCGCAGGCAGAGCCTGCTGAAGCATTTCGGGGGATTGGCGGGCCTGAAACAGGCCGGGGCCGAGGAGATCGCGCGCGTGGAAGGCATCAATGCCGCGCTGGCCGAGCGAATCTATGCGACGCTGCACGGGCTGCCGATGCCCGCGACGGGGCCGGCGGCCACGGGGAACGACGAGGCAGGACGCAACGCATGAAGATGACGGTACCGACCATGCTGACCCTGGCGCGGATCGCGATGATCCCGATCCTGGTGGTCGTGTTCTACCTCCCTTACAAATGGACCAACTTCGCCGCGGCGTTCGTGTTCGCCTTCGCCTCCATCACGGATTGGCTGGATGGCTGGATCGCGCGGCGCTACCACCAGTACTCGGCGTTCGGCGCGTTCCTGGATCCGGTGGCCGACAAGCTGATGGTGGCCACGGCCCTGTTCCTCATCGTGCAGAGCCATCCCACGCGCTGGATGGCGCTGTGGGCCGCGGTGATCGTGGGCCGCGAAATCGCGGTCTCCGCGCTGCGCGAATGGATGGCGGAGCTGGGCCAGCGCGCGAAAGTGGCCGTGGCCTCGGTGGGCAAGATCAAGACGATCGTGCAGATGGTCGCGGTGACGCTGCTTTTGTACCAAGCCTCATTCTTCGGCATTCCCGTGTTCACGATCGGGGAATGGATGCTCGCGGTCGCGGCCCTGCTCACGTTGTGGTCCGGCTACGAATACCTGCGAGCGGCCTGGCCCTCGTTGCGTGCGCAGGCCGTGCAGCCGGGTGTTGACAGCCCATGATTCGTCATTAGAATGTCGGGCTCACCGCGGGAATAGCTCAGTTGGTAGAGCACGACCTTGCCAAGGTCGGGGTCGCGAGTTCGAGTCTCGTTTCCCGCTCCAGATTGTGGACCTCGAGTCCATTTGACGAAGCCCCGTTCGCGGGGCTTCGTTGTTTTCGCGGGATGTGTAGAATCCCGCAGCGATACGTCATCCGGCCGGGTGGCAGAGTGGTTATGCAGCGGACTGCAAATCCGCGTACGCCGGTTCAATTCCGACCTCGGCCTCCAGATTCGAATGTGCGCCCCGTTTGAAGCATCCCTTCATGCGGGGCGTTTTCATTCGTACGCGCGATCGCCTTCAGGCACGAATCGCGCGTGTCGCACGAGTTCGGTGTACGTCACCGCGGCGTCCTTCGGATTCCCGGTGCGGTAGAAGTTGATCGCGTAGAGCTCGCCGGGCAGCGCCACCGCGAATTCGACGACGAAGTCGTCGTCCCCGAGGTCTTCGATGCGCATCGTCGCCGGCTCGCCGCCGGGCATCGCGAAGGGCGTGTACGGGACGACGTCCTTGATCCCGGGCCATTCCGGATCGGGCCGCGACAGGTTGTCGATGTAGCGCTTCAGGTGCGCCGCGGGCGTCGCGTTGCGAAGTGCGAGCGGCGCTCCGAACAACGTGATGCGGACGTCCTCGTTGCCGTCGCGCGAATGCCCGATCGGGCCATCGTCCCGCGCCTCGATCGTCCATCCGGCGGGGAGCGCCAGGCGCAGGCGTCCCCAGACGATTTCCGCGGGCGCGGCGGTGGACGCCGCGTGGGATGTGCGTGCGCTGGAGACGATCGCATCGGCAGGACCCACCAAACCGACGACAAGGGCCAACGACAGCAGCGTGCGAACCTGCATGGTGATTCCCCTGGATGTTCGTGCCATCGGGAACAGCGTCGGCGGTCACTTCAACACAGAATGGCGCCTTCCGCCCGGGCGTTCCGGTGCCCGTGGCGCCAGTGCTAAATTCGCCAGCTCCCCCGCGTCGACGCACGAGTTCCCATGACGACCTCGACCCCGTACCCCATCGGCACGCCCCTCCAGCCCTGGGGCGATGCCGAAAAGCAGCAGTGGCGTGCGCGCCAGGTGCGCCACCGCAGCCACGCCGACGATGTCGTGGCCGTCGTCGATCGCCTGCGTTCGCGCTTCGACGTGACGGAATACGGCCGCCTCGATTACGACGGCGAAACGTTTCCGCTGCTCGCGATCCAGTCGCGCCACTGGGACGACACGCTGCCGACGATCCTGGTCACCGGCGGCGTCCACGGCTACGAGACCAGCGGCGTGCATGGCGCGCTGCAGTTCGTCGACCAGCACGCGGAGGCGTACGCGGGCCGCATCAACCTGCTGGTCGTGCCGTGCGTCAGTCCGTGGGCCTACGAGCGCATCCATCGCTGGAATCCGTTGGCGATCGATCCCAATCGTTCGTTCCGCGACGGCAGCCCGGCGGAGGAATCCGCAGCGCTCGTGCGCCTGTTCGCACCGTTCCGCGATCGGGCCCTGGTGCACATCGACCTGCACGAAACCACCGACACCGACGAAACCGAATTCCGCCCCGCGCTCGCCGCACGCGACGGCAAGCCGTCCACGCCCGAAGGCATCCCCGATGGCTTCTACCTCGTCGGCGACACCGAGGATCCGCAGCCGGACTTCCAGCAGGCGATCATCGCGGCGGTGGAGCAGGTGACCCACATCGCGCCGCCGGACGCGAAGCACGAAATCATCGGCTCGCCGGTGGTCGCGCACGGCGTCATCAACTATCCGGTGAAGGCGCTCGGCCTGTGCGCGGGCATCACCAACGCGCGCTACCGCACCACGACCGAGGTCTATCCCGACAGCCCGCGCGCCACGCCCGAGCAGTGCAACGCCGCGCAGGTGGCGGCGTTGCGGGCGGCGATCGATTACGCGCTGGCGCATCCGTAGGCCACGCGCGCGATGGCTGACGCTGCGATCCCCGCGCTCGACGACTGCAGCCCGCGCAACCCGCTGTACATCGCCCATCGCGGTGCAGCGGCGCTGTCCCCGGAGAACACACTCGAGGCGTATCGCGCGGCGTATGCCACCGGGCTGCGCGTGATCGAGCAGGATGTGGTCGTGCTCGCCGACGGCGCCCTCGCGGTGATGCACGACGACACGGTGGACCGCACGACGGATGGCTCCGGCCTGGCGCAGACGTTCGACACCGCGCGCTTCCGTGCGTTGCGGATCGATGCGCGCCGCTACGCGGGCTTTCCCGCTTTCGTGTCGCCGCCGTTGTTCGCGGACGTGCTGTCGGAGTTCAAGGGCCGCGTGCTGTTCGTGCCCGAAGCCAAGGCGCGGGGGTGTGGCGCGGCGTTGGCGAATGCATTGTCGTCGGCCGGCATCGAGCAGCAGCACGCGCTCGTGCAGGCCTTCGCGCTTGCGGACCTCGCCCCCGCGATCGCGGCGGGCTATCCCGCGATGTTCCTCACCGCGCGCCGCGATGCGATCGCCGAGGCGCGCGCGATGGGCGTGACGTGGGTGGGGCTGGACCGCAAGGCGCCCGACGCGGTGTACGCGGCGTGGCGCGACGCGGGCTTCCGGATGATCGCGTGGACCGTCAACGATCGCGCCGAACGCGATCGGTTGCTCGCGCTCGGCGTGTCGGGCTTCTTCTCCGACGACCCGCTGTCGCTCACTCGCGGGGCTTGATCCGCAGGCTCAACACGATCGTCGCCGCCAGGATCAGCGCGACCACCACCAGCGACCACACGATCGGGATCTTCACGAAGTCCAGCAGCAGCATCTTCGAGCCGATGAACACCAGCACGGTGGCCAGGCCGTAGGGCAGCAGGTGGAAGCGTTCGGCCATGCCCTGCAGCAGGAAGAACATCGCGCGCAGGCCCAGCACGGCGAAGACGTTGGACGTCAGCACGATGAAGGGATCGCTGGTGATCGCGAAGATGGCGGGGATGGAATCGACCGCGAAGATCACATCGGTGATGCCGATCAGCACCACCACGACGAACAGCGGCGTGAACCAGCGGCGCCCTTCGCGCATGAACCACATCGCATGGCCGTGGTAGCCGTCGCTCAGCGCCAGGTGCCTGCGCATCCACTTCAACGCGGGATTGGCTTCCAGGTCCGGCGGCTTGCCGGCCGCGAGGAACATCTTGATCCCGGTGAAGACCAGAAACGCGCCGAACACGTAGAGGATCCAGTGGAAGCGTGCCAGCAGCAGCGCGCCGGCGAAGATCATGATCGCGCGCAACGCGATGGCGCCCAGCACGCCGATCACCAGCACGCGCTGGCGTTGTTCCTCCGGCACCGCGAAGTACTGGAACAGCAGCAGGAACACGAAGATGTTGTCGACCGCGAGCGACTTCTCGACCACGTAACCGGTGAGGAACTCCAGGCCGACGCGCTGCCCCGCGACGGGGCCCGATTCGCGCCCCACCCACCACCACAGCGCCGCGTTGAACGCGAGCGCCAGCGCCACCCAGCCGAGGCTCCACCACGTGGCCTCGCGCATCGTGACCTTGTGCGGCCCGCCGTGGCGCATGAGCACGAGATCGACCAGGAGCGCCGCGATCACGACGGCGGCGAATGCAACCCAGAGCCCGGGACTACCGATGGTTTCCATGGGGACCGATGCTAACGTGCGAAGACACCGTGACGCTTCACGCCAACGACGATCTGCACCACCGGACATTCCCGCGGGCCGCGGCGCGGTTTCCGAGAGTGCGGGGCGCGCACGTCGCGCCCCGCCGGTCACGCGGTCAGAGCAGCGAGCAGTCGTCCAGGGTTGGCATCCCCATGATTTCGCCGCCCCCTGTGCAGGCGAGCGTGATGCGGTCGCCCTTCGCCAGGCTGGCCGCGTGCTGCGGCAGCAGGCCATGCGCCTGGACAATGCTGAAGTCGCCGCCCGAAAGCTGGACGACGGGTTCGTCCGCGATTCCCGATTCAATCGACTCGACCACGCCCGTCACGCGCAACGGCTTTCCCTTGTATTGCTGGTCTGCAGCGACTTCATTGGCGCTGTAGGACGCCTGGAGGGCGCGCGCATTGATGGAAATCGCGTCGGCCGCCTGGGCCTGCGTCGTGGAGGGCGTCGTCGTGTCGGCGGCATCCGACACTGCCGCGATGCTGCCGGCGAAGATCAGGAGCCCAATGAAGTAGATGGCAGGTGACACGAGCAGTGACGCGAGCATCGGGAAAATCCCGGCCATCGCGCCGCGCTTCGACATCGCGACGATCGCGAGGATGAAGGCGACCAGGTTCAGCGGCCAACCAACGAACATCCCGGTGCCGGGTATCGGCAGCAGGAAACACACCCACGCAATCGCAAGGCACACCCACGCGGCTTTGGCGCTCGCGTTGGACGCGGGCACGGCAATGGCATTCATTACTTTCAGTTCCCCTGTTGTCCGGGCCCCCTGCCCGGAATCGGAGGACCTTATAGCAGTTGCGTGCAGGAACACGCCACGTCGTGCCACGTGGTTAGAATCGCGCCAGGCACGCGCCCGGATGGCGAAACTGGCAGACGCAAGGGACTTAAAATCCCTCGACCGCAAGGTCATGTGGGTTCGATCCCCACTCCGGGCACCATAAAATAAGGCGTTTGTGCATTGCGGCGTGACCGACCACTCATCCCGTGGGACACTCTTGGGACAGTAGCTGTCAACTCGTCCCAATATGGCAACGATTGAGCCACGTGTCGCAAGTGATGGATCGAAGCGCTACCGCGTTCGGGTTCGCTTGCAAGGCGAGTTGCCCCGCACGAAAACCTTCAAGCGCCTGACGGATGCCAAAGCGTGGGCCGCAAAGGTCGAATCCGATATGGGCCACGGCGCCTACGTACCAACCGCACGTGAGCGGCGGCGTACGCTCAAAGTCCTCATCGAGAAGTACCGCGACGAGTACCTGCCGACCCGTGGGATTCGCGACGAATCGAAGCAGCGGTCGCTCTTGACCTGGTGGGAAGAGAACTTCGGCCACCTAACGCTGGACAAGCTGCAGCCGGAAACCATCGCAGAGGCACGCAGGAAGCTCCAGGCGCGTCGCAAGCGCAACGGTGAGCCATTGAGCGGTGCGACCGTGAATCGCCACCTGGCGGCCCTCAGCGCCGTCTGTAAGTGGGCCTGGAAGGAACTGCGCTGGCTGCCATCTAATCCTGTCCTGGACGTTTCCAAAGCCCCTGAGTCCACGGGCATCGTCCGCTTCCTCTCCGACGCCGAGCGCAACGCGCTCCTGAAAGCGTGTCGGGAATCCTCTGACTCGAACATCGCCACGGCTGTGTTGTTGGCGCTTGCCACAGGCGCGCGCTATTCCAACATCCGAGGTCTGAAATGGAGCGACGTAGACCGCGACCAATGGCGTCTTCGGTTCGCGGAGACGAAGAACGGACAACCCCGTTACGTACCCGTTGTCGGCCCTGCCCAAGTCGCTCTCCAGGCGCACCACGACCGCGATCCGACCGGCGAGGGCTGGGTCTTCAAAGGCGCGCACGACGACGCCCCGGCAGATCTGGACAAGCCTTGGCGAAAGCTGCGTGAGGCGGCGAAGTTGCAGGACTTCCGATTCCACGACCTGCGCCACACGACGGCCAGCTACCTGACCATGAACGGCGCGAGCCTGGCCGAAGTCGCCGAAGCCCTCGGGCACCGGACCCTCGTCATGGCGAAGCGTTACAGCCACCAGACCGGGGAGCACGTCCGTTCGACGTTGGAACGGATGGCGGGCCACCTGACCGAAACACCCGAATCCGGCTAAGCCGGGAAAAGCGGCGCGACCGGGTGATTGAGGCACCCGGCCACGCCTTCCACCGCAGTTCCTTAGGAGAACAGCAATGGCAATCGAAAGCGTATCGCAGGCGGCCCCTACCAAAGAAGCAATCGCTGATATCTACCGCGACCTGTGTGGAATTGTGTCACTCGCGCAGATTCTCCAGGAGGCGAGCCAGAACATCGCTTACGCCAAATCTGGCCTCTACGGCACCGCTTCGGTAATCGAAGATATCGCGGAACGGGCGATCAAGAAGACGGGAATGTAGCCATGAACGCCAAAGTGATCTCATTCCCCAATCGTGGCTTGGCGCACCGCTACGCGGCACTCATGTCGTTGAAGGCGGTGGGTCAAGACAACTACGGGGAGTTCTTCGACGAGTGGCTTGAAGTTGCACAGCGCCTCGTTGAGCGCGGAACCTTCAGCACCGAAGATCTCTCGGAAATGATCGAGCGTCGGCGGCGGAGCCTTCGGCTACAGCTTGAGCACATCGACAGGATTTAGCACGACCTTCCGCGCCTAGCCCGACGGGGCGAAAACGCCGTGACCCCTGCGGCGCTGGCGCGGACTTCTCCAAGGGGCGCGGAGGGAAGCGAATTGGACAAGAAGCCTGCATGGGTTCCCGATTGGGTCTGGGAAGAATTCGTCGAGGGTGCCTATGCGACAGCTGAGGGCCCGGCGATCTTCGCCCAATTGCTTGTGCATAAGGAAATGGAGAAGGTTTGGGCGAGCTTGGAACGAAAGATTCCGCGCATTCAAAACCTGCCAAAGGCGCTCGTGTTGGCTGATTCTGTTGTCATGTTTCGTGAGGAGTTCTCTGGATCTGGCAGGCTGAAGCTCTCGGAGCGACGCGCACTCGCCGACAAGCTAAAGAAGGCATCTGATCAGGTAGTGGCGTGTATGCGTGGACTTCAGACCACAGAGCTTGGGATCATCCCTGACGAAATTGGAGGCGCTCTGGAGATTTCCCTGGGCAAGGTCATGGATGACCTTGGACTGCAATACGGACCAGCAGCATTTCAACGGCTGCGGGAAAGCTACGGAATTGCAGATGCAATCGAAGTTCATTCCAGCGGAAACTCTTTGTTCAGCATGGAGATCTACGATTCGCTGCCCAGCATTCTTTCAGCCGTTAATGATGCGGTCTCCGGCTGGGCAACGACGAAACCAATTGTTGAACGGCCGAATTCTGGAGACGCGGAGCGACGCTACTTTTTGCGTCGATTCACATATCTCTTTCGGTATTGGTATGGACAGCCTCTTCGCGCGAATACGTTGGCCGTGACGTCGATTTTTTTTGACTGTAGCGACTTGGACGAATCGACAGTCGCTACGCTCGCGCCTTGAGTTATCTGCGGATTTACCGGCGCGTTAGCTGGGGGCTGCTAACCCGTAGAAGATTCTCTCCGTAGCACACTTAAACGCCCTCGGCGTTCCAAGGATTCTTTGTCCACCGGCTAATGGCCAAACGTGGGCAACAACAGTGACAACTCGCAATCTTCGGTCCGTAAAGGACTTCGCGGCCAACGGGCCGTTTTCCGAGAGCCAACTTCGCTGGTTCATTTTTCGCGCCAACGATAATGGCCTAGCGGCGTCTGGCGCGCTCGTGCGCGTTGGGGGCCGACGCGTTTACATCGACGCTGATGGCTTCGACCGCTGGATCGCCGCGCAAAACCCCGATGGCCCCGTGTCTCCGCAAGCGGGGAGGGCGCAGGCATGACCACTGTCCGCGCGCACGAACTCCGCGCCTGCCTAGTCGAACTGGCCGAGCGCACCTACGGTCAATTGATTGAGTTGTTCAAGGACGCGACCCCCGAGCGATGCGAGCTCATGGTGCGGGAACTGCACCAGGTGTCCACCGTCTGCCGCCAACTTTCCAGCGAGTTGGTGCAGGGCGAGCCGCCCACCGTCTAACCGCCGGGGGGCGAAATGGCAAACGACACTACGCGGCGCTTCCGCAAGCGCGGTCGCGCGAGTGAGCACAGCTACCTAGGCATCCCGCACTACATCCTGAGGTCGCAGGAGTTCGGCGGGCTGGACCCGTGGGCGCTCAAGCTTCTCATCGAGCTTGCGGCGCACTACACAGGAAAGAACAACGGTGACCTGTCCGCCGCATTCTCAGTGCTGCGTCATCGGGGTTGGCGCAGTCCTGGCACGCTCAATAAGGCGATCAAACGGCTTCTGAGCGAAAGGTGGCTGTTGTCCACGCGAACGGGCGGGCGGAATCGGTGCGCCCTATACGCGCTCACCTGGTGGCCCGTGGACGCATGCAAAGGCAAATGGCTAGAGGTGGTCCCCGAACACAAGGCCAGTCACGCTTGGCGAAAAACACTTTCTGTAGTCGAAATCGGGCCCGAAGTAGTCACGACGTGTAGCAGTTCGGCAAAGGACGTTTCCCCGTGAGCCCGTCACTAGTCGCGAGGTGTAGCAGTCAGCCCCTTTTCGCGCTCGTCATTAGTCGCGAAACGTACACCTTTATAAGTTACCAAGGGCGCAGCCCGTCAAGCCGTGCTGTTGAGGCTGTCAATTCAAGGCTCTGGATGGCGGCGGCCATGTTAGGGGCGCGGCGATGAGGCCCTCTGGCAGCCGCGATAGGCGATCCAGGGTGCCTGCACTGGTTGGCTTGGACGCTGGCGCGCGAGGCATCGCCGACCACATGACCCGAGAAGGCGACGACTTGCTGGTGTGGTTCCGCTCGGCGGGCCGCATGCAGACACAAGAGGTCCAGTTGTACTTGGCACGTCGGGTAATCGCCGCTGGCTGGAACTGCGACGCATCGGATGCGGCTGCGATAATCCGAGACGCAATGCTGCACGTGTTGACACGTCGCAGACCTTGCGCGGCGAAGGTTCTGCGAATGCGAAAGCGCGATTTCCTGGCCTTGCGCTCGCGCGCATCTGCTTGGCTGCGAGCGGGAATCCTTGACGCGAACTGGCGCTATGGAATCGCGGCGGATCTTTGGGAACCGCCGCCACCCTGATCTAGGCAGAATTGCGGACAGGATCAACGCCCCCCGGCACCTGCGATCCTCGCGCGCCACCCCGCGACAACGGGTGGCTTCCAAATTTTAATTGGCCGCGTCATGGGATGAGTCGGCTCGTTGCCACAACGCGAAACGCGCGTTGACTCGGCCTAAACACGCCACGCGGGTTGGGTATCGCCGAAAATCTCCTGGTGCAACAGATTGCCGAGGGGTAGGTAGCTACCTTTCATAAACGCCGCCATCCCAAGAACCCGTTCCGCAAGCTGGTGCTCGTCGTCAGTTTGGATGTTGAGCTTGATTTTTGCGGTGCTTAGCCGCTGGGCACTCAAGACAAGTAATTTCGCCGTGTGCTCTGGTAGATCTGGCAAGAATGTCAGTGTGTCATTGGGAAGGAGTGGGGCAATATTTACCAAATAGTTCCGCCAAGCTGTTGCCGAAAACTTGGACTTTCTGATTTGGTCCTCGTGGTCCTCGATCAGCTCAATAGTGGCTAGCATCTCGGACGCTGCTGTGTAGAAAACCAGCGCAGCGCCATGAGCGTGTTTTTTCTGCCGACGGCCATCTTGCTGGACGGCATAGATCCCTAGGCCAAGAGCGACGATCACGGCTAGGACGTTTGCTACCGCACCCGCCCATTCGGCCGAGTCCTCGGCTCTAAAGAGTTCTGGCCTCCCGGCGGCAATTAGGGAAACAGAAGCGCCTAGAGCGAGGAGCAACACGGCCCGCACCACTCGGCCACGCGAGGCGGCTATTGCAAGCCCCCACGGAGATGACTTAGCCGTCATGGCAATTTCCCCTGAGTCCAATTTTCAAGGAAGCATAGCCCCAGCCGGTCGTTAGACGAACCGCCCGGAAAATCGCCCCGTGTGGGCATATCGAAATCTTTGGCCGGCTCGTTCGCGATGACCGATCGCTTCCGTTCGCATGCGTGTCCGCGATTGGCGGGACGACCCCCGTCCGGCCAATTGCAGGGGTGCGTGCGAATGAGTGCATGCGGTCGGAGGAGGGGGGCTCCCAAAGTTCCGAGCCCCCGATTTGTGGGCCGGTCGTACTCAGTTGCTTTGCTAAATCGGAACAATTTTCAAAATGACCTGTGACAAGCCCGCATCTCCGTGGGGATGGATGACCAGGCCGCGCGTGTGCGCCGTGTGCGCCGCACCCCTGACACAACGGTTCCACGGCCCCCACAAGACCTATTGCAGCGCTCGCTGCCGCCAGCGCGCCCACCGCGCTCGCACAGCGACGCCGACAACCGAACCCTAGGCCAACGAGCCGCGCGCCCCACGGGCCCGCACGCTCGCCCTATGGCTGCGACCTGGCTACGCCGGGGGCGCGACCAACCAACCAATCCCAAGGCTGCCGAGAGGCGGCCTTTTTTGTTTCACAAGGAATCCAATCCCATGAAATCCATGCAAGACCTCCGTATCACCCTCGCTGACCGCCGCCTCCGAATCGACGCCGCGGCCGAAGTCGGAAAGCTCGGCCTGAAGTTCGACTTTGAGGCGGGCAACAACGTCAACGGCCGCAGCGAAATGCTCGCACGACGTGCCGACCTTCGCCGGGTGGTCAACGCGCTCTCCCAGGCTACGCGCGAACTGCTCGACTCGACGCCAGCCACGAAGTGGAGCGCCGACGACCAGAAATCCTATGACGCGAAGTTGAACGCCGTTACCTATTTGCACACGGAGATTGACTTGATCTCCAACATGATCGACCTGGAGGAATGGACCCCGAACGGTAGCTCCCGCGCCAAGCACAACGCGCCGGAACTCCGGGACTCCAACGGCCAGCGTGTTGGGTCCGTGCTGACGACCGAAATGCTCGCGACCGAGCATGAAATCGCGGCCCGCCTCAACATCTCCAACGCTGGCGACACGAACCTCGGCGACTTCTTCCGGGGCGTAGCGAAGATGAAGTCTTCGGAAGGCATCCGTGCGGCGCTGAGCGAAGGCACCGATTCGGCCGGTGGCTACACGGTCCCCGAAGTGCTCATGCCGCGCATCCTGTCGGCCCTGGTTCCAGCTTCATCGCTGCTGACCGCTGGCGCGAGCTTGGCCGTCCTGGGCACGGATGCGAAGACGTTTACTTTGGCGGGCGTTGATTCAATCCCGACCGCTGCCTGGCGCAGTGAAGCGGGCGCGGTTGCGGAGAGTGACCCCGCGTTCCGCGCCATCGTGGTGACCCCGCGCAGCCTGGCGTTCCGGTTCAAGGTGAGTCGCGAACTGTTGCAGGATTCGCCTAACATCGATGAAGCGCTCCAGCAGGCCATTGCTCAGGCGTTTGCGAAGGAAATGGACCGTGCTGGCTTGCGCGGCACTGGCACCGCGCCGGAGATACGTGGCCTGAAGAACATTTCCGGCATCAACACGGTCACCAATGGCACGAACGGCGCGAGCCCGACTAGCTATGCAAACTTCGTCAGCGCATGGCAAGAAATCGTGTCGGACAACGCTCCGGCGCCGAGGGCCGCGATCATGCATCCGCGTGATATGGCGAAGTTCGCGAACCTGGCGGATAGCACGGGCCAGCCCCTGCGCCGTCCGGAACTCCTGGACACCATGCGCTTCGTCCAGACCTCGCAGATCCCGACCAACCTCACGGTGGGTTCGTCGAGCGATACGAGCGAAATCTACGTAGGCGATTTCTCGCAGTTCGTGTTCTTCCTGCGCGAAGGCGTGAGCGTGCAAATGCTCAATGAACTGTACGCCGCAACCGGCGAAATCGGCTTCGTGTGCCATGCGCGCGTGGACGTTGCCGCGTTGTATCCGCAGGCGTTTGCCCTGGTGACGGGCGTGCGCGCTTAACGAATGACGGACGGGTGGGCGGCGTTGCGGCTGCCCACCCCATACGGACAAGGCGTGAGTGTCCGTGTCACGAAATAACCACGCCAGCCGCAGCATTGGGCACTTAGGCCTCCGGGCATTTCCTCGCCGATGTGATGCGGCGCCTATCGCAATGAATTGATGAACGAAACGAGCTTGCCGTGGTTGAAGGTAGTCGCGTTCAGTCCACGAGCCTCCCAGGCGTCGAGCAGTTCTCGCTCTTGCTCGTTAGGCGCGCGGCGGCCGCCACCTCCACCGACGCTGCCTTTGCATGCTCCGGTGGTCAACGTCACGTTCACCATTGGCGAAGTCAGTTGGATTTGCACGCAGACGGGCCCGTCCTTTTGCCGGCCCGAAATCTGAGAGTTGATCCAGTCATTGCTGGCCTCGGAAAGCGGCCTGCTTTGTTCGCCAATTCTGATTTGTCCGTCCACTGAAAGCTCCTGTGTGCGAGCTACGCGCCCGTCTTATTGGTGCAAACGGGGTCGGTGGGCATGAGTGGCCGAGAACTTTTCTCGGATACCAGAAGTAGCCAATTCCCTTTCACGCACCCTCGCCTTGCACGGGGCTTTTTCTTGGAACTGAAACAGTGAGCGTAATCATGGGCATGCAGCAAATTCTTTTTGCGTACGGCGGATCGGGCGGCGGCGGCGGGTTCCAGACCGAAACAAATACCTGGGAGTCTCGCGTAGTCGCATTAGGCGGAACCGTCACCAGCCCCGACAAGGCTCTGGCCGACGCGCTTGTAGTGGCGCTTAAGGCCGGTACGTACTGGTCCAGCCTCCAGTATTTCTTGGCTTTCATCGGCCCTGACACAGTCCACCATCGTGTCCCTCTGATTGACAAACTCAACGTCGGCGCAGCAGGCAACACGGGATTTGTAGACGGTGACTGCGATACGGCAACAGGTCTCGTGAATGCCGCTGGCTCCGCAAAAGTCTTCAATACTCACGTCCGGCCGGACGCGCTCAACGGGGGCGCTACCAATGCAGCCGGAATGGGCATATACCTGCGCACGTGGACGAATGGTTCCGCAGTAGAGCCTTGCGGCACATACGATGCGGCTGCACAACGTTGGGTCATCGATCTGCGAAGTGGGCTGGAAGCGTTCCGATGGTCTGACGTGTCCACGGCTGTGCCATCGACTGCTACGGCGGCAACGGCGGCTCATTATTACGGCCAGGCCGCATCTGCGACTGATCGCAAACTTGCGCGCAACGGGACCGTAATCGCGAGCAGCACGACAAACAAGTCCCTTGGAAATGTAACGGCAGAAATTCTCGTGGCGGGCTGCGTTGACCACGTAGGCGCGTACACGTACACCAAGGGAACCTATGGCGCGTTCTATCTGACTAACGGTGGCCTGACCAACACCGATATTACTAACATCCACAACGACATCGGCACTTACCTAATCACCCCGACCGGCCGATAGCAAAGGGAGTTGATATATCGATTTTTACGGCGCGAAATGTCACGAAAGCGTTTGGGCTCGGCATAAACGACGTGTGCTGAATATCCCATCCAATCAGAAAATCCATTCCGTTGCTCGCATCGAATTGGCGCATACTGAGGGTAAGATCCTTAGCGAAGGTTACGAGCCGCTCTATTCGGTGTTCGTTCCAGTGGATCAGATGCGCAAACTAGCCGATGACTTGAGTAAAGCCGCCGATGCAGTGGAACACCACTTCCACGGCGGGGATGAGACAGCGCAGTAATCCGCAGCAGGGGTTCAGCCTTCACCCTGAGCACGAATCAGCCGTCCCGCGAGCGTTGCGCATTCCTCGATAATGCGCTCGGCCGGATGCAGCATGTCACCGGGAACTGCTCCGGCTGTCTTCAACATTATTTGAGAATGTCGTTCCAGGGCAGACGCGAACGCCTTCAGGTCGGGATGCGATTCGATCATGGCGCCCAGCACGATCTGGAGGCCAAGCAGGGATCCACGAATGTCGGCGGAAGAGTTCATCGGCGAATCGTCCTCGTTTCGGTGTTTGGCAATACTAGTTGGCGCCGCAGTCTCGCCCAAGTGGTCGCAGCCCGCGCGACGGCCCTGCGTAGGATGTCCGCGTGCATCGCTACGTCGCGCCCTCGCGCCCACTTCCCCCTGCCTGTCGTTGGCTGCTACAGCCCGACAGCGCGCACCTGCTCTGGAACGCTGGCTGCATTGCGATGGTTTACACCGATCAACGGGCCGGCTGCTGTCAGTCCGTCATTCAATGGCAACAGGTGCGGCACATCGCGCGCTGCGGCTCGATAGAGCAGGGCATGCGTTGGATCGATCGATGGATGGAAAAGCGCGGAGGGCTGCCTGGCAGCGGGACTAGGAGGGCGGTCAGTCTGCCGGCTTGGGCGCGGTGGGTACGTCACAATTAACGTGCGTAGAGGCCGCGCGCCGATCCACGATTCCTAGCAGATGACTCGCGAGAACAATCAGGTCTGCGGCCTCCGAGGCATCGATAGAGACGGAGCGATGGCTGTGGGGGTTCTTGTAAGAACCAATTGCGCCCGCCATCAAATGCATTAACGCCTCCTGCTCTGCGAACGGGGCGGTTTTGTCAGCCAACGGACCAATGCTGGGCTTAAATGCCCGACGCATCATATCCACGCCTATATCGGTCTCCGCAAAGGCACACGAGTTGCGAGTGCTGACCTCCAGTTCCTTGAAGCTTTGAAATACAGAGGTGTCGTATTCCCCACGAAGAAACGCGGACCAAACTTTCGACGCAATCGTGGGATGTAGGCGCTCTTTTGGAAGCAGGTTGGCCATACGAAAAACGGCAAATTGCACATCGTCGCCTGCCAATCGCTGTCCGCGTCGGGTGATGAAAGACCAATTTCCGGAATTACCTGGTCTTGGCGCCAGCAAGCCCTCACGCTCTAACCATACCCACGCCTCCATGAGCGCCCGTTGCGCTTCGCTTGCGCGCTCCGCTGGATACCCCGCAACATTTCCAGCCAACGTAAAGTTATAGCTATTGAGCTCAGTCTCAGGGGCAGTTGATAGGTACCTGAGTACGTATGCCCCCAACTCCTCTGGTTCCAAGGCGAGGAGCGTTGACACGTCGGGGATCAGCTTCCAAAACGCCATAGACTGCTCGCGGGACAAATTTGGGCCAGTGCCGACAATATCCGGCGTCACCTGACGACACCACCCAATGGCCAACCCATTGATCCCAAAAGGTACCAGCTACCACCAGCAGCCCAGTAACCCGACTTAAAATCCCTCGACCGCAAGGTCATGTGGGTTCGATCCCCACTCCGGGCACCACGCTGCGCGCCGTGGCATGACCGAACCGTTCATGGCAACGTCGATTTTTCGAGCCGCGCCTCACGCTCCTGCGCCCCGGGCTCTGCCATGCTGGCTTCCCGTGTGCGCCTGGGTCGTCGATCCTGGACTGCGTGCGCTTGCCGCCATTGACCAGGATGCCTTTTGAGCCTTTTCGAAAAACTCGCGCGCCGCGCCGCGCGCGTCCCGCACGGCGGGATGGCCCCGAAGGCCGGCGACATCCAGGACACGATCGATCGCGCGCTCGCCTCGGCGGGGATCGACCAGGGCATCCGCACCACGATCGATGACGCGCTGGCCTCGGCCGGCCTGTCGCCGAATCGCACGCCTGTGCCTTCGCCTGCCGACGACGCGGTGCCGGGACAGGACGGCGAGTTCACGACCCGCACGTTCACCAACGCCGCGGGCACGCTGGCCTACAAGGTGTACATCCCGGCTGGCCACGCGGTGACCACGCAGCCCGTGCCGCTCCTGGTGATGCTGCACGGTTGCACGCAATCGCCGGACGATTTCGCCGCGGGCACGCGGATGAACGCCTTGGCCGACGCGCACGGTTTCCTCGTGGCGTATCCGGCGCAGGCCGCGCGCGCCAACGGATCGAAATGCTGGAACTGGTTCCGCGGCGCCGACCAGCGCCATGGCGCCGGCGAGCCTTCGCTGATCGCGGGCATCGCGCAGCAGGTCGCGCAGGACCATCGCATCGATCCGGAGCGCATCTACGTCGCCGGCCTTTCCGCGGGCGCGGCGATGGCGGTGATCCTCGGCGAAACCTATCCAGACGTCTTCGCGGCCGTGGGCGCGCATTCGGGCCTGCCGTTCGCGGTGGCGCACGACGTCGGCAGTGCATTCGCCGCGATGAAGGGCGGCCAGCGCCGCGTGTCCGATCGCGCCACGCATTCGCTGCCCACGATCGTCTTCCACGGCGATGCGGACCACACGGTGGCCGCGAGCAACGGCGACGGCATCGTCGACGACGCGATCGGCGGCTCGCTCCTGCACGCCACGACACAAGGCGACACGGTGCCGGGCGGACGCAGCTACGTGCGCGATGTGTTCACCGACCCCGACGGCCGCACGCGCGTCGAACACTGGCGCGTGCACGGCGCGGGCCATGCCTGGAGCGGCGGCAGCGGGGAAGGGACGTACACCGATCCGGAAGGCCCGGATGCATCGGCGGCGATGGTGCGCTTCTTCCTGCAGCAGAAGAAGGCAGCGATCGCTACTGCATGAGGTCCCGCGGATTGCGGAACCGCGCGGTGTTCAACAGCACCGCCTGGCGGCCGGCGCGATCCTGCACGTCCACCAGCTCGCACTGGCCCAGGTTGGTCGAGGTGGCATAGACCGTCATCGTTGCCTGCACGCCCGGCGCGATGACTTCGGGGACGAAGCGACCTTCTTCCACGCCATAGCTGAAACGCATGTGGCCCCGCGGCGACTGCACGGGCTTGTGGCCCGTGTTGCGCACCGTGACTTCGGCGCGCGGCATGCCTGGATCGGGGAAGCACTCCACGTTGAGGATGGTGAGGTGGGGCGCACTGCCCGGCAGTTGCGCGTGCAGCTCGCCGCGCAGGCTGGACCACGGCACGAACTTCACCAGCGCCAGCACGACCACGATGGCCAGCAGCCATTTCAGGGCGGTGTTCGCGGTGATGCCGGGGGCCCGCTTCGTGCGCATCGCTCCACTCCCAACGTTCGACTTCCGGGCACCTTAACTACCATGGTTCGAAGCGGCCGTCGTCGGACGGGCGGCACGGTTCGTCCGTGCGACCACCGGCGGCAGCGGACCGACGAAGTGAACCGCCCCCCACCGCCCATGCCCGCTTTGACCGGACATTGATTGGCAATGGGGGAGGTTGGGGCCCGAACGCAAGGAGCACCGCATGGCCCGTCCTTCCCCCGCTGCACTGGATGTCATGGAACACATCGCCGAAGCGATGGACATGCTCACGGTGCTGCTCGCGTCGATGGACCACATGGACGAGCACGCCGTCGCCGAGGAGATCGCCCGCGCGCGCGCCGAGTTGCTGAAGGCGCGCGCGACCGGCGCCGAAGTGGTGCTCGAGTTGTTGAACCTGTCCGAGCAGCGCGAATTGATGCAGGGCGAGATCGATCAATTCCGCGATCGCACGCATTGATCCTGCGCAAGCGGCCGGGTCACCCGGTGCACGCAGGTAACCCCTTCAGCTTCGAAAGCCGCGCGTGCGTGCGGCTTTGCCTGAACGCGGGTGCCCTTCACCTGCAATTGATTTTCACGCTCGCAGTCTGGCCGGGACCATTCGAAACGCAAGCCAGCGCAGCTTGCCAGGGGAAATCGCAATGACCACACCCGTCCTCCGCGCGGCCGCGGCCGCCCTCGTCCTCACCGCACCGCTGGTTGCCACGTTCGCTGCGCACGCCGCGACGCCGGCGGGCAAAGTGGTGTTCACCCGGACGGCGCTCGCCGCCGATGCCACCGCCAGCAGCCGCTCGCTGTGGATCCTCGACCTCGGCAACGGACAGGTGCGGCAACTCACCACGCCGGCCGACCGCACGTTCGACATGGCGGCCACGTGGTCGCCCGACGGGCAATCGCTGGTGTTCGATCGCGGCACGACGCGGGCGCGGATGGATTCCCGGCACGTGCTCGAAACGATGACCCCCGACGCCACGCGACCGAAGTTGTTGCTGAGCGGCGTGGGCGATTTCTCGAAGCCGGCCTGGGGCCCGAACAACCGCATCGCGTTCATCCGCCAGGACAGCGTGCGCGCTGCGCAGTGCGTGTCGCTCGTGGATGGCACGGGCCGCATCCGCCGCACGTTGTATTGCCCTGCCGCGCCGATCCAGCTGATGCGGCCCACGTGGTCGGCCGATGGCACGCACCTGTTCGTCGCCGCCGGCTATCCGGAAGGGCGCCTGGAGCCGGTGTGGCACGCGCTCGCCTACAGCATCGACGTCGCGACCGGCGGCGCCACGCTGCTGAGCGACATCGTGATGGAAGAACAGCTGGACCTGGAATTCTCGCCCGATGGCACGCGCGGCGTGTACAGCGACAGCGTCGCCAACGACATGACGCTGGTGGATTTCCGCACGGGCGAAGCGAAGGCGCTCCCGCGCGGCCACGCCCCGAAATGGTCGCCCGACGGTCGCCGCATCGCGTACACCGGCGAGGTGTACGAAGTCGGCACGGGCGAATTCCGTTACTACGAACCGCTATACGTGATCAACGCCGACGGCACGCGCGTGCGCCGCATCACCGACTCGCGCGTGGACAACCACGCCTACACCGCGGCGCAATGGTCGAAGGACAACGTGCATCTGCTGGTGAACCGTCGCACCTTCGACGACGTGTCGCTGACGATCCCGCGCTTCGGCCTGCGCATCATCGATGCGGACACGCGCGCGCTGGTGAACCTGCCGGCGGGTTACGCGGAAACGGGCGGGTGGTTCGAGCCCTGAGTCAGAACGTCACGGTGACCTGGACGGTGTCGGCATACGTGCCGACATCGACGTTCTGCAGGGCAGGGACGCGACCGTAGATGGCGCGCGTGGCACGGCGATTGCCGCCGGCGGGATTGGTGCCGACGCAGCCGTTGGCGGTGACGCCCGTCGTGCACGTCACGATCGACGTGCCGGCATTGCCGTCGCCCCACGGTGTCGCGCGCGCGAGATCCGTGTAGAGGCCGTAGGTCATCTGCTGTGCGCCCGACAGCATGCGGCGGTTGGCATAGGTGCCGCCGCCCCCGGGACCGAGCGCGATGTCGACCGTCAGCGGATTGCCCTGGCAGTCGATGGCCACCTGGCCCGTGCCGTCCAGCGGCGTGGTCGACGAGGTGTCATACACGCCGAACGAAAAGTCGGTCGTGTTGACCGTGCAGTTTTCTGCCGCGCGCGCATCGAGCGCCAGGCCGAGCCAAGCGAGCCCGACCAACAACGCCCCTGCGCGGATGTGGTTCCAGGAAGTCACCGGTTCGAGCGCATCTGCATGGGCGCGATCATAGGGGCGAACCCGGATCAGAACGTGATCGTGAGGCGGACGGTATCGGAATAATTCCCGATCCCGACGTTCTGCAGGGCCGGGATGCGTCCGTAGATCGTGCGCGTGGCGCGCAGCGAGAACAGGGTGCTCACGCAGCCGTCGGAACTGATGCCGATGAAGCAGTTGACCGTGTCTGTCGCGGCCGTGGCGCCGTCGCCCCACACGATCGAGCGCGCGTTGTCGGTGTAGAGCTGGTACCCCAGCAGGTCGGGGCCGCTGGGGGTCGTCATGCGGCGCGCGGGGTAGCTCGTCGCGCCGCCGTCGTCGAGCGCGACGTTGACCGTGCCGTAGTTGCTGCAATCCAGGCGCACCGAGCCCGTGCCGTCCAGCGCGCCCGTGGCCTGCGGATCGTAGACACCGAACGCGACCGCCGTCGTGGTGATCGTGCAGGTCTGCGCCTGCGCGGACGGCGCGAAGCCGAACCAAGCGAGCGCGATCGCGAAGAGCAGCCATGTGGCCAGCGGGCGTTTCACTGCGGTGCTTCGCAGGTGATGTCGCCGAGGTCGGTCACGCCGCCCGCGGCCTGCGCCGGCACATCGATCACGCACCGCACGTTGCCCGCGTCGTGTTCGATGGTCGCCACGTTGCGGCCGGCCTTCAGGCCTTCGAAATAGAACATGCCTTCCGAGCCGATGGGCATGTCGATCCCGGCGTCCGCGATGTGCGCGAGGTCGCCCGCGCCCGCGCCGGCATATTTGAAGTGCCCCGTCACCGCGTGCACGGTGCGCGCTTCGAGCGTGACCACCGAACCCGTGTTGCGCGCCACCTGCACCTTGTGTTCCGGCTTGTCCATCGCGACGTCGGCGGAGACCGCGCCCGTATCCACGGCGACGCGGCTGGACTGGAACGGCATGAGGTCGCGCACGAGCAGGTCGCCGTGCGCATCGGTGCGACCGACGGTCACGTTCTCGCGCATGATCGGCACGTTGGCCAGGCCCGGCACGCGCACCAGCGCGAACCCGCTTTCGACCGGCGGCGTGGCGAACATGCGGCCACCGACGGCGACGAGCGCGCCGCTGGCCACGCCGCGGATGCCGGTGTCGCTGCCGTAACGTTCGGCTTCGAGCGAATAGCGACCGAAGCGGCCTTCGTATTCGCCCAGCGCGTACTGGCTGTCGTTGTCGCCGTTGTCGTGCAGGCTCACCGAGTAGCCGAAGCCCGTGTCGGCCGGGCGCGAACGGCGCGCATCGAACCCGTAGCCCGTGTTCGTGTCGCCGTTGCGGTCCTGGCGGACGGCACTCGCGGAGAAGCTGTCGCGGTCGAAGGCGATGTTGAAGTTGAGCTGCGCGGTGGTGTCGCGGTACGCCGTCGACTCCAGGCGTTGCACGACGAAATACATTTGCGCGCGGCCCCCGAGCTGCCAGCTTGCGGACATCCCGGCGCTGCGTTCGACCGGCGTGCCCACGCGCTTGTGCCGGCCGGCGTTGAGTTGCAGCGCAAGCCCGCTGGCTGGCGTGAACGAGAAAGAGGCGTAGTCGTTCTCGCGCGTCGGCGCGAACAGCGTGGCGAAGGACGACACGTCCGACAGGCGGCGATAGTCGTCGCTCGCGTGCAGCGTGCCGAGCCCGAGCGCCCACAGGCGCGTGCTGTAGCTGTAGTTGAACGACGAGGCGTGGCCGGTGCCGAGGCCGTCGCGATCACTCGCGGCGACCGCGATCGCGAATTCGCCGATCGCCGTGTTGAACGCGGTGTCCATGCCGACGTTGCGCAGCGTGTCGTTGCCTTCGATGCGTCCGCCGAGCGTGAAGTCCTGCGACAGGCCGCGGCGATACCAGGCCTGCATCGCCAGCGAACTCGCGTAACCGCCGTCGCCGAAGCCGCTGTCGGTGCGCGGCGCGCCCAGGCGCACGGCGTATTCGCTCAGGCCTTTCGCGAGCAGGCGCGGGCTGCCGCCGTAATACGACTGCGTGGCCAGTTCGCTGCGGTTGCCGAGCGGGTCGCGCACGATCACGCGCACGTCGTTGCGGCCCGGCGTGATGCCGAGGCGCTCGAGCGTGAACGGACCGGCCGCCAGGTCGCTGCGGCCGATGAGCGTGCCGTTCGAATAGACCTCGACGGTGCCGGGGGCTTCGAGCACGCCGGAGTAATAAGGCTGCGGGAACGTGATGAGGTACGGATCGAGGTCGAACGCGCGTTCGACGCCGATGCCGCCAAGCAGCTGGCCGCCGGCGAGCGGATCGCGCGCGATGGCGTACTGGTCGCCGACCGTCCAGCGACGCAGGCCGTCGACCTGGTCGTATTCGAAACGCGTCAGGCCGCGCTGCCAGCCGAGCAGATCGTCCCAGCCGCCGGTGCTGCGCAGCGCGGCGTTGCCGCGACCCACGGCGGCATCGAAGAAGACGTTGCGCTGGTCGTGGTTGCCCACGGTGGCGGCGTAGTTGAGGAACGCGGTCCACGACTGCGTGCCTTGTTCCGCGACGGCCGGCCGGGAATACAGCGACGCGTCCTGGTGCGGCAGGCGCTCCGGGCGCAGGTGCAGGTCCAGGCGCAGCAGCGAGCGATCGATCGCGAACGTGCTGCCGTGGTTGAGCTGGTGCAGCGAAATGAAATCGCGTTCGCCGAGGTGTTCGGGCGTGACGGCGGAGGTATCGATGCTGGCGGCGGCGAGCGCTTCGCGATCCACGAGCACGTCGTCGCCGCGCGCGATGACGGGCGCGACGCCGACGCAGCGATCGTTGATGCACAGGTCGAGCAGCAGCGTTTCGTCGCCGGGCAGCGCGTGCACGGAGCCTGCGAGCGCCAGGCCCGTGCAGAGCGCGAGCAGGCGACGACGCAACCGCCGCGAACGGGCGTTTCGGGAAGACGGGCGAACGGGCGGTGGCGGCAGGCCGGGGCCGTCCGTCAGGGCGCGCATCGGCGCGCTCCGGGCGCGACATCGGCGGTCATCGGCGCCGAATCGGTGAGTTTCACTTCGATGTGCGCGGCATGCGCGCAGACCGAGTCCTTCAGCGCGACGCGCGTCGGCAGGCGGGCGCCGGCCAGCAAGTAGCCGACGGTGACGTGGCCTTCCTGCAGGACGCGGTTGTTGGCATCGAGCACGCGCACGTTGGCGTCGGACGGACCGGAAAACCCGGTGCCGGTGTTGCGGATATCGAGCAGCGTGCCCTTGCCGTCGACGCTGTCGACGGTGAACGACAACGCGGCCTTCGCCTTCGGCGGCTGCACGAAGACCGGGATGCTCAGCTTCGTGAGCATGCGCACCGCGCCGGCCTGCACTTGCTTGCGGCCGGGCAGTTCCTGCACTTCGATGCGATAGGCGATTTCGGAGGTGACGTTGGGCGAGATGGTGCCCACGCGCAGACGCGCTTCGCCGTTGGGCTGCATCGTCAGGATGAGCGGATGCACGACCAGGCCGCCGGCGTCGGGCTGGAGTTGCCACTTGCCGTCGGCGCCCTGCTGCCAGCGCTGCACCTTCACTTCCATGTCGAGCGGCTCGCTTTCCTGGTTCGTCAGGACGAGCGTTTCGACCGGATGCGTGCCATCGAGATGGACGCGCGTGTTGTTGAGGCTGATCTGCGCCGCCGAAGCGATGCCGGCGATCGAGGTCACGAGGGCGAGCGCGCTGAGCGCCGCATGTCGACGAAGCCGGGAAATGCGCATTGCGAAGGTACCGAAAGGGCCCGGCGTCGCCGCCGGGCCCGGTGGATCAGAAGGTCAGGGTGGCCGTGACCGTATCGGCGTAGGAGCCGGTGGGGACGTCCTGGTTCATCGGGATGCGACCGTAGACCGTCACCGTGCGGGCGGCGTTGGACGGCGCGGCGACCATCGTCAGCGAATTGGTGCCCGAGGTGCAGCCCCACACCGTGGTGCGGCCGGTGTTCTGGTACAGGAAGTACGGCAGGCGGTCGGTGCCGCTGGCCATCTGGCGGAGCGGGGTCGTGCAGCTGGACGTGCCCGCCTTGTTGGCCGGCAGGCCTTCGTCGAGCGTGATGACCGGCGCGGTGCCCTTGGTGCAGCGCACGTCGATCGAACCGGTCGCGTCGTCGTTGGCGGCGAAGTGGGTGTTGGCCGGGTCATAGACCGGGAACGCGACGGCCTGGGACGCGGTGACGACGCAGCTGGCGTTGACGGTGGCGGTGACCTGGAACGAGCCGGTGGCCGTGGCGGCGGTGGCGTTGCTGGCAGCGAAGAGCACGCCCACGGTTGCGGCGGCGAGAAGAGCGGTACGCATTGAGTATTCCCCTAGTGCACGTGAAATGTGCTCGACGCGGACGGCGTCAGCGGGGCGAAAGCTAGTGACCTCAGGTATACGCCGCAACAAAAATCACGGGGCGATCACATTTCCATCACAAAAATGTGACGCACATCACAAAAGCGGCCTATTCAGCGCCGTGAATCGCTCAGATTCCTGTGCCGCGGAGCGTCCTGGGCAGGTGACATTGCGCGTCAGGTCCTTTTGGGCATGTCCGATAGCGGTAACCCCGTGACCTTAGATAGCCCCCGGGGGTGACTTCTGGGCGCGCCGCTACCCTACTTGATGAATGCGGGGGTGAGCATCGGTCACCCCCGTTAGCGGAACCAGCGGTCGATTTCGCGGGACAGACGGTCGCCCAGCGAATCGACGCAGAGGAACAGGCCTTCGAGGCCGGTCTGGTGCCATCGGCTGCAGGCCGGGGGCGAGGAAGCCGCGGGTCGTGGCGACGCCACCGGCGTCGTCGTGGTGGGGACGGCGCTCGCACCTGCCACCGTGGTCGAGCTGGCTACCGGGCGTTGCGCGCCCCCCGTGCGTCGCGCGTCGTCGGTGAGGATGCGGCCCGTGGCCTGGGCGTCGAGCAAGGTGGCGTTGACCGGGTTGGACAGCGTGACCAGGAAGGTCTCGTCGGGTTCGCGCGCGAGGTCGCCGTTGATGACCACGTCGAACGAACGCGCCGTCTGCCCGGGCGCGAAGCTCAGCGAACCGCTCGCGCTCACGTAATCGCTGCCCGCCTGCGCCGTGCCGTTGGACGTGGCCAGCGACACCGTCACCGTGGAGGTCGACGCCGCGGAGAGGCGCACCGCGAAACTCGCCGTGCGGGTGCCCGACTGGCCTTCGCTCACCGACACGTCGTCGATCGACAGCGACGGCAGGCCGGGCGCCCGCTTCCACCCGCGCTGCACCACCTCGAAGTCGCTGGCGCTCAGCGTCGAGAACGCGGGGTTGAGCGTGCCGTTGTTCCAGCGCACGTCGAAGGTGCCGGAGATGTACATGTCCGAACCGTTGTCCGCGACGATCAATCCGTACTTCTGCATCGCGCGGAAGATGCCGCGCGCCATCGGGTCGGTGGTGCGCAGCGCGGGATCGACGCCGTTGACGCTGGTCTTCAGGCGCAGGCGCGCCCCCATCGGCAACGCGCCCGCCGTGCTGCCCGCGGTGTGCGAGGCCGGATACACGTGGCCGTTGCTGGTGCGCACGGTGACGCGGAAGGCGTGGTTGATCTCCGCGCCGGAGGCGGCTTCGTCGTAACGCACCAGGCCCGGGAAGATCGCCAGGCCCGCCGCATCTGCCGAGGTCCAGGTGTCCGGGCGGCGATCGTTGCGCGTCATGTCGAAGAACGCACCGGACCCGCCGTACCAGCGCTGCTGCGCGGTCGAATACCAGACGTTGTAGAGCTCGTAGAGCGTGCGGTGCGTGCAGTCGATGACCAGCAGGTGGCGATCGTTGTCGTTGCGTTCGTCCACGCTCGCCGGCGATCCGCCTTCCACCCAGTGCGCCTGCGAGATCGCCTGCGCGGGGATCGGATAGAACGGCACGCCTGCGCCGGTCTGCGGGTTCACGCCATCGCTTTCGTCCCAGTAGTCGAACGTGACCGGTTGCAGCGGTTGGCTGCCATCGACGACGGCATACGGGAATCCGTAGATCGTGGTGCTGCCGGGCGATTCCTCGCCACCGAAGTCCGGATGCAACTTGCGCGTGCCGCCGTTGTTGAGGAAAGCGATGAAGCTGGCGGAGTTGCCGTCGACCGGCGCGGCACTGATGTCGGTGTTCCACCAGTTGTCGGCGGGGAACACGGGCAGCGGGGCGGCGATGGGCGCGCCCTGCGACGGGACGGTGGCGGGGCATTGCTGCGCGTGGGCGGCGGGTGCGCCCGCGAGCGCTGCGAACAACGACAGGGTCCAGCGCATCCTTGGGCCGATCATCGCGACGCTCCTTGCGTGGGGCGTGCGAGAGGGTCGTTGCGGGGCGGGGCAGGGTCAACCGGCGCGCGCCGGAGTTGAATCGCGCGTCACAGTTGTCGCGTGCGGAACCGGCGGGTCAGCCCAGGGACGCCAGGTCTTGCCGGATCGTGTCGATGCCTGCCCACGGATCCTTGCGTTGCTTCTTCAGCCGCGCGACGGTGGCATCGAGGTCGAAGGCGTCGCCGCGCTTCAATGCGGCCAGTTCGCGCCACGCCAGCGGCACCGCCACCGGTGCGCCGTCGCGTGCGCGCAGCGAATACGACGCCACCGCGGTCGCGCCGCGCCCGTTGCGCAGGTAGTCGACGAAGATTTTCCCCGGGCGCAGTTTCAGCGTGGCGGTGGCGAGGTAGCGATCGGGCTCCGAGCCCGCGAGCGCTTCGGCGAACCCTTTCGCGAATTGCTTCACCAACGGCCAGCGATTGCCGGGGTTCAACGGCACGACGACGTGCAGGCCCTTGCCGCCGGTCGTGCGGAGGAAGGATTGCAGGCCGAGTTGTTGCAACAGGTCATGGACTTGCTGCGCGGATCGTTTCACTTCCGCGAACGGCACGTTGGGGCCGGGGTCCAGGTCGAACACGATGCGGTCGGCGATGTCGGGCGTGTCGGCGTGCGAGCCCCACGGGTGGAACTCGAGCGCGTTGAACTGCACGAGTTCCATCAGGCCGGCGAGATCGTCGACGACGAGGTAGTTCGCATTGATGCCGGCTTCTTCCTTCAGGCGCACGAAGCGCACGACGTCGAGGCCTGCGGTGTGGTGTTTCTGGAAGAAGCACGGTTTCCCCGCACCGCTCGGGCAGCGGATGATCGAAAGCGGGCGGCCTGCGATGCCGGCGAGCAAGTGCGGTGCGACGGCGCGGTAGTACTCGGCGACCTGCAGCTTGGTGATGCCGCGGTCGGGGAAGATGATTTTCGTCGGGCTGCTGAGGCGGGTTTCGGGGGCGGGGGCGCGTTCGCGCGCGGTGGCGCCGGCGCGTTTCGTGGCTGTCTTCTTCGCCGCCTTTTTCGCGGGCGCGCGATCGGAATCCAGCAGGTCGTCCACGTCCTTGTCCAGCCGCAGCGTTTTCAACGACGGCTGCCGCAACACGCCCGAGTTGCCGATGCCGCGGATGAACACCTCGACGACGAACGCAGGCTTGAACCAGGTCGCGCGCTTGCCGTCCGCCGGCGTGATCGCATTCGGCGGCACGTACACCGTGGGCGTGGTGGAGGTCTTGCGCTTGCCGATGTGTTCGACGATCTCGCGGATCAATTCGCCGGTGAAGCCCGTGCCGACGCGGCCGGCGTACGACCAGCCGTGCTCCGGATCGGGCCGCGCGAGCAGCAACGCACCGAAGCCCGTGCGCGCGCCTTGCCCCGGCGTGGTGCCGACGACGGCAAACTCGTCGGAGTCCAGGCGCTTCGTCTTGCGCCAGTCGTCGCCGCGCCCCGCGTGGTACGCGCCTTGCGCGCGCTTGGAGATGATCCCTTCGAATTGCTGCTCCGACGCGAGCGCGAATGCGGCGTCGCCTTCGTCGCCGGGGACGTGCGAGCTGTAGGCGAGGTGGGGGGTCGGCGTGGACAGCAGGTCTTCGAGCAACGCCTTGCGTTCGACCAGCGGTGCCTTTCGCAGATCCACGCCTTCCAGGTGCAGCAGGTCGAACAGCACGTACGACAACGCGCCTTGTTGTTCGCCCGACAGCGTGGCCTGCAGCAGGTTGAAATCCGCCTGCGTGCCGCGGCCCGCGATGAGTTCGCCGTCGAAGGCCGCACTTTGCACGCCCAGGGCTTCGAGCGCCGCGCGCAACTCCGGCACCTTCGCCGTCCATTCGATGGCGTTGCGCGACCAGATGCGCACCTTGCCGCCGACCATCGTCGCCACGAGGCGGTAACCGTCCCACTTCACTTCGTGGATCCATTGCGCGCCGCTGGGCGCGGTGTCGCCGAGTTTCGCGAGTTGGGGTTCGAAGGCTTCGTTGCGGAGCGTGGCCTTCTTCGCGCCGGGGAGCTTCGAAGCCTTCGCGGCCCAGTCGACTTTGCGGCGTCGCTTGGGGGCAACTTTTGCGATTTTCTTCGCGGTCTTTTTTGCCGCTTTTTTCGGAGCACCGGGCGGGGGCGTCACATCGTCCAGCAGTTCGTCGGCTTCCACGGGGCCGGCATACGCGTCCTTCTCCTTGAACAACAGCCACGTCGGCTGTCGCGCGGCCTTGCCCGAGCGCACGAGATGCCACTCGCCCTTCAACTTCTCGCCGAACAACTCGAAACGCAGATGTCCCTTCGCGAGTTGCGCTTCCGGGTCGTAGGGCGTGGACCACACGCCGTGGTCGAACAAGGCCACGTGCCCGCCGCCGTATTCGCCGTGCGGGATGTCGCCTTCGAACGATGCGTAGGACACCGGGTGGTCTTCGACTTCCACGGCCATGCGCTTCACCTTGGGGTCGTAGCTCGGCCCCTTCGGCACCGCCCAGCTCTTGAGCGCATCGCCGACCTGCAGCCGGAAGTCGTAATGCCGGCGCGACGCGTGATGCAGCTGCACCACGAAAATGGGGCGCTCGCCCTTCGGCAACGGCTTGCCCGGGGCGGGCTCGCGCGTCTTGTCGAACTGTCGCTTGCGGCGGTACTCGGTCAGGCTCATGACGGTTCCATCACGGGCTCTCCACCACCGGCAGAGGTATCAACGGACGCTACCAAACCGCCAGCAGGAGGTCGTGATGACAAAGCGCGAACTGGTCGAACCCACCCCCGGCGACAAACGCCTCCAGCGCCGGGACAACAAGGGGCGTTTCGCCGAGTCCGACGACCTGGGCAAGTCCCTGGGCCGGGACCAGCAACACCAGGCCGCCCACGAGGCGCCGCGTGGGGAAGGGGACAAGGGCGATCGCAAGCACTGAATTCGGCTTGATGCGCCTGCGATAGGATCGCCGCCATGTGCGGACGATTCACCCGTAACTTCACCTGGCAGCAGGTCCGCGACTTCTCGCGGATGCTGGACCTGATCACGCCGGAGGAGGACGCGCCTCCGGCGGCATACAACATCGCGCCCACCGATCCGGGTCCCGTGATCGTCGCCAGCGAAGGCGGCGGTGGTCGCGTCGAAACCATGCGTTGGGGGTTGCTGCCGGCGTGGTCGAAGGACACGCGGCTCGCCTACAGCACGATCAACGCGCGCCTGGAATCGATCGCGGAGAAACCTGCGTTCCGCGAACCCTTCAAGCGACGCCGTGCGCTGGTGCCCGCCACCGGGTATTACGAGTGGCCGGTGATCGATGGGCGCAAGCGTCCGCACTACATCACGCTGGCTGGTTCGCCGGTGATGTTGTTCGCCGGCGTGTGGGAGTCGCGCAGCAACGGCGCGGGCGGACAGTTGCTGACCTATAGCGTTGTCACGCGTGCAGCCGATCCGGTGATCCGCCCGGTGCACGACCGGATGCCGCTGATCCTGCCGCCCGAGTTGTTGCACGACTGGTTGCACGGCGATGCAGACCGGGCGATGCAAATCGCGCATGCCGCACCGGAGCCTTCGCTCGTCTTCCACGAAGTCGACCCTGCCGTCGGCAATGTCCGAAACCAGGGCGAACAGTTGATCGCTCCCATGCCGTGCGCGGCGGATGGCCTCTTTCCGTAGACGATTCGCGTCTCCGCACTGAATTTGCACGAATGCCTCCGGGCCAATGCCCCAAGGGGCCATAGCGCATCCCCGGGCCCGGTGTTTTGCTGGCGCCGCTGCTCACCGAACGGGGATCAGCGCGGTCTCCCGCGGGGCGCGGGAAGTACCACGCGACGTGCGACACGGATTCGCAGCAACCGCAGGAAACGTCGTATCCGGCTATCAACGGATGCGCAGGGAACCTGCGTGTTGCGAATCCGCCGCACATCGCGCTAGCCGAGAACATGCACGCATGATTCTTCTGTCTAGCGAGGAAGTTTCGTACTCCGACACAGGAATGCGACGACTACTTCGATAGGCAATCGGCCGGAAGAATGCGCCCCACTTTCTGCGCGGGGGCGCCATCCAATGTCACATAGCAACAATCGAATTACTCCCACGAGGATCGCGAAGGCGATTGCGGTGTCCTTGGTCATTTCGCTCGGCGCCGCCACGGCGAAGGCGGGCGAGGCCGAAACCTCCTCATCCGAAGTCCTCACCGAAGACGAGCGCAAGAAGCGCGAAGCGTTGCTGGAAGCGAAATCGCGCGCGCAAACCGACAAGATCAAGTCGAAGCTGCCGGACATCGGCGGCGGCAACACGAGCAAGGCCGAAGCCGAAGCGAACCGCAGGCTCGCCGAAAGCGCCGCGGCCAAGGCCACGACGGTCGCGAAGAACTTCGTCGCCTCGTCGCAGAACAACAGCACCGCACTCACCCCGGACCTCAAGAACCAGGTGGTGCAGGAAGTCGTGAACACCGGCCTGTCCGCGGGCGTGCAGGCGGCGAAGAGCAGCGGCAATCCGTTCCTCGGCAACCTCACCGGTTCTGCGTCGTGGAGCGAGGACGGCGGCCTGGACTTCAACCTGCAGACCATCGGCGTGCTGTCCGGAGAGGGCATCGGCAACAACTGGCTGCTGCAGGTGGGCGCCCACAACGAACTGGATCGACCGACCGGCAACGTCGGCCTGGTGTATCGCTACGTCACGCCGGACAAGAAGGCGTTGTTCGGCGCGAACGTGTTCTACGACCACGACTTCCAGGCGGGCGCCAACCGCGTGGGCGTGGGCGTGGAAGCCGCGACGCAAAGCACGCGGTGGTTCGCCAACACGTACGCGCCGTTGTCCGATAGCTGGTACGACGTCAAGGACAACGACGACATCCAGGAACGCGCCGCGAGTGGTTACGACCTCGGCATCACCTACAGTCCGTCGAAGTTGCCGGGCCTCGATCTCACATTGAAGGGCACGTGGTGGCAGGGCGAACGCGTCGATGTGTTCGGCACCGGCAACACGCTCGAGAACCCCAACGTGTGGAGCGCGAAGATCGCGTGGTCGCCCGTGCCGTTGATCGGCGTGAGCGTGGAGCACGACAAGGCCATCGGTGGCCCCAGCGACACGAAGCTGATGCTGAACTTCAACTACAAGTTCGGCGTGCCGATGTCGCAGCAGACGCTGACGGGTGCAGTGGGCTACCTGGACGCGGAAAACGATCCGGAAGGTACGCACACCTACCAGTGGTACCGCGCCGACAACGCCGCCGGCACCACCAACCGCGTCGCCATCGCCAGCGCCACCGCACTGACGTATGTCGTCACCGCCGACGACCAGGGCAAGTTCCTGGTGTTCGGGGTAGTGCCGAAGGCGACGACGGGCACGCCGAACGTGGGTCTCGAGGCCTTCAAGGTCACCACGATCGCAGTGCCGGCGTCCAAGCCGGTCGCGTACGACCTGAGCATCGAAGGCAACGCCGTCGTCGGCCAGACGCTGCGCGCGCTCTACAAGTACCGCGACGACGAGAACGACCTGGAAAGCGGAACGACGTTCCAGTGGTGCCGCAGCAGCGTCACGTGCAGCATCGGCGACAACACCGGCATCGAGTACGTCGTGAAGGCGAGCGACGTTGGCCACAAGCTGGTCTTCAACGTCACGCCGAAGTCGGCCACCGGCACCACGGCCACGCGCACGGGCAACGTGGTCTGGAGTGCGGAGACCGCCGTTGTGACCGGCACGGCGCCGACCATGACCGACCCGACGATCACCGGCACGGTGAAGGTGGGCTCGATCCTCACCGGCAACCCGCAGGGCTACCAGGACGCACAAAGCGACCCGCCGGGCACCCACACCTACAGGTGGTATCGCGCCGACAACGCCGCCGGCACGCTCAACAAGACGCAGATCGGCAGCGCCACCGCGAGCACGTACACACCCGTTGCAGACGACCAGGGCAAGTGGCTGGTGTTCGAAGTCACGCCGGTGAGCGCATCGGGCACGCCGAACACGGATCCGGCGAATGCCAGGAGCGTGGTCACCACGGTTGCAGTGCCTGCGTCCAAGCCGGTCGCGTACGACCTGAGCATCGAAGGCAGTCCGATCGTCGGCCAGACGCTGCGTGCGCTCTACAAGTACCGCGACGACGAGAACGACCTGGAAAGCGGAACGACGTTCCAGTGGTGTCACAGCAACGTGGGCTGCAGCATTGGCGACAACACCGGCGCCGAGTACGTGGTGAAGGCCTCCGACGTTGGCCACAAGCTGGTCTTCAACGTCACGCCGAAGTCCGCGACGGGCACCACGGCCACGCGCACGGGCAACGTGGTCTGGAGTGCGGAGACCGCCGTGGTGGCCGGCACCGCGCCGACGATGACCAACCCGACCATCACCGGCACGGTGAAGGTGGGCTCGGTGCTCACCGGCAACCCGCAGGGCTACCAGGACGCACAAAGCGACCCACCGGGCACCCACACCTACAGGTGGTACCGCGTCGACAACGCCGCCGGCACGCTCAACAAGGTGCAGATCGGTGGCGCCACCGCGAGCACGTACACGCCCGTTGCAGACGACCAAGGCAAGTGGCTGGTGTTCGAAGTCACGCCGGTGAGCGCGTCGGGCACGCCGAACACGGATCCGGCGAATGCCAGGAGCGTGGTCACCACGATCGCAGTGCCTGCGTCCAAGCCGGTCGCGTACGACCTGAGGATTGAAGGCAGTCCGATGGTCGGCCAGACGCTGCGTGCGATCCACAAGTACCGCGACGACGAGAACGACCTGGAAAGCGGAACGACCATCCAGTGGTGCCAGCACAACACCTTCTGCCCCGTGGGCTCGGGCGCGACCTACGTCGTGCGACCAGAGGATGTCGGCCACCAGTTGTTGTTCGTTGTCACTCCGAATTCCGCAACCGGCGCAACGGGTACGCGAACGGGCGACCAGGTCTGGAGTACTCCGACCGCCACGGTCACCAGTCCCGGCTCTGCGCCAACCGCGAATCCAACCATCACCGGCAGGCCTATTTATTTGCAGACGCTGACTGCAAACCCTGGCTACCAGGACGTGGATGGCGATGGGCAGGACACCTCAACGAGCGGCACCAACTACAGGTGGCGGATCCCGGAAACCGATGCAACCCTCAAGATGGGTCGCGGCAACGCATTCGCGACGTACGCGGTGCAAGCTGCGGCCATGACGTACGAGGTCGAAGTGGTGGTCACACCGCGCTCCGCGACGGGCACGCCAGCCGAGGGCCTGGCGCGCGCGAGCTCCAAGGTGTACGTGCCGCATTCGCAATGGACGTCCTGGACGGCGAGGAGAATTACCGCCAACACATTCGGCGACGCAGGCCCGTCCATGAACGTCAATATCCCCAGGATCCCCGTGGCCAGGCGCGTCACCGTCCAGGTCTGGAATGAAGGGTACTTCGTGCACGGCTACTACTCCGCCGTCCAGCTCATCGCTCCGGACGGCACGGTTTACAGCCACGACCACCTCATCGATGTCGTGGGAGGAGCGACCTATACATTCAACGTCAACGAAGCGACGGGCGGCACCTGGCGAGTCAGGGTCAACCCTGGGAACATGAATGCCGAAATACAGGTGACCGGCTTCCAGCTCGACTTCTATCCGTTCTGAAAAAGAGGTCACGCGCTTCCAGCCCGCCCGATGTCCATTGCCACGCTGGAGCAGGGACCTTGCGCGTGAGAGACTCCGCCCCATTCCGCCTCCCGGAATGGGGCCTCCATGCGCGACACCACCACCGCACGCATCGCCGTCATCGGCCTGGGTTACGTCGGCTTGCCGCTGGCCGTGGCCTTCGGCCGCCGCAGCGACACGCTGGGGTTCGACATCGATCCATCCCGGATCGCGGCGTTGACGCAAGGGGCAGGGGACAGCAACCGGGAAGTCACGCCTGACGAACTCGCCGCGGCCACGCAGCTCCGCTTCACCTCCGACCTCACCGCG
Organism: Lysobacter helvus; assembly: GCF_018406645.1. Lineage (NCBI taxonomy): Bacteria > Pseudomonadati > Pseudomonadota > Gammaproteobacteria > Lysobacterales > Lysobacteraceae > Lysobacter > Lysobacter helvus. Next base: position 2,706,239 of record NZ_AP024546.1, read on the forward strand.
CTGCGCGACCGCGACGTCTTCATCGTCACCGTCCCCACGCCCATCGACGAACACAAGCGCCCGGACTTCAGCCCGCTGATCTCCGCCTCGCGCTCGATCGGCACCGTGCTCAAGCGCGGCGACGTGGTGATCTACGAATCCACCGTTTACCCGGGCGCGACGGAAGAAATCTGCGTGCCGGAACTCGAACGCACCTCCGGCCTGCGCTTCAACCACGACTTCCACGTCGGCTACAGCCCGGAACGCATCAACCCGGGCGATCGCGAACGCCGCCTGGCCAACATCCCGAAAGTCACCGCCGGCTCCACGCCGGACACCGCGACGTTCGTCGACGCGCTGTACCAGACGATCATCACCGCCGGCACGCACAAGGCCTCCAGCATCCAGGTGGCCGAAGCGTCGAAGGTGGTCGAGAACACGCAGCGCGACGTCAACATCGCGCTGATGAACGAATTCGCGCTGATCTTCCATCGCCTCGGCATCGACACGACGGAAGTGCTGGAAGCCGCGCGCACGAAGTGGAACTTCCTGCCGTTCCGCCCGGGCCTGGTCGGCGGGCATTGCATCGGCGTGGATCCGTATTACCTGATCCAGCGCGCACAGGCCGCGGGTTACTACCCCGACATCCTGCTCGCCTGCCGCCGCATCAACGATGCGATGGGGCAGCAGGTTGCCGCCGAAGTGATCAAGCTGATGGTGCAGCGCGGCCTCACGATCGCCGGCGCGCGCATCCTGCTGCTGGGCCTGACGTTCAAGGAAAACTGCCCCGACCTGCGCAACACGCGCGTGGTCGAACTGGCCGGCGAGCTCGAGGACTACCGCGCCACCGTCGACATCCACGACCCGTGGGCCAGCGCCCACGAAGCCTTGCAGGAGTACGGCATCCGCCTCGTCGATACGCCCGAGGCCGGCGCCTATGACGCCGTCGTGATCTGCGTGGCGCATGATGAGTTCAAGGCGCTGGGCATCGACGGCCTGCGCCGGCTGGGCCACGCGAACGCGGTGTACTACGACATCAAGAGCCTGTTCCCGAAGGATGCCGTCGACGCGCGGTTGTAAACGAACTCCATGAGGTCCTGATGTCGCTCAGCCGCTTCTCCGCGTATCTCATCAGCCTCATCGCGATGGTCGTCACCGGCCTCTACGCGCGGCACAACCTGCAATGGCTCTGGGCGTTCGCGGTGTTCCTGGGCCTGTCGATCCTCGGCACCATCGACCTGGCGCAGAAGAAGAGCACGCTGCGCCGCAACTACCCGCTGCTCGCGCATTTCCGCTTCGGCCTGGAATCCATCGGCCCGGAGATCCGCCAGTACTTCGTCGAATCCGACACGGTCGAAACCCCGTTCTCCCGCCTCGAACGCGCGCTCGTCTACCAGCGCGCCAAGTCCGTCAACGACACGCGCCCCTTCGGCACGCTGCAGGACGTGTACGGCGTGGACTACGAATGGATCAACCATTCGATGCGCCCGTCTGCCATCCCGAGCGACGACTTCCGCATCGACATCGGCGCCGACCGCCCGAAGCCGTACTCCGCCAGCGTGTTCAACATCTCCGCGATGAGCTGGGGGGCGCTGTCCGCCGCCGCGATCCGCGCATTGAACGAAGGCGCGCGGCGCGGGCACTTCTACCACGACACCGGCGAGGGCTCGCTGTCGCCCTATCACCTGGAGAACGGCGGCGACATCGTGTGGGAAATCGGTTCGGGCTACTTCGGCTGCCGCAATGCCGAGGGCAGGTTCGTCGAGGAAAAATTCAAGGTCGGCGCCGCGCACGAACAAGTGCGCATGATCGAAGTGAAACTCTCGCAAGGCGCAAAGCCCGGCCACGGCGGCGTGCTGCCGGCCGCGAAGGTGAGCGCGGAGATCGCCGCGGTGCGCGGCGTGCAGGAAGGCGTGGATTGCATTTCGCCCGCGCGCCACACCGCGTTCACCACGCCCATGGAACTGCTGCAGTTCGTCGATCGGCTGCGCAACCTTTCCGGCGGCAAGCCCACCGGCTTCAAGCTCGCCATCGGCCATGCGTGGGAATGGTTCGGCATCGCGAAGGCGATGCACGAATCGCAGATCCTCCCGGACTTCATCGTCGTCGACGGCGCCGAAGGTGGTACGGGTGCCGCGCCGGCGGAATTCATCGACCACGTCGGCGTGCCGATGCACGAAGCACTGATGCTGGTGCACAACACGCTGGTGGGGCTGGACCTGCGCGACAGGATCCGCATCGGCGCCGCCGGCCGCATCGTCAGCGCCTTCGACATCGCGCGCACGATGGCGATGGGTGCGGACTGGTGCAACGCGGGGCGCGGTTTCATGTTCGCGCTGGGCTGCATCCAGTCGTTGTCGTGCCACACCGACCGCTGTCCGACGGGCGTGGCGACGCAGGACCCGCGCCGCTGGAAGCACCTGGACGTGACCGACAAGGCCACGCGCGTGCACAACTTCCACCAGAACACCTTGCACGCGCTGCGCGACCTGCTGTGCGCCGCCGGCCTGGAACACCCCGGCGAACTCGGCCCGGAACACATCCTGCGCCGCGTCTCGCCGGTCGAAGTCCGTTCGCTGGCTGCGCTGTATCGCTTCCTCAAGCCCGGCGAACTCCTGGCGCACATCCCCGACCATGCGGTGTTCCAGCAGTTCTGGGCCGAAGCGCGCAGCGACAGCTTCGCCGCGCCGGCGAAGGTGAGCGCGCTGCGGATCGGCAAGTCCGTCTAGCCGCTGCATTCACGCACGCGCGGGCCATGCTCGCGCCATGGCCAAACCGAAGCTCGCCACCAAGCTCGATCCCACGAAGAAGAAAACCGCGCCCCGCGCCGAAAGCGGCAAGAGCGTCCGTGCGCCGGCGATCGAAGCCCTGATCCGCCGCGCGCAAGGCAGCCTGGCCGGTGCGCTGCTGCGCCGCTTCATCGACGCCGACCTGCTGTCGCAATCCGCCGCGCTCGCGCTGTACGCCTTGCTGTCGCTCGCGCCGCTGCTGCTGATCCTCGTGTGGCTGACGAGCGCGCTGCTGCCGGGCGCGCAGGACGCGCTGATGCAGCAGATCGCGTTGCTGGTGGGCACCGATGCCGAGAAGGTGGCGCGCACCATCGTCGACAACGCCGCGCAACGCCCCGACACCGGTTCGATCGCGGGCTGGTGGAGCGTGCTGCTGCTCTTCATCGGCGCGACCGCCGTGTTCGCGCAATTGCAGGACGTGCTCAACCGCATCTTCCGCACCGACGCCACGCACCTGCCGGGCCTGATGGCGTGGCTGCGCAAGCGCGTGTTCTCGCTGGGGCTGGTGTTCGCGCTGGGGTTCCTGCTGCTGGTGTCGATGACGGTCAGCACGGTGTTGCAGATCGCCTTCGCGCGCGTGGAATGGATGCTGCCGCTGATGGCCAGCGTCGCGGCGTGGCTGATCTACGCCATCGGCTTCGCGCTCACGTATCACTACCTGCCGGATCGGCCCGTCGGCTGGAAGCGGGCGGTGCAGGGCGGGGCGGCGACGGCGTTGCTGTTCGTGCTCGGGCGCGCGGCGATCGGCTGGTACCTCGCGCAGGCCGATCCCGGTTCGGCGTACGGGTCGATGGGCACGCTGGTGCTCGCGCTGGTGTGGATGTACTACGCCGCGCTGATCGTGTTCGGCGGCGCATTGCTCACGGCGGTGGTGGACGAACGCGCCAGGTTGCGCGCGACGACCAAAGCCAAGGTGCGTCCGTCGCGCGTCGTGTCGTCCTGATGTCGAGACCGATCGCCTAGCGACGCGCGCACCCACTCGCATTCAATCCATCGGGCATCCCACCAAGGAGAGGTCCGATGACCCGCGATCCCCGCATGCTTCTGCTCGCCATCGCTGCCGGTGGCCTCCTCGCCGCGCCCGCCCTCGCATGGGCGCAATACGGCAAGCTCGATCCGGGCCTTTACACGATCCAGGTTGACTGGACGCATATCGGCGCCAAGCCCGCCGCGGGCTACTGCCTCATCCACGGCAACAACGGCAACGGCGGTCCCGAACGCTTCCTGTGGAACATGCCACAGGGCGACATCGGGTGGTGCCAGTTCCAGACGCGCCAGCAACTGCTCGACAACGGCCAGGCCGTGTATCGCCTCAACGACGCGGGCTTCTTCGGGCAGCAGGGCGAACGCGCGTACGTGATCGTCAACCAGCGATCGGGGGAATGCCTGCACTACGACCGCGCGACCGGGGATGTCTATTTCACGGCGCGGGGCTGCGATCCGATCCACGGCAGCAATTCGTCGATCTGGTTGGTCACCGGCAGCTGGACGGTCACCGACTCGCCGCTCAAGCCCTTCCTCAACCCGACGGCGTGCCTGATCTTCTCCAACAACGGGTACGACCGCGTGCCTTCGGTGTATCGCTGGCAGAACGCGCCGTCGGACAACCAGTGGTGCGGCCTGGGCTCGGAGGCCTCGCTGCGCGCGACGGGGCAGGGCCTGTTCATGGTCCGTCGAATGATCGAATAACGCGCCTCAGCCATCCCGCCGCAACGACCAGAACCCGATGTCCCGCCGCGTGCGGAAGCCGATGCGTTCGTACATCGATTTCGCACGCGTGTTCTCGTGGCTCACGTGCAGGAACGGGCGCAGGCCTTTCGCCAGCAGGTCGTTGGTCAGCATCGCCATCAGGCGCCGTGCGTAGCCGTGCCCGAGGAAATCCGGGTGCGTGCACACGGCGCTGATTTCGCGCGACGTGCCCGAGCCCATGCGCTCGCCTGCGATCGCGGCCAGGCGCCCGTCGCGATAGATCCCGAAATACCGCCCCATGTCCATCGTGCGCGGGCGGAAGTAATGCGGATACACGAGCGCGGTGAGGTCCAGCACGTCCTGGCGATGCGCTTGGCCGAGCGGCAGGATCTCCGGCCCATCGACGGCCTCCAGCGGCGCCTCGCACACCATCTGCGCGAGCTGCGCGAACGCGTGCAGGTACGCCCCGTCATGCCGCCGCGGTGCGATGCCGAGCAGCAACACGGTTTCCGCCGGCGCCAGCAACGTCGCAATCGCTTCGCTCGCATCGGTGCCGGCGTCATCGACGGCGAAGAACGGCGCAACCTCCGGCGGATACCGCATCGCACCGGGAGCGCGCAGCGCAAGGTCGCGATGGATCGAATGCAGCGCCGAAAAAATCGGTTGGTCGAGGTCGTCGGCCATCGTTCACTCCGTCGCAGGCGACGACCAGTCCAGGCGCACCGCACCGGCGGCTTCGTCATGCACCGTCCAGCCCAGGCGCTGCGCGAGGCGATCGAGCAACGCGCCGGCACCGCCGCGGTCGCTGCGCGCGGACGCATCGGTCGTGCTGCTGCCGGCGCCGTCGATCCGGAAGCCCGTCGCGTCGGCATGCACGCGCAACACGCCGCCGGCGGTCGCGGCCTTGCGCATCAACCCGCGCATCAGCAGCAAGGCCTCGCGGCGCGGCGCCCGCAACACGCCTTCGGCATCGATGACCACTTCCGGTGCCGCCGGCCGCCCGGCGAATGCCGCGTCCGCCGCCTCGTGCATCAGCACGCGCAGGTCCAGCGACTCCATCGTCAACGGCGTGCGCCGCGCGATGCCCAGCAAGGATTCCAGCAACCCGCTCATGTCCTGCAACGCCCGTTGCAGGCGCTGCAAGCGGGCAAGGTCGCCGTTCGCGTGCGTCGGTGCATCCAGCATCACTTCGGCCACGCCCTGCGCCACGGTGATCGGCGTGCGCAATTCATGGCTCGCATCGGCGAGGAAGGCCTGCTCGCGTTCGTCGGCTTCGACCAGGCGGCCCTGGTACGCATCGACCGCGTGCGCGATTTCCCCGAGCTCGTCGTCGCTCACGCCTTCGGCCAGGTGCGAACGCACCGGCCGGACGGGCAGGGCATGCACGCCGGCCGCCAGCCGCGCGAGCGGCTGCAGCGCGGAGCCCGACAACATCCACCCCAGCCAGCCCGCGAGCCCCGTGCCGACCACGATCATCGCGGCGAGGAACATGCGCAGGTGGCGTTCGAGTTGCTCGATGTCGCGCAGGTCGATGACGAACGCCAGCCGCCCGGCACGCGTATCGAACACGCCGACATGGACGCCATCTTCCAGTTCGTGCACGCCGGGGCCCTTCGACAGCAGCGCCGGCGGCATGTCCGGCGAATCCACGTGATAGCCGCTCAACCGATGCGTCTGCGGCAGCGTGGCCGGCAAATGGTTCGCCAGGCGCAGCCCGTAGTCGTCGGCCTGGCCCTGCAGGATTTCGCCCGCGATGATGTGCTCGTAATCCTCGGTCACCGTGTCCACGGCCAGCGAGAACAGCAGCGACAGCGCGAAGCCAACGGCGGTGGTCGCCAGCGTCACGCGTCGTCGCAACGACATCGGCACGCGGGGGGGTGCGTCGCTCATCCGGCCTCCAGGCGATAACCGACGCCACGCACCGACTTGATCAACGCGGTCCCGAAGGGCCGGTCGACCAGCGCACGCAACGCATGGATGTGGGTATGCAGGGCCGCAAGGTCGCCGGCGTCTTCGTTGCCCCAGGCCGCGCGCATCAATTGCGCATGCGTGCTCACGTTGGGCGCGTTGCGCAGCAGCGTCGCAAGCAGCGCGCCCTGCGAACGCGACAAGGGAATGCGGCGGCCTTCGCGCACGGCGGCCATCGCGCCCTGGTCGTAGGCCAGGCCGCCGACGTTCGGTGGCACGCCCGCGGACGGCGTGGCGCGCTTGTGCAACACGTTGAGCCGCGCCTCGAGTTCGCGTAGCGCGAACGGCTTGACCATGTAATCGTCCGCGCCTTCGTTGAAGCCGCGCACGATGTCATCGAGCGTATCCCGCGCCGTCAGCATCAGCACCGGCACGCCGTGGCCCGCCGCGCGGAGCTGGCGGCACAGGTCGAGCCCGTCGAGCTTCGGCAAGCCCAGGTCGAGCACGATCGCGTCGAATCCGCCGGCCAGCGCGCGCGCCAGGCCGCTCGCGCCGTCGGCGCAATGGTCCACGACGTGCCCGCGCCGTTCCAGGAAATCCCAGAGATTGGCGGCGATGTCGTGCTGGTCTTCGATGAGCAGGACGTGCATGCGCGAAGCCTAATGGCGGACGCCGCGCACAGGTTAACGGAATCCTGAGACAGCGCTGAGGATCGATTACGGCCCCGGCCGGAGCATGGCGGCATGCAGACGCACGCCCACCACGCCCATCCCCTGTACGAACGATTCCGCCCGCTGGCCTGGTTCGGCATCGGGTATCTCGCCCTCTGCGCCCTGACGCGCCTGGGGCTGCTGGTCTACACCGGCGCCGGCGTGCCCGCCGATCCGCGCCTGTGGCTGTATGCGTTCGGGGTGGGGCTGGGCTACGACATGCTCGCCTTCGTCTACCTGGCCTGGCCGCTGGTGCTGGTGCTGTGGCTGCTGCCGCGGCGCTGGCTGGCGCACCGGTCCGGCACGATCCTCGTCGGGACGCTGTGCCTGGCGATGCTGTTCGGGATCCTGTTCGTCGCGATCGCCGAAGGCACGTTCTGGCAGGAATTCCAGTCGCGCTTCAACTTCATCGCGGTCGATTACCTCGTCTACACCAACGAAGTGATCGGCAACATCCGCGAGTCCTATCCCGTCGGCTGGATCCTGGCGGGCCTGGCCCTGCTGGGCGGCGTGCTGTTCCATGCCACGCGGCGCTGGCGCATGGTGCGCCACGACACCGCCCATTTCGGCGAACGCACCCGCGTGGTCGCGGTGTGGCTGGTGCTCACGGTGCTTGGCACGTGGGTGGTCACGGGCGACCTCAAGGACCGCACCGCCAACACCTACGTCAACGAACTGGCCGGCAACGGCATCTACCAGTTCTTCGCCGCGTACCGCAGCGCGTCGCTCGATTACGACCGCTATTACCGCACCGTGCCGCTGCCCGAAGCGTTCGCCGTCGTGCGCGATGCGTTGTCGACGCCCGACGCGGTGTTCGACGAGAAAACCGGCATCGCCCGCCGCATCCACAACGAAGCGCCCGAACGCCGCCTCAACGTCGTGCTGATCAGCGTCGAAAGCCTGTCGGCCGAATTCTCCGGCACCTACGGCCGCGTGCCGTCGCTCACGCCGCAGCTGGATGCGATCGCGAAGGACAGCCTGGTCTTCGACGATCTCTACGCCTCCGGCACGCGCACCGTGCGCGGGCTGGAAGCGCTGGCGCTGTCGGTGCCGCCGACGCCGGGCGAATCCATCGTCAAGCGAGAGAACAACGAAGGCCTGTTCTCGCTCGCGCACGTGTTCAACGCGAAGGGCTACACGTCGGAGTTCCTCTACGGCGGCTACGGCGCCTTCGACAACATGAACGCGTTCTTCGGCGCCAACGGCTACGACGTGCACGACCGCCAGGACATCCCGAAGGACAAGGTCCACGCCGCCAACATCTGGGGCGTCGCCGACGAAGACCTGTACACGCTCACGCTCGACCGCTTCGATCGCGCGTACGCGGCGCACAAGCCGTACTTCGCGCACATCATGACGACGTCCAACCATCGTCCGTACACGTTCCCCACCGGCCGCGGCCCGTGGCCGCAGGGCAAGCGCGACAGCGCGGTGGCCTACACGGACTGGGCCATCGGCGACTTCCTGCGCCGTGCGCGCACCAGGCCGTGGTTCAACGACACGATCTTCGTCATCACGGCCGACCATTGCGCCTCCAGCGCGGGCAAGGCCGCGCTGCCGGTGTTCCGCTACCACATCCCGATGTGGGTCTACGCGCCGAAGCACATCGCGCCCGCGCACTTCACCGAGCGCATGTCGCAGATCGACATCGGCCCGACGCTGCTCGGCTTGCTGGGCATGGATTACGACAGCCAGTTCTACGGCCTGGACGTGTTCCAGCGCCATCCCTCGCAGGCACGCGCGTTCGTCGGCACCTACCAGTTGCTCGGCTACCTGCACGGGGATCGCCTCGTGCAACTCGGGCCGCATCGCAAGGTGGACACGGTGAGGCCGTCGTTCGTGCTCGACCAGGGCCAGCCGGTGGAAACGGAGGATCCGCGCGCGACGCTGGAAGCGATCAGCTTCTACGAGACGGCGGCCTACCGGTACAAGAACGGCCTGATGCGCACGGCGCAATAGGCGAATGACCACGATGCCCGGATGGCTCGACGAAACCGCTGAACTGCTCTGCATCGTGCTGGGCCTGTACGTGGCGCTGGGCCTGGCGAGCCGCTTGCGGCCGACGTGGTCGAAGGCGTTCACGGCGCGGCGCCTGTTCTGGATATTGCTGCTGCTCGCCGGCGTCGTGCTGGCGCAGATCAGCGAAGAAGCGATCGGCGGCGGCAGCAAGGCCTTCGATTCGGCGGTGTTGCTGGGCGTGCATCGCGTCGTGCCGGCGTGGATGGTCCAGGCCTTCGGTGCGATCACGCTGACCGGCTCGGCGACGTTCCTGCTGCCCGTCGTGACGTTCGTGACGGTCGTGCTGGCGTTGGGCGGGCGTCGCTTCGATGCCATGCAGGTCGCAGCCACGGCGCTCGCCGCGGCGCTGGTGGTCTATCTCGCGAAGGGCGCGTTCAACCGTGCGCGTCCCACGCTGTGGGACACGCAGTGGTACTGGGGCTCGAGTTTCCCCAGCGGCCACACGCTCGAAACCGCGGCGATCGCCACCGCGGCGTGCCTCGTCATCGGCCGCGCGTGGCCGGCGCACCGCACGCTCGCGCTGTGGCTCGCGGTGGCCTGGGTCGCGTTGGTCGGCGCATCGCGCCTCGTCCTCGGCGTGCATTGGCCGACCGATGTGTTCGCCGCGGCGTGCGCCGGATTGCTCGTCGCGATCGGCGTTGAATTCGCATTGTCCGCGGCGTGGCGCGCAGCCGGCCTCACGCCGCCGCCGCGTGCACGCGCCGCCCACGCCGACACCTTGATCGGCGCCCCCGAGGACGAAACCGCTTGAACGACACGATGCGCAATGCCGTCGCCAAGGTCCCCGCCGTCACCGCGGGGTTCTGGCTGATCAAGATCCTCGCCACCACGCTCGGCGAAACGGGCGGCGATGCCGTCACGATGTCGATGGGCCTGGGGTACCTGGTCGGCACGGCGATCTTCGCCACCATCTTCGCCGTCGCGGTGGGTTGGCAGATCCGCGCGCGCGAATTCCATCCCTTCCTGTACTGGACCACGGTGGTCGCCAGCACGACGGTGGGCACCACGCTCGCCGATTTCGCGGACCGCTCGCTCGGCATCGGCTACGCGGGCGGGACCGCGCTGCTGCTCGCGCTGTTGCTGGCATCGTTGTGGTCGTGGCGGCGCACGCTGGGCTCGGTGTCGGTGGAAAGCGTCGGCGACACGCCGTCGGAATTGTTCTACTGGATGACGATCATGTTCTCGCAGACGCTGGGCACCGCGCTCGGCGACTGGCTCGCCGATACCGCGGGGTTCGGATATCTCGGCGCGGCGGTGGTGTTCGGCGCGGCGTTGCTGGTCGTGCTGTTCCTGCACCTGCGCACGCAGGTGTCGAAGACCGCGTTGTTCTGGGCGGCCTTCATCCTCACGCGGCCGCTCGGCGCGGTGGTGGGGGACTTCCTCGACAAGCCCGTCGCCAAGGGCGGGCTGGACCTGAGTCGCTACACCGCGTCGGCCGTGTTGCTGGTGGCGATCGTCGCGATGATCCTGCTGCTGCCGCAGAAGCCGGCGCGCGTGACCGCGTCGGCCTGATCCGCGTCAGCCAACGCCCGCGCGACGGGCGCGCATCGGTTCGGCCTGCAACGGCGCAGCATCCGGCGCGCGATATTCGAAGCGCACTTCGCGCATGCCTTCGGGCACTTCGGGCAACTGCGAGTCCTTGCCCGTGCAGCCGTCGTAGAGGCGGCCCGTCATGCTCATCACCATCATCTGCATCAGCGTGGCCGACGGATCGTCCTGGCTGCGCCGCGTCAGCACGCGGTCGCGCATCGCGAACGTGGTGACGACATCGTCGACCTTCGTGGTGGCCAGCACGCCGTCCTCCGGATCCGGTGCATCCGCCGCCAGCACTTCGATCGGCGGCGGATCCCAGCACGCACCGCTGCTGCCGATGTCCAGCGTCGGGAGCAGGGTGTGGGCGAAGGCTTCGATGTCGCGGCGCACCTCGTTGCGCGAGGCGTGGTCGGCCAGCGCGCTGTAGCGGAACTTGATCGCGTACAGGCGATCCACCGCCACCACCATCGCGGAGTTGCGATGCTGGCCTTCGTACGTGTATTCGAAATCGGTGGCGAACGTGGTGATCGGGACGTTCGTGTCCTTGTTGACCTTGCGCTTCACGACCGACGTCGCCAACGGCTTGATGTCGCCGGTGCCGGTCTTGCTGAGCCACGTGTCTTCCAGCGTGCGGCGTTCCATCTCGGCGAACTTCGGCAGGTCGTCGTCCGACACCACGCCCACGGGATAGAAGTACACGTCGATCCAGCCCGCGTTGTCGCCCTGGCGCGCAAAGCGCACCGACACGCCCGCGGCCTGGTCGTCGTAGCGATGCTCGCCGACGAAGCCCCAGTCGCCCACCTTCAGCGGATAGACGATGTGCGATTCGCGCAGCATGCCGCCGAGGAACGGGACGTCCTTCGCGTCCTGCGCCTTGTCTTCCGCCGCCATCGCCCCCGTCGCCGCCAGTAACGCCACCAGCAGCACGACGCCTGCGCGCCGCGCGATCCCCTGCCGTTCCATCGCCTTCCCCCGTGGAGTCCTAGATACCCGAACGAATCGATTCCAGCGCCTGCACGAACGCCTCCGGACCGATGCCGATCATGCCTTTGTACGGTTGCGACAAGTCCCAGATCATGAAAAGCACCAGCCCCGCGTACGTGGAATACGCACCCACCAGCGCGAGGTGCTTGCGATCGGCCTGGTGCACGAACATCACCGCACCGATCAGCACCAGCCCCACGATCGCCGCGAACCAGAACTCGAACGGCAACGCGGCCGAATGGTAGCCGCGCACCTGGCGCAGGCGCTGGATCTGCAGCACTTCTGCGTGGATGGAGCTCGCGAGCAGGGATTGCCGGCGATTGCCGGGTTCCAGCGCGAGGGAGGCGTCGAGCATCGTGCGCCATGCGCGCCAGCCTTCATCGCTGACTTGCGCCTGCGCTTGCTGCCGCGGCCAGTCGCGCTCGACCACCGCGTGCATGTAGGCCTCGGCGGCGCGTTGCAACTGCGGCGCACCGCCGTAGCGCGCAGCGTCGTACCAGACCTGTTCGACCGCGGCGGCTTCGGCCTGGATGCCGTTGCGCAGGTCGTTGTCCTGCGCCACCACTTGCCCGAACACCAGCCCGAGGATCAACCCGTGCAGCACGCCGATGCGCGCGGTGACTTCGCGTCCGAGCTCGCGCGTTTCCGCCGGTTGTTCGTGCCCGTAACGCCGCCGCATGAACGCCGACGGCAACGCCGCCGCGAGGAACGCCAGCACGATGAAGGACAGGGCGATGGCGAGGGTCGTCAGCATGCGCGGGCGCCCTCCGTGGGCGGGTCAGTCCAGCAACTGCAGGACGTTTTCGGCCGGCCGCCCGATCACCGCGCGGCCTTCGTGCACGAAGATCGGACGTTCGATGAGGATGGGGTTGGCGTGCATCGCTTCGAGCAGCTCGTCTTCCGACAACGCGGGATCGGCGAGGCCGAGCTCCTTGTAGACCGTCTCCCCGGTGCGCATCAGGCCGCGCGCGGGCAGGGCGAGCATGACCAGCAACTCGCGGAGTTCCTTCACGGAGGGCGGCTGCTGGAGGTACTCGATGGTCTGCGGCGTGATCCCGCGATCGGCCAGCAGCACCAGGCCGCCGCGCGACTTGGAACACCGGGGGTTGTGGTAATACCGCGTGCCGGATTTCATGCCGGCATAGTAAAAGCCCCAGCCGCCCCCTGCACAGGCCTCCCCCATGCTCGCCATCGCGCTCGCCGCCGCCCTGTCCACCGCCACCCCCGACGCCACGCGCCTCCCCGAAGGCACCTGGTGCTACGCGCTCACCGCCACGAAGGACGGCGCGTCCCAGGTGGTCGGCCATACCTTCCAGTCGCTCGAGCGGACGACGCACGCCGGCAAGCCCGCGATCGAGATCGTGGTCCACCAGCGCATGGGCGCGAAGTTCGACATGCGCGATGTGTTCGTCCTCGATGCGAAGACGCTGCGCCCGTTCGAAGTCACCAACACGCGCTTCGGCAAGCCGCACGTGCGCGATGTGTACGCCGGCACCGGCGTCACCGAAATGCGCTGGGATGACGCGGGCAAGGAAACGACGTCGAACAAACCGCTCGCCAAGCCCGTGTGGGAAGGCAACCTGTTCGGCCTGATGTTCGCCGCGCTCCCGCTGCGCGCGGGGGACGAATACGCGATCCCGTTCTTCCAGTACGACAAGGGCGAAGGCACGTTCGACATCAAGGTCACCGGCGAACGCGACATCGACACGCCGCTGGGCAAGCGCCACGCGATCGTGCTGCAGGCGGGGCCGACGGGGTCGCAGGCGGAGTACCTGATCGGCGCGAAGCCGCGCATCGAACTCGGCTACACCGCCGGTCCGTTCGGACAGGCGCTCGCCCCGTCGTGCGCGGCGTTCGAAGCGGCGACGAAGTAGGCGGATAATCCGCGCGTCCCCCGGAGTCCAACGCATGCCCGCCGTTCCCGCCTGTCCGCAATGCTCGCTCGACAACACCTACGCAGACGGCGCGCTTTACGTCTGCGCCGACTGCGGATTCGAGTGGGCGGCCGATGCGCAGGACGCGGAGGCGGGCGCGTCCGCCGTCGTGCGCGACAGCAACGGCAACGTGCTCGCCGACGGCGACACGGTGGTCGTCATCAAGGACCTGAAGGTCAAGGGATCGTCGATCCCGCTCAAGCAGGGCACGGTGATCAAGGGCATCCGCCTGGTGGCGGACGACCCGGACCACATCGAAGGAAACTCCGACAAGATCAAGGGCCTGGTCCTGAAAACGCAGTTCCTGCGCAAGGCCTGAGCCCGCGGCCGAGGCAGGCCCTGCTGCATCGCGGCATGACCGTAAGCTGGCCCTGCGGCGGGGGGCCGCTTGGGGGATCCATGCACAACTTTTTCTGGGGCGCGCTGATCATCGCGATCGGCCTGTTCAACGGGCGCTCCGTGTTCCTCGGGGATTTCAGCGTGCTCAGCGTCGTGTTCGACGCGCTCGGCCTGTTCTGGGTCGGGCGGGGCGTGCTCGACGTGCGACGAGCACGCGTGGCGGCCTCGCCGGCGACGGATTCGGAGACGGCCTGAGGCGCGCGGTCAGTGGCGCACGTCGAGTGGCACGTCGGCCACCGCAAGCCACGTCCACGCAGCGACCACCGAGGCGAACAGCGCGACGAGCACACCGGCCCAGTGCGACCAGTGCCATTGCGCGACCGCGAGCCACAACACCAGCGCACCGAGCGCGAGCGCGGCGAGCCAGCGCGTCCACGACGGGCGCAGGCGTACGACCGCGCCGCAGCGGTCGCACTGGTCGGCGAACCCGCGCGAGAACAGGATGCGTCGGCGCGAAATGGACTGCGCGCTGCAGTTGGGGCACGGCTGGTTCGGGGGCATGCGTCCTCCGGGGGGCCCAGACAGTGTGGGGGGCGCATGCGTGATGAAGGCTTTGACGCGGCGGCACGGCCGCTTCTTTCGATCCTTGATCAGGCAATCCTGCGCGAGGCGGGCAGGCGTCGCGCGAAGTCGATGACTGCGCGCGCGCAGGCCTGGGGGGCGGCTTGCAACAACAGGTGCGGGCCGGCGATGTCAACCAACGTGCAGTCGGGGAGCGACGTACGCAGCGATTCGCCGGCTGCGCGCGAAACGAGACGGTCGCGGCGGCCACGCAGGTAGAGCGTCGGGACGCGGATTCGATCCAGGTGCGCCGAGGCATCCACGCGCAAGGCGGCGTGGCTGCGGCGACGCAACACCGTCGGTGCGACACGCTGCAACGTGGTCGACAACGCATGGATCTGTGCGGGCGTTGCGTCATCGCCCAGCAACCACCAGCGCAACAACGCCCGCGGCGCGTGGTGCACCGGCGCGATCGGCAGGAGCGGCGACAAGGCGCTCAGGACGCGCGTCGGAAACCGAGCGAACGTCGTCGACAACACAAGGCCCGCGAGGTTCGCGGGCTGGCTTGCTGCAATTGCGAGCGCGATCGGCCCGGAGAACGATTCGCCCAGCAGCACGAAGGGGTCTTCGGCTGGCAGCGCATCGCGGACGAACGCTTCGAGTGCAGCGTGGTCGAGGAAGCGATCCGTCGGATACGCGATCACCCGCGTCGACGAGAACGCACCGTCCAGCGCAACCAGGAAATCGCCATGCAGCGCCCCGGTGCCGTCCAGGCCGGGCAGCACGATCAGGTGCAGCGGATTGGCGGCGGCACCGCTCAGTCGCGGAACCCGGTCTGCTGCGCGATGGCGATGCCCAGGCCGATCAGCGTGCAGCACAGCAGCGCGAGCAACGTCCCGGCCCAGGCCATCACGAGGCGTCCCGATCCGCCCCCATGCTGCTGCACGTGCGCCCGCAGCACCCACGCCAATGCGACGACCAGGCCTGCGGGCACGAGGAAGCGCGCGATGTTCGGCGTGGCGATCGTGGTGACATAGCCGAGCGCCACGGCGCCGAGGCATGCCACGTAGAACCGCCGCCGTGGCGATGCGAGCAGCCTTTCCTGGATGTGCATCGGCGTTCCCCGGATCCCTGCCGGCGATGATGCACTGAACGCCGACCCCATGCCCATGGCCAGTGCAAGGGCATTGGTGCGTTTGCCCTCGATGTCCATGCGTCGAGGTTTTCCATGAAACACATCCGGATCGTGCTTCTCGCCGCTGCGCTCCTCGCGCCCGCAACGTTCGCGCAACAAGCCGGCATCACGCGCATCGACGTCGGCCGAAACGACCTGGAAATTCCCGGCCGCGAACTCATCCAGGTACGCGTCGCGTTCGCGCCGGGCGCTGCGTTCGGGCGCCACTCGCATCCGGGCGCGGAGGTGGCCTACGTGTTGACGGGCACGCTGCAGTACCAGTTCGATGGCGAGGAACCGCGCACGCTGAAGGCCGGCGAAGCCTTGTTCATCCCGGCCGGCACCATCCATTCGGCGAAGAACGTCGGGAAGGTGGAAGCGACGGAGCTGGCGACCTACGTCGTCGAGAAGGGCAAGCCGGTCCTCATGCTGGCGCCAGACCGATGATCAGGCCCGACGCGGCGCCGTGGTGCGCCGCGACGCCGTCGGCTTCGCCTTCTTGTCGTACCAGGTGAACGCCTGCGCCGGCAGCGACACCTTGTTGGCGTCGTCGCCCTGCATGTGCTGTTCGATCCACGCCGCTTCCTTCTCCACGCCCAGCGCCTGCGCGATGCCGGTGAGCAGGGTCTTGCTGGTCTTGCGCGCGGTGAGCGGCATCACGGTGAACACGCGCTGCTTCCAGTCGAAGGTCCAGCACGCGCGTTGCACGGTCTTGCCGCGGACCATGCGCGCACCGCCGTGGAAATTGAGCCGGTTGCATGCGCCGGGCATGTCGTCGGTGAGCACGATCGTCGTGCCGTCCTTGCGTTTCGTGCTCGCAATGTCGGCCGCCCGCGCCAGGGGCGCGAGGGCGAGGAGCACGGCGGCGAACACGAGGACGCGCAACTGCATGGAGGCCGGGGGCGCCTGGAGGGCTGGACGAAAGCGTACCCCATGGATTCGCAAAGGCGGCACAGGGTTGCGTCCCGTGCCGCCATCGCGCCGCTCAGCGGCCGAACGCCCCGTACAGGTAACGCCCGCTGCCGTCCGGCCGCGCCAGTCCGTCGAAATCATCCGCCGGCGCCACCAGCGCCGTCGGCAGCACGATCGCCGGGACGAACTGCTGGTCCGGTTGGAACGGATGCAGCGCGTTGCCCGGATCGGCCAGGTGGTAATCCGCGCGCAACAACGTCGGCAACCCTTCGCCGCTGGCCGAATCCGTCAGCATCGGGAAGGCCGCCGCATCGATGCTGATGATGTTGTGCGCGCCGCGGATCCGGTTGTCCGCGCCCGGCGAACCGCCCATCGAGGCGATGTCGCCCCCACGTCCGCGTCGTGGTTGTGCCAGAAAATGTTGAAGTACACGTGCGCCGTGCTGTCCTGCACCGCGAGGCCCGCGCCTTCGTTGTCCGCCACCGTGTTGTTGAGGATCGTCACGAAGTTGCGGCCGTTGTTGCCGTTCGGCCCCGTGCACGTGTCGCCGCAGTTGCCGTCCACCAGGATCGCGCCCGTGCCGAAGTTGCGCACCACCACGTTGTTGTAGACGTAGCCGACGTTGTACTGGTCGAGGAAGATCGCCGAACCGGCCTTCGTCGTGCGGTTGGCTTCGAACCAGTTGCTGCGCACGACCAGCAGCGCCACCGACGCCGCGCCGCCGCGATCGTGCTGCCCGATCAGGCCCGCGCCCACGCCGTAGTGGTCGCCGTCGGACACCGTGTCGTTGCCGAAGAACACGTTGTGGTGCACGTCGCCGTTCATGCCGATGGCCAACCCCGCGCCGTGCGGCAACGACGGTTCGTACAGGCGGTTGTTGCGAATGATGTTGTGGTGCACGTTCGCGACCAGGCCCGTCATCGTGAGCACCGTGCCGAAGCCATCGTTGGCGCCGGTGGCCTGGTCGATCGAGCCCAGCGTCTCCGTCGCGCCGCCGATGTTGATGCCGCCGCCGTGGTGGCCGCCGCCGTTTTCCTCGACCAGGTTGTTCGCGATTTCCAGCGCGACCGTCCGGCCGCCGCCCGCCTCGATGCCGCCGCAGTCGGTGCGCGCCGTCGGCGTGGTGCAACCGTTGTGGTGGACGTGGTTGTTGCGCAGCGTGATGCGTTCGTTGGCGTCCCAGGTCGTGACATCGATGCCGCGATCGTTGCTGCCGGTGACCACGAAGCCGTCGATCGTCAGGTCGATCGGCGCCTCGGCGTGGATCACGTGATCGTCGGCGTTGGCGGGCGTGACCGTGGCGGGCCAGGCGAGCGGATCGCGCGCGGTGAACACGCTGTTGAAGCCGCCCACCAGGATGTGCCGGCGCTGCATGCCGAGGTTGACGTTCTCGCGATAGCTGCCGTTGGCGACGCACACGACCGTGCGCGTGCTGCCCGCCGCGGTGATGGCCTGGCCGATCGTGCCGTACGGGTTCGCCTTCGTGCCTGTGCCGGTGGCGCCCGCGCGGACGAACAGGATGCTCCAGCCCGACGGCCGCGTCGCATCGTTGATGCAGCCGTAATCGAGATACCCGTTGCCGCCGATCCCGGCGCCGACGACTTGCGCGGCGGGCACCGCGATCGCCGCCTGCCGGCCGCCCGTGCGCATCGTGCGCGGCGGTTTGAGCGCAGCGGTCGCCGGTGCCGCGCCCGCGATGCGTGGTGCGGCGACGGGCGCAGGCGTCGGCCGCGGTGTCTCACGGCTGGGGCAGGCGGCGAGGGTGGCGATCGCGAGCGTGCACGACACGCCGCGCAAGGTCGGCATCAGTTGCATTGGTTCGCTCCCAGCGTCGTGTGCGCGGTCCGTGCCGTGACCACCAGGACACCGGGCGTCCATCCTCCAGCGCCGTTGTCCTGCAGGCGCACCTGGTAATTCGGGCGCACCGCGGCCGGGATGTCGTCCGTCCATGCAACCGCCTGGTTGCACAACGCACTGCCCACGAGCGGCGTGGCCGTCGTCGCGCTCAGCGCCAGGCTGCCGCCCGTGAGCAGGTTGGCGGCACCGGTCACGTGGTGCGCGACGTTGGCGCCGGGATACGTGAACTCGTCGAGCTCGACTTCGTTGTCGCCATACCCGGGGGTCGGATAGCCGCCCCACAACGGTTGGTTCCAGTTGTTCGTGACGAAGTTGCGGCGCAACTCGATCTGCTCGCCCTTGTAGGTGTTCCAGTGGAAGGGCTGTGCGTTCGTCAGCGTGCCGGTGGCGCTGGTGACCTGCACGGCGTTGTTGACGGCGACGTAGCGCCCCCAGAATGCCTCGGGCGTGCGCCGTCGGATCACGCCGTAGTCCTTGCCGTTGGCGATCATGTGGAAGTCGACGTTGTTGGCGTCCAGCACCAGGTGGCCGTCGTAGAAGTCCCACGAGTTGGCGTTGTCCAGGCAGCAGGAGAACAACGTCGCGGCGCCCGCGCTGGTGTTCTTGTTCAACTCGGTCAGCACGGTGTTGAAGTAGAACCACAACTTGCCGCGGCGTCCGTCGATCGGGCTGTTGTCCGAGCCGAAGTGCACCATCGAGGCGCCCATCGTCTGCACGTGCACCTTCGAATCGCGGCGGAAGATGTTGCCGTACATGTAGCTGCCGGCGTCGTACTTCTCCCAGTCGCGTTCCATCTGCGCGCGCAGCGCCGGCGTCACTGACCCCGGGCTCTGGTCGGCCAGCAGGTTGAAGAACCACGGGAACACCGACGGCCGGAAGTCCTCGATGTCGATCAGGTCGATCGTGTGCGCACCGTTCTCGAAGTAGTTGTAGCGCACCAGTTCGCCGACGGTGCGCATCTTCAGGTCGTTGCCGTTGGAGGCCTCGTCGTTGTCGATGGTGCCGCTGCCGTCGATGTCGTAGCGGATCGGGTTGCCGAAGTAGTTGTACTGGACGACGAAGTTGACGCCCTGGATGTAGGCCTGGTGCACGTTGTAGTCGTCGACCAGCCCGTTGTCGTGGAACCAGTTGGCCTCCAGCAGGAAGTTGCGCGTGAGGTAATGGTCGCCGCCGTAGTCCAGGCCGCGGCTGATCACGTAGACGCCCACCGGGCAGAACGCGAACTCGTTGTCGCGCAGGGTGACGTTCTGCGCGCGCGACACGTACAGGCACCCGGTGTGCGTGTTGTACAGGTGCGACAGGTTGTCCATGCCGATGTAGCCGGCCGCGTGGCTGGCGCCGGAGTAGGGCGGCAGCATCGCGCCGGTCAGGTTGAGGCCTTCGACCGCGATGTTCCGGATCCCGCTGTCGCGCGCGATGGCCACGATGCCGCGGTTGACCGTCGAATACTCCTCGGCCGGCGTGCCGATCAGGCTTTGCAGCGCGCTGCTGTTGCGCACGCGCGCGCCGATGCCGTTGATCTTCGGGCGCGCGCCGTTGGCGTCGCGCACGCCGCACACCTTGATGTCGCTGGTGACGATGAAGATGCGCTCGTTGTACGGCGTCGACTTTGGCAGCACGCGCACCATCGTGTGCGGCGACAGCGATTCCCACGGCACGTTGGCCAGGCTGGTGATCGCAGCGCCAGGCCCGACGTCGATGACGGTGGTGTTGAAGTTGGCGTTGTCGGGATCGGCGGGATCGCAGTTCGCGAGCGTGCGCGACTCGCGCAGGCCCGGGAAATCCTGGCCGGTGAAGCCGGTGGGCACGACCGGGACGGGCGCCTGGTTGCGGCCGGTGCGCATCGTGCGCGAGGGCTTGGCGGCGGTGGCCACGGCGCTGGCCGTCGCGGGCGTGGGTGTTTTCGGTTGCGCGCGCTGCGCCGGTTTGGCGTTGCAGGCCGCCAGCAATGCAGCGCTGGCCAGCACGGCGGCCAGCGATTTTGCGATAGACGCGTTCACGTGACGCTCCCCGTAGGCAATGGATGTCGTGCGACTCGCCCCGATCCGTGGCTTGCGCCAAGGGCGATTCGTTTGCTCGACACCATCGGCCCCACGGCAGACACGCACGCCGTCGATGGTCTGGCGCGGATGCAGGCCGCCAGCGGGGGGGATTCTCTCCAGATCGGCACGACAAGGAAAGCCGCGCGATGCGCAAGTTGCGATGCAATGCACAGGTGGACGCAATCGGGTAGGCGTCCGGTTGACGCGGGGTGTCAGCTAGCGACGCGCAAGGTCGCGGTGTCGGGTGCGGGGCGTTCGGGAAGTCCGTTGCGTTAGGCTGTCGCGTCGGCGCGTGCCGCCAGGGGAGAGGTCCGTGGGCTACAAGAGCTGGGTGCTGATCGCGCTGGCGGTCGTTGGATTCGCGTCGGGCGCGGTGGATCAGTATTTCTATCCGGGCCAATTCATGCCGCCTTCGACGCTGGCGGCCACGCTGGTCGGCGTGGTGCTGATGTTCGCCTGGTATCGCCTCGATGCGAACCAGCGCGGGATTGGGCGCACGCCGTTCCTCGACGTCGGCGTCGTGCTCCTGGCGATCGTCGCGTTGCCCATCTATTTCTTCCGTTCGCGCGGCGCCAAGGGCGGCTTCGTCGCCAGTGCGGTTTTTCTGGTGGCGATGATCGGCTACGGCGTGCTCGGGATCGCGGGGCAATACGCGACGTATTACGGGCTGCAGGCTTGAGGCGTAGTCGCTTCCACTGATGAGCATGGCGCGCGCTTCGGCGCGTCGGCGGCGGTAAGATCTCGCCGCCTGTCCGACCTGCAGGAATCCTCCCCATGTCCGCAAGATTGGTTGTCCTGCTTGTCGCCCTGATCGCCGTCGGCAGTGCCACGGCACAAACGGCCCCGAAACCCGCGCCGACGAAAGTCATGATCGTCGGCACGTTCCACCTGGACAATCCGGGGCGCGATGTCTTCAACGTGCAGGTCGACGACGTGCTGGCAAAGAAGCGCCAGGCGGAACTGGCCGACGTCGCCGCGTCACTCGCGAAGTTCGCGCCGACCGAAGTCATGGTGGAGTGGCCGTCGGCCACGACCGACGAGCAGTACGCAAGCTTCCGCGCCGACAAGCTGCCGCCTTCGCGCAACGAGGTCGTGCAACTGGGCTTCCGCCTGGCGGCGCTGCGCAAGCTGCCGCGCGTGCATGGCATCGATGCGCCGGGCGAATTCCCGTTCGATCCGGTCAAGGACTACGCGAAGACCCACGCCATGTCGCCGCGCCTGGACGCCGCATTGGCCGGCGCCGGCAAGGAAGTGCAGGTGCTCAGCCAGCGCGTGCGCGAGGGCAGCATCGGCTCGGTGCTGCGCTACATGAACGCGCCCCCGCGCGCGCTCAAGAACCATGGCTTCTACATGGACATGCTGCGCTACGGCGACGGCGACACGCAGCCCGGCGCCCGCCTGGTCGGTGCGTGGTATGCGCGCAACCTCGCGATCTGCGCGCGGCTGCTGCAGGCGCTGCCGGAAGGCGGGCGCGCGGTGGTGTTCTTCGGCGAAGGGCACGCGTATCTGTTGCGCCAGTGCATCGTGGAAACGCCGGGCGTCGAGCTGGTCGAGGCGAACGATTACTTGCCGAAGTAGGTCGCCCGAGCGACCGGGCGATCGGCGCGGTAATGTGTCGGCCAGTCAACGCAAGGACGCAAGCGATGCGACCCGCCCAGAAACAGGTTGCGGCAATGGCCCTTCTCGTGGTCTGCCTCGTCAACGCATGGAGCGCAGGGGCACTGTGACGAAAGAAGAGTTCGTGCTGTTGCTCGCCTGGCTGCTGGGGCCGCCGATGCTCGTTGGCTCGTTCTTCCTTGTTTGGGCCCTGCGTCGCGGTGGTCGCCGGGCGCTGGGGCGCGAGGTCCTTGCGTGGTTCCTGTTGCTGGCGCTGTCGGCGCTCTTCGCCTTCGGGATGGTCGTCGTGGAGCTAGGTTCGCTGGGGTACTACCTCCGCGCTCGCGACGCCCCGTTCTTGTGGGCGCCCTTCGCGTTCCTCGCCGTCGCGCTGGCGCTTCCCGTTGCGGTGTGGTGGGGACGTCGTGCGCCCCCTTCGACTCTGCCTAGGCCGCATTGATCGCCAACTGCGCCGCAAACGCCCGCTGGTACGCCGGCCGCGCTTCCCCGCGCGCGACATACGCCGCCAGGGTCGGGAATTCGTCCAGCAACCCGGACGGCCGCACGCGCAGCAGCACCGACACCATCATCAGGTCGCCGGCGCTGAACGCACCGTCGAGCCACTCGGATTCGCCGAGGCGCGCCGACAACCGGCGCAAGCGTTCGCGGATCCGATCCTGCACCAGCGGCAGCCGGTCCTTCGCCCACGGCTTGTCGCCTTCCTGGAACTTTGCGATCGACAGCTCGAGGATCGGCGGTTCGATCGTGTTGACCGCGGCGAACATCCAGGTGATGGCGCGCGCCCGCGCGTTGGCGTCGGCCGGCAACAGGCCCGCGTGCTGTTCGGCGAGATGAAAAACGATCGAACCCGTTTCGAACAGCGCAAGGTCGCCGTCCTCGAACGTGGGAATCTGGCCGAAGGGATGCACGCGCAGGTGCGCGGGTTCCTTCATCGCCTGGAACGACACCAGCCGCACGTCGTAGGGCTGACCGGTTTCTTCGAGCGCCCAGCGCACGCGCGTGTCGCGCGCGAGGCCCTTGCCGCCGTCGGGCGAGCGTTCGAAGGCGGTGATGGTGATGGTCATCGTGGCGCGCTCCTGGGGGTTCCATCCATGACGACGAATGACGAAGGCCGGAATCGACACGGTCCGGTCATTTCTCCTTGCGCAGGGCCACGACCAGGGCAAACACCGCGGCCCCGATGGAAAAGGGCTGCGCGTCGAGGAAATTGGCGGCTGACCACGTGGGCAACCCGGTGTAGCGCGGGTTCCTCACCATGCAGGCGAACAGCGCCGCGCAGTAGAAAACGAACACGCCGAAAAGCACCCAGCCCCATTCCTTCCGCATCGTTCGATCCCGTCCAGGGAAAGCCGGATGATAGGTCACGCCCTCTACGCAGCAGGCGCGGCTCGGGACACGATATCCAGCGCCACCGCCTCCGCCGTGCGAATGCCATCCACGCCGGCCGACAGGATGCCGCCCGCGTAACCCGCGCCTTCGCCCGCCGGGAACAACCCGCGCGTATTCAAGCTGTGCCCGTCCTCGCCGCGCGTCACGCGCACCGGGGACGACGTGCGGGTCTCGACGCCGGTCAGCACTGCATCCTGCATCGCGAACCCGCGGATCTGCCTGTCGAACGCCGGCAGCGCTTCGCGGATCGCCGCGATCGCGTACTCGGGCAGCGAGGGCGCAAGATCCCCCAACCGCACGCCGGGCTTGTACGAAGGCAGCACGCCTCCGAATTCACGCGACGCCCGGCCTTTCAGGAAGTCGCCCACCAGTTGCCCCGGCGCTTCGTACTCGCCGCCGCCCAGTTCGAACGCACGCGCTTCCCAATGCCGCTGCAATTCGATGCCGGCCAGCGGGCCAACGCCGTACGGCGCGAAGTCCTCCGGCGTGATGCCGCACACGATCGCCGCGTTCGCGTTGCGCTCGTTGCGCGAGTACTGGCTCATGCCGTTGGTGACCACGCGCCCGGGCTCGCTGGCCGCGGCGACCACGGTGCCGCCGGGGCACATGCAGAAGCTGTACACCGAGCGCCCGTTGCGGCAGTGGTGCACGAGCTTGTAATCGGCCGCGCCGAGCAGCGGATGCCCGGCCTGCGGGCCGAAGCGCGCGTTGTCGATCAGCGATTGGGGATGTTCGATGCGGAACCCGATCGAGAACGGCTTGGCTTCGACGAACACGCCGCGCGCATGCAGCATCGCGAACGTGTCGCGCGCACTGTGGCCGAGCGCAAGCACCACGTGGTCGGCGCGCAGTTGTTCGCCGCTCTCCAGCGTCACGCCGCGCACGTGGCGCGTGCCTTCGCGATCGGTGTCGACCAGCAGGTCGTCGACACGCTGGCTGAAGCGGATCTCGCCGCCCAGCGATTCGATCGTCGCGCGCATCTGCTCCACCATCGACACCAGGCGGAACGTGCCGATGTGCGGCTTGCTGACGTACGCGATTTCCTCCGGTGCACCGGCCTTGACGAATTCGTCGATCACCTTGCGCCCGTAATGCTTCGGGTCGCTGATCTGGCTCCACAGCTTGCCGTCGGAGAACGTGCCCGCGCCGCCTTCGCCGAACTGCACGTTCGATTCGGGATTGAGCACTTTCTGGCGCCACAGGCCCCAGGTGTCCTTCGTGCGTTCGCGCACGGCCTTGCCGCGTTCGAGCACGATGGGCCGGAAGCCCATCTGCGCGAGCACCAGCGCGGCGAACAACCCGCACGGGCCCATGCCGATCACGAGCGGGCGCAAGGGCAGGGACGTCGGCGCGCGCGCCACGAACTTGTAGACCGTGTCCGGCGTGCGCATCACCTTGCCGCCGTCGTGGCTGTACGCGTAGCCGTCGTCCTCGTCGTCCAGTTGCAGGCGCTGCAGGATGTCGGCTTCGCGCGGCGTGTCCACGTCGACCGAATAGATCAGCACGATCGCGCCGCGCCGGCGCGCGTCGTAGCTGCGCTTGGCGACGGTGAAGCCGGTGAGTTCGTCGGCGGCGATGCCCAGCCGGGCCAGGATCGCCTCGCGCAGCGCCGCCTCGGGGTGGTCCAGCGGCAGCTTGAGGTCGGTGAGTCGCAGCATGGGGGACATTCGATGGCGCGGAAGCGTGGCGGGCATTTTAGGCGGCGCGAACCCGATAACATCCTCACCCATGCATGCACTGACCTTTTCACGCTTCGGCGGGCCCGACGTCCTGGAATGGACCGACCTGCCGGATCCCCGGCCCGCCCCCGGCGTGGCCGTGGTGCGCACGCAGGCGATCGGGCTCAACTTCGCCGATATCTACCGCCGCCAGGGCCGCTACCACCTGGCCGGGTCGCCGCCGTGGATCGCCGGGTACGAGGCCGCGGGGGAGATCGTGGCGCTCGATCCGCGGGACGCGGGTGGCGCCTTCGCCGTGGGCCAGCGCGTCGCGTTCGCCGACAGTGCGTTCGCCAACGCGGAACAAGTGGCGGTGCCGCTGGATCGCCTGATCGTGCTCCCCGATGACATCGACGCCGACACCGCGGCCGCGTTGTTGCTGCAAGGCCTCACCGCGCAGTTCCTGCTCGAGGACAGCCATGCCGTGCAGGCGGGCGAGACCTTGCTGGTGCATGCGGGCGGTGGTGGCGTCGGGCAGTTGCTGGTGCAGCTGGCGACCGCGAAGGGTGCGCAGGTGATCGCGCTCGCCTCGTCGGAAGACAAGCGGCGTTCGGCGCTCGCGGCAGGTGCACGAGATGCGCTGGCCTCCGGCGACGGCTGGGTCGCGCGCGTGCGTGCGGTGGCACCCGAGGGCGTCGACGTCGTGTACGACTCGATCGGTCGCACGCTCGGCGACAGCCTGGCCCTGGCGCGCATCGGCGGCACGGTGGTGTTCTACGGCATGGCGGCGGGCGATCCGGATCCGGTGGACCCGCGCGTGCTCATGGACCGCTCGCTGACGCTCGTGGGCGGCGACTTGTGGAACGTGCTGACCACCGCGCAGGTCCGCCAGCAACGCGCCGATCGCCTGTTCGCCGCGGTGCGCGCCGGGCACCTGCGCGTGGCCGTCGCCGCACGCGTGCCGCTGCGCGATGGTGCGCAGGCGCATGCGATCCTCGAAGGGCGGGGCAGTGCGGGAAAGGTCTTGCTCATTCCGTAGTCGCCGCTCGAAACCTCCTCCACCCTTGAATGGAAGCCCCCATTTCCCATGGCTCGCGCGCTCAATAAGAACCGGATGCTGTTCTCGCGCATCCTGATGATCACCGCCATCGCGTTGATGCTGTTCACCCGCTCGCACTGGCCCAACGACAGCGCGCTGCACGAAACCTTCGACACGCTGGGCTACGTGCTCATCGTGTTCTGCGGCATGGGGCGGCTGTACACCACCGCGTTCCTCGGCGGGTTGAAGAACGAAACCCTCGTCACCTACGGCCCGTTCTCCGTGGTGCGCAATCCGCTGTACGTGTTTTCCTGGCTGGGGTTCACCGGGTTTGCGATCTTCTCCAACAATCTGTGGGTAATGGTGCTGGTGCCGGTCGGGTTCTGTTTCGTCTACCACTTCCTCGTGAAGCGCGAAGAAGCCTTCCTGCAGGAGAAGTTCGGCCAGGCCTTCACCGATTACGTCGCGCGCGTGCCGCGCTTCCTCCCCCGGTTCTCGAACTTCAACCAGCCCGACGAAATCACCGTCGTGCCGCGCTTCCTGCTGCGCGGCCTGCTCGACAACGTCTGGTGGTTCATCATTCCGCTGATCCTCGAAATGACGGAGTTCTGAACCGCCGCGCGGCGCGGGACCGGCCTGCGGGTGCTTCCGGCCCGCGGCGGCGGCCCGTTTGCGCCGCGGGTTGCGTTCCCCTCCTTGACCCCCGTCGGATCCCCCCATGCTGACCCTCCGCCAGCTGCGCAAACGCAAGGTCGCGCAATGGGTGCTGGGGTACACGGCGGTCGCATGGGCCTTGCTGCAGGCCGTGGGCCTGCTGGCCGGCACCTACGGGTGGTCGGCCGTACCGATGCGCGTGGGCGTGGCGCTGGCGGTGCTCGGCTTCTTCCTCACGCTGGTCATCGCGTGGTTCCAGGGCGAGCGCGGGCAACAGAAGGTCACGCGGCTGGAAGTCGCACTCATCGCGCTCGTCGTGCTGGTGGGCGGTGCGTGGTTGTGGCAGACGGTGCGCTCCACGTCCGACCAGGCGACCGGCGTCGCCACCGCGGGCGCGGACAGCGGCATCCCCACGATCGAAAAGGATCCGTCGATCGCCGTGCTGCCGCTGGAGAACCTGAGCGCCGACAAGGAGCAGCAGTACTTCTCCGACGGTATCTCCGAAGAACTGCTCAACGTGCTGAACAAGGTGCCGGAGATGCGCGTGATCGCGCGCACGTCGAGCTTCGCGTTCAAGGGCCAGGATTTGCCGGTGCCGGAGATCGCGCGCCGCCTGCACGTCGCCTCGATCCTGCAGGGCAGCGTGCGCAAGGCGGGCAACCGCGTGCGCATCGCGGTGCAACTGGTGCGCGCCACCGACGGCGCGCAACTGTGGGCGGAAAACTACGACCGCACGCTCGACGACATCTTCCAGGTGCAGGACGAGATCGCCGCGTCCGTCGTCGAGCAACTGAAGATCAAGTTGCTGAAGGCGCCCACCGTCACGCCCGTGGATCCGCGCGTGTACGCCCTGGTGCTGCAGGCGCAGGCGCTGCTGGACCAGCAGAGCAAGGAAGGACGTGCGCAGGCGTTGCTGGTGTTCAAGCAGGCGCTGGCGATCGCGCCGAACGAAGCGCGCGCGTGGGCCGGCCTCGGGCGCGTGTACATCAACCAGTCCATCTACAGCGAGCTGCCGCAGGCCGACGCGGCGAAGCTGGCGCGCGAAGCGCTGGACAAGGCGCTGAAGATCGATCCGCGCAACGTCATCGCGATCACGGGCCTGGCGCGCCTGGCCGCGGATTTCGACTTCGATGCGCAGGCGGCCGCCGACTACAACAAGCGCGCGTTGCAGATCGAACCGAACAACCTGGTCGCCATCAACACGCTCGGCATCCTGCTCAGCAACGTGGGGCGCTTCGAAGACGCGCTGCCGCTGTACGACTACCGCGTCGCCCACGATCCGGCCAACCCGACGGCGTACAACAACCGCGGCATCACCCGGTACTACGCGCGGCAATGGGATGCGGCGATCGACGATTTCCGTACCGCGTTGCGGCTGAGTCCGGCGTTCGTCGGCGCGCGCAACGGCATCGCCGTCTCGCTGCTGGTGGGGAAGGGCGATGCGGCCGGCGCGCTGCGCGAGATCGCCGGCGAACCCGATGAAGCCTCGCGCCTGCAGGTGCGGGCGCTGGCGTTCCATGCACTGGGGCGCACGCGCGAATCCAACGCGGCGCTGCAGGGACTCATCCGCACGTACGGCGACCAGCAACCCACGCTGGTCGCGCTGGCCTACAGCTATCGCGTGGACCGCGATGCCGCGTTCCACTGGCTGGACATCGCCGCGCAGAGCCGCGATCCGGCCGCCACCTCGGTGGCGTTCGACGTGCTGACCGACTCGCTGCGCGACGACCCGCGCTGGCTGCCGTTCCTGCGCAAGATCGGGTACGCGCCGGAGCAATTGGCGACGATCCGGATCGACGTGCCCAGGCCGGGGACCTGACGGGACGGGTTACGCCACCCATCCGGGGGAGTCGCCCCGCGGGATTCCTGCGTTCTCCCAGTTGATAAGCAACGGAGAACACCATGCACATCAAGCGCACGCCATGCCTGCTCGGGCTGGCCTTCGTCGCCACGGCGGCCCTTGCCGCCCATCCGCAGTTCCTGCGCGCGCCCAGCGCGCAACTCGGGTCGCCCAAGGTCATCGTGAAATGGACCGAGATCGGACTCGGCAGTACCGACAGCGTCAACTACACGGCCAGCGCCACGGCCGGGGCCCGCTTCCAGTGCGTCAACCGCGGCAACAACTGCCCGGCGGCCTCGAACAAGGAAGACGTGCTGGCCGACATCAACGTGGGCGGCACCTTCGCCGTCGACAAGAACGGGAAGATCATCGGATCGCTGGTGATTCCTGCGCCGCCCAGCACGCTGCAGTGCCCGGGCAACCAGGTGGTGGGCATCGTCTCGGTCGCATTCACCAACATCCGGCTGACGGACCTGACCAATGGCGTGTCGTCGCCGACCAATCCCTCGGCGTTGACCTACAGCGGGCCGGAGTGCCCCTGATCGCCCTTCGCCCATCCGGGTCGGGTTAACCCCACCCATTCGGGGGAGTCGCCTCCCCCGAATCCGGCGTTCTCTGTGTTTGTCACCCACGGAGAGGACGCCATGCAGATCAAACGCAAGCACTGGTGGCTGCTCGGCCTGGTGGCCGTCGCCACCGCCGCGCTGGCCGCGCACCCGCATTACCTGCGCGCCCCGAGTGCGCAGCTCGGCTCGCCGAAGGTCATCGTGAACTGGGCGGAAGTGGGGCTCGGCAATACCGGCAGCGGCGTGACCTACATCGCCAGCGCGACGGCCGGCGCGAAGTTCCAGTGCGTCAAGACCGGCCACGTCTGCCCGAAACCGGGGGCGAAGGAAGAAGTGCTGCAGGACGTCCACGTCAGCGGCACCTTCAGCGTCGACAAGAACGGGAAGATCAGCGACACCCTGGTCATTCCCGCGCCACGGAGCACGCTGGTCTGCCCGCACTACCAGCACGTGGTGATCGCGTCCGTCGTCTTCACGAACATCACGTTGACGGACGTGACCAACGGCGTGTCGTCGCCGGCGAATCCCTCGGCGCTGTCGTACAACGGGCCCGAGTGTCCGTGATGCGGTGACGATGGAAAAACCCCGCCGGATGGCGGGGTTTCTTCAAGCTGCTTCAGCGTGATAGGGCTCGATCCTGTCGAGCGTCTTGCCCAGCGCATCGCGCGCCATGGCCATGTCGGAATCGATCTGCAAGCCGATCCAGAAGCCATCGGTCATGCCGAAGAACTTCGACAGGCGCAGGCCGTATCCGCCGTGATTGCCCGTTCGCCCGCGAGGATCGCGCTGATGCGCGACTGCGGCACGTCGATCGCCGACATTGCGGACGGCTGGCTTCGATGCCAGAGTCGGGTGCGCGATGCATGGGGCAGGGGAACGTGGATGGGCGTTGAGTGGCTCGGCGGCGTGTGGTCCCTGTTCGGATTGTTCGTGCTCGCGCTGCTCATCCTGTGCCTCATCGTGCAGGTGGCCACCCGCTACGTGCTGGCGACGCTGGTGCTCGCTTCGCTGTGCAGCCTGGCCGCGGCGGCAAACGCGCTGGGTTTCGATCCGCCCAGCGATTTCCTGATGACGTTCCTCGGCACGTTTTTCTTCTTCGCGACCGGGATCGGGTTGTTGGCGCTGATCGTCCGGCTGGTTCGCGGCAAGTAGACTGCGCTGCCATGCGCACGCGCCCCCCCAGCATCGATGGGCTGGCTGCCAGCACGCTGCAGTTGCCGCCGGGCGCGTGGACGTGCGTGCTGGATTGCCTGTGCGAACGATTCCCGGCGATCCCGCGCGCGCAATGGATCGAACGCATGGCGCGCGGGCGGGTCGTGGACAACGCCGGCCATCGGGTGACGCCGGAGACGCCGTATCGCGTCGGGCTCGAGGTCCATTACTACCGCGAGGTCCCGGACGAAGCGCCCATCCCGTTCGAGGAAGTCGTGCTGCATGTCGACGCCGACTTGCTGGTGGCGGACAAACCGCATTTCCTGCCGGTCGCGCCGACGGGCGCGCACGTGCATGAAACCTTGCTCGGGCGACTGGTTCGGCGCACGGGGAACGACGCGTTGGTGCCGCTGCACCGCATCGATCGCGAGACCGCCGGCCTGGTGTTGTTCTCGACCAATCCGGACACGCGGGCGCATTACCAGGCGCTGTTCCGCGAACGACGGGTCACGAAGGCGTACGAAGCGATTGCGCCCGCGTTGCCGGATGTCGAATTCCCCTGCCTCCGTGCCAGCCGGATCGTCGCCGGCGAACCGTTCCATCGCATGCAGGAAGTCGCAGGCGCGGCGAACAGCGAAACCCGCATCGAAGTGATTTCGCGCGGCGCCGGACGCTGGCGTTATGCGCTCACGCCGATCACCGGCCGCAAGCATCAATTGCGCGTGCACATGGCGGCGATGGGGGCGCCGATCGAAAAAGACAGCATTTACCCGTCGGTGGTGCGTCGTGCGGCGGGCGATTACACCGCGCCGTTGCAACTCCTGGCCAAGCGACTGGTGTTCGTGGATCCGATCAGCGGGGAAGAACGCCGCTATTCGAGCCGCATGCTGCTGCAGTCAACGCACGACAATCGAACGGATCCATTGCGCCGCGATTGATAAAAGCGGGAGCGCGGCCCAGCCCCACGCAAGCAGGTGAAGCCACCGGGCGCCGCGCCAGCGACGAAAGAGCGCGACGGCCGCGAGCGCGAACAGGATCGTGCCCGGGGCGAAGTAAACGAGCGCGGCCATGGATTCGAGCGCGCCCGAGTCCACGTTGCGACCGTATCGGCGGACTGCATCGGCCGCAGCGACGCGGGAAGCATTCAGCAGCAATGCGCCCATGCAGGTGAAGACGATCGCCGCCGCCGTGTCGATCCAGGCGCGAGTGCGTTTCGGCTGCTGCACGATCTGCATGGACGTCCTGCCGTTGGGCCGGAGATTGCCGGTTGCGGCCCACATTACGGAAGCTGCATGCGGGGGACAAGGCGGCAGCAAAGCGCTCTGCATCCCGGCAATCAGCAGGCATTCGCTGTTGCCTGCGCCGAGGATTGCCTACCATGCGCGCAGGAGTTCCCACGTGCGCTGGATGGAATCAGAGGAAATCCATGGGTCGCTTCGTCGAAGTGGATCGCCATCGGAAGCTCGTCGAAGTCTCGTTCTTCGGCGAGGTGACCTATCGCGAGCGCATCGAAACCATGCAGTACATTTTCCCGCCGATGCTCAAGCACCGCTTGCGGCGCTTGTTGCTGGACTTCTCCGGCGCGCGGCCCGGCGCACCGGATGGCACCCGCGAAGAACTGATGGAGAAGATCCTGTCGGCGCCGGCGCTGGTGGGCGCGCGGGTTGCGTTCGTCAATTCGCTCGATGTCCATGGGTTGCCGGGCGGGCCCGTGCCTGCATTCGAAACGCGGCGCTTCGACAACCGCGATGACGCGGAGGCGTGGTTGCTGGCGGTGGATCCCTAGCGTCGAGCGTCCCGCTCATTCGTACCAGGGCGCGACCGTTGCGCCGAACACCGTTGCCGTCGCGCAAGCCACGATCAGGATCCACAGGGACGCGCGCGCATTGGATGCATTCGACGGGCCCGGCATGAACACCTTCGCGTAGAGCAGCAGCACGGAAAGACAGGCCGCGAGCGGCGGGTAGAGGATCGACGCAAATCCGACCTGCGCAGGCCGGTTGAAGCACAGCAGGCCGATGACCAGCAGGACCGCAGGCGCGACCGGCAGCAGCACATCGGCAGGCGCCAATCGTCCGACGCGTCGCTGGCGAAGCAATGCGGGAATCGAGAGGACTTCAGCGGCCAACAACGTCAGCACCAGCAGGAGCGATGGGTACATGGTGGGTCCGGCCCGTCAGTTGGCCTGAGCTTAGCAATGGCCCGGACGTTCGCCCGCCCGCATCGGCCCAGCAACACTTTTCGCCATGCGATAGTGCGCGGCACACGGAAGGGGAACGGGGCATGCGCAGGCAACACCCATGGGCCTATCTGGCGGCGGCCATCGCCGCGGCCCTGCCGCCAGTCCTCGGGGTAGGGCTCCTCAGTCTTCCCGCGCGGAACGGCACGGCGGCCGCCAGCGGAGTGATCGTCGTGGGCATCGTCGCGTTGGTGCTCGCGTTCGCGTACCTCCTGCCCATCGCGGTCCTGCTGCGGCGACTGCTGCTGTTTCGCGCCGTGATCATGGGCGTCGTGGGCTTCGTTCCGCTCGCCGCGGCGGCCGCGTGCTTCGTGATCGGCGTTACGCAACGCATGCCGGACGGAAGCGAGGTGTCGGTCCCCGTATGGGCCCTGATGCCCGGCGTGGCGTTCTACGGGGCACTCGGCGCCGCGAGTGGCGTGGTGTTCCATTTCGTGTTCCGCCGCATCGCGGGGAACGAGCCCCTGGCGCCGGGCTCCGCCATCGACGCCTGAGGGCGCTCAGCGCGCCTGGGTCATCAGCACGGATCGCAGGTTGCGCAGGCGCAACATCCCGTGTGGCGTGAGGAAGGCGATCCCGTCGGCCTGGACCACGACCAACCCGACAAGCCGAAGCGCGTCCAGTTCCGCCACGGCGAGCGCAAACCCGCGTTCAACGGACTCCAGGGCGGTCATGCAGGTTTTGTCGTCGCAGGCGGAAACCGCCATGGCAGTGCTCGCGGTCCGCTATGTGCGGTAACGCACACAAGCTAGCACCTATTCGGTGACGCGGGGCGCACACGCGTCTGAATGGCCCAGGTGCAGGACTGGCGACGCTAATCGGCGAGCGTGGACCACGGCATGTTCGAAAGCAGGCGCTCGTATTCCTGTTTCACCGCCCGATAGCATTCGCAACTGCGCAGCTCCAGGGCCTGGCGATCGAGGATGCGGATGCGGCCCCGCGCGTACTGGATCACGCCGGCCTGCTGCAGGCGTCCCGCGGCTTCGGTGACGCCTTCGCGCCGGACGCCCAGCCGCGCCGCGATGGTTTCCTGCGTCACGGCCAGGTGGTCGGACTGCATGCGATCCATGTACAGCAACAGCCAGCGGCACAACTGCTTCTCGACGTTGTGGTAGCGGTTGCACACGGCGTTCTGCGCCATCTGCGCCAGCAGCACCTGCGTGTAGCGCAGGATGAGGATCTGGAATTCCTCGCCGCGATTGAACTCGCGGATGACGACATCCGCCTTGAGGCAGAGCGCCTGCCCACCCATCTGCACGACCGCGTGCGCCGGCGTGCTGTGGCTGTCGACGACCAGCGCCGCGCCCACGACGCCTTCGTTGCCGACCATGCCGACTTCGGTGGTATCGCCACTTTCGAGCGAATACAGCAGCGAAATGACGCCGGTGCGCGGAAAGTACATGTGGTTCTGCGCCGCGCCGGCCTCGTACAGCACCTTGCCCACGGGGAGTTCCTGCAGTTGCAGGTGGGGTGCCAGGCGTGCGCAAACCCCGGCTGGCAGCTTGTCCAGCAGGCCGTTGTGGGCTTTCCTTGGCACTGAAGTGCTCATGCTCGAACGCGTCCCCCGCAAAACGGGAGATTGTCGGTTGCAAGCAGCAGGACGTATGTACGGAACCGTACATAGGAGGGTCGCGGCGGACCTTTGCGCGCTTTGGCACATCGGAAGAACGCGCCGGATGGGTGCAGGTCGACAACCTGTCAACGCCACGGTGCGCGCTCCGTCAGCCCATTACAAGGAGCACGCTTGCTATCTGCCCATCCCGTTCATCGACCCGCAACCCCGCCTGCCAGGACGTGATGTGCTTCGGGCGATCGGGCGTCGATGCACGTTTGCCATGCGGCACGGACGCGCGATGTGACCTCCGGCCACCGTGCGCCGGCCCGGTCGTCCGAGGCATCCCACGCGATGGCGGCGTAGTCGTTGACGACGTCCCAGGCCACGCCGCGAAAGCACTGCTCGAGCGTTGCAGCGAAGGACTGGATCTCCGTTTCCAACGCACCAGGCACATGTTGCGGCTGCATGACGTGCTGCCTCGAGGGATCGGTGCGAGCGGGTGTGCACTATGGGCTTGTTCGGCCCGGCGTGCGGGCGCGCGGTGGAGTTTCAGACGGGAGGTGTCGCTATCCCGCTGTCCAATCGATTCCTGACGCGCTCACGAGTAGTTGCGTCGCGCGGGCCACCACCGTCCGGTGATCGCAACGGCGAACAAATAAAGCGCGAGCACGCCAAGGGCAAGATCCGTCACCGTCGGCGACACGGCATGGGTCTGGAAGTAGTACCCATTGATGGCGCGGGCGATTTCGTAATCGACGACACCGGTCACCAGGATTGCGAGCGCCAGGAACGCCACGATCCATCGCCCGAGCGGACGAACCTGCTTGCGTGCATCGCTGCGGTCCGCGACATCCGTCATGCCTCGTTCTCCCGGTGCGCATCCTGGCGCAGTGCGCGTGCTTCCGCGTCCTCCAGTTCCAGGTGCGTCAACCACAACCGCAGGTCGAACTCGAGCTGGTGGTAGTCCGGCGCCATGTGCGTGCACAGCTGGTAGAAGGCCTTGTCGTGCTCGGCTTCCTTCAGGTGCGCGAGTTCGTGCACCACGATCATCTTCAGGAACTCGGCGGGCGCGTCGCGGAACACCGTGGCGATGCGCAGTTCGCGGCTGGACTTGAGCTTCGCACCCTGCACGCGGGAAATCGTGGTGTGCGTGCCGAGCGCGTGCTTCATCACCTGCAGCTTGCTGTCGTAGACCACTTTCCCCAGCGGCACGGCCTTGCGCAAGTGCCGGTCCTTGAGTGCCTGGACGTAGTCGTACAACTGGCGGTCGTTGCGCACGTCGTGGGGCTCGGGATACCGCTCGGCCAGGCGCTTGCCGAGGCGGCCCTGCGCGATGAGCTCCTGCACCTGCGCCTGCAGGTGGGGCGGGTAACCGACGAGGTACTTCAAGGGTTGCATCCGCGGGTAGGACGAAGCCGGGCAGGGGGTCGGTCGCTATGATGGCGCCAGAACCCCCGGATACGAAGCATCGACATGGCGAAGGGCAATCCGCTCCAGGAACAGCTGCTCAAGGCGGGCCTGGTCAAGAAGTCCAAGGTGGCTGAGGTGGCGCGCGAGCAGCACGTGGCCAAGCACGCCAAGGCGAGCAGCGCGCCCGGCGAGATCCAGCGGGACGCAGAGCGGGCGCGGGCCGAAAAGGTCGAGCGCGACCGCGCGCTGGCCGCCGAGCGCAAGGCCCGGGCCCGCACCGCGGAACTGCGCGCGCAGGCGCGGCAGATCATCGAAGACAAGAAGGTGCCGCGGGCGGGGGAAAGCGAATACCGGTTCACCGCCGATGGTGCGATTCGCACGCTGCTGGTCAACGACGACTTGCGGCAGAAGTTGTCGAGCGGGGTGCTGGTGATCGCGCGGCTCGGGGAGCGTTACGAATTGTTGCCGCGCGTGGCGGGCGACAAGGTGCGCGAGCGCGATGCCAGCATGATCGTGGTGGATCACGGGCAGGCGGCGGATGCGGTGTCGATTGCCGCGGACGGCGATGACGCGTATTACGCACAGTTTCAGGTGCCCGACGATCTGGTCTGGTGAACCGTGGCGCGCTTGAGGGGAGTGCTCGCACGATGCTGCCGTCTGTTTGTGAACCGTTCTTCCGCAGCCTGACGTTCCGCCTCCTCGCGGGCGTCGGGTTCGGTTGGCTTGCCGCGGCGCTCGCGCCGGTCGCGTGCGTCATCGCGGCCGTGGCGTATCGCGCGCCGGATTTCCCCGCACAGGACTGGCGGATCATCCTCGCGATGGCCTTCGTCTTCGCAGGGGGTTACGTAGCGCTCGTGGGCGTGCCGATCGCGTTGGCGCTGCGCGCCAATGGATGGCTTCGCGCGTTGCCTATGTTCGCCGTCGGCTTCCTGGTGGGCGCTGGGCCGATTGGGGTGGGGACATTCCCTTCGATTGTCGACGACGCGTCGCCGAACGCGTGGGCAGAGTGGTGGCAGGGCACGCTGCAGTTCGGGTTGCTGGGTGCGGTGTCCGCGATGGCGTTCTACGGAACGTTCCGGGTCATCAATCCGGAGCGGACGCGGTGACGCGCTCGACCCCTGCTGCGACGTCGCAGCCATGGGTGCACGACCCCGTCCGCCTCCTCCTCGGGGTCGGTGCCGTGCTGTTCTGGCTCGCTGCGTCCATCCCGTTGGCCGTGTTGGGACTCGTCGCGCCGCTGCCGGGTGCGGTCGGGGTTTTCCTGTTCTTCGTGCCGCAGTACCTGTTCGGCTTCGCGTTGGTCGTGCGCCCGGTCGAGTCCGGTTTTGCGCGCCTGTTTCCGGAGGGCACGGCGGTACTCGCGTGCGTTGCCCTCTGGCTGGCCGTCGCGATCGGGCATGCCGTGCTCACGCGTCGATGGACGCTGACGAACGCCTTCCTTGCGGCGCTCGCGTCCGTCGTCGGGTGTGCGGTGATCGTGCATCTCGCGTTTGCGGCCTTCGGCTACGCGGTGCAACTGGACGGACTCTGATGCGCACCGGCATCCCGTTGTCGTTGTCGTTGTCGCTGTGCACGCTCCTGGCGGTGTCCTGTTCCGGTGGTGGCGCGCACGAAGCGCAGGCGTTGGTCGAGGCGGCCGAAGCGTCGGTGCAATACGCCGTGCGGGACAAGGTGGACCTGCGCACCTATCAGCTCAAATCGGTGCACGAATTCGGCAACGGCAATTCGGACCTCTGGGTCTATGGCGTCCCCAGGTTTCCGTACGAACTCGCAGTCGCGCAACGCTTGAAAGGGAAGCGGTACTGGCAGGCCTGTTACACGCACAGGAATCCGGAAATGGCGGCGGCCATGTATTGCTACTTCCTGGACAGGCAGGACTTGACGCTCCTGGCGATCTACCGGGTCAAGTAGGGGCGCTCCTGCGCCTGGCCATCGCGCCGCACCAGGTACGTCACGAACATCACGCCTTTGTCGTCGCCGCCGACCGCCGTGTGCTGGTCGACGAAGGCGTCGCGAACCGACGGATCGCGCTGCACTTCGTACACCAGGCGTTGCCAGTCCGCGTCGGGGGCGTCGCTGTTGAATCCGCCCGTCGCGAGCATCCGGCACAGCGTGCGCGTGCAATGCGGCGCGGAGGCGTGCAGCGCGGTGAACCGCGCGCCGTGTCGGCGAAGGGCGTCTTCGAGCCGGCGTTCGGTGGCCTCCGACCATTCGGCATCCGGGGCTTCCTTGACGACGAGGAGTTCGTAATCGCGCTGGTCTGCGTTGTGCTGTGCGCCGGAATCGACGAAGGCTTGCAGGCGGCGCTCGTCTTCCGACGTCAGCGGTTTGAGGCCGGCCTGTGCGGTGGGGAGTGGGGCGTGCGGCGCCTCCGCCGACGCGCTGGGCGACCCGGATGCAGCCGTATTCGAGGAGCCTGCCTCGGAGGGTTTCTCCTGCGCTCCAGCCTGCGCTGCGATGGGCGCCTCCCCGTGCGGAGCAGTCGCTGTCGGCGATGAAGTGCGCGCGGGCCAGAACATCCACGCCCCGACCCCGATGGCAACGACCAGCAACGTCCCTGCGACCTTTCCCCGGGTCATGCGCCTTCCTTGTTGGGTTGCCAGGAATCCGATGGTAATCGAGCCTCCGCGCCTGGCCGAAAACCCGGCCGGCCCTGACGGCGTCCCGACACCTTGTCGGAAATACTGCGCTCCCGCGCAACGCCCGCAGCGACATGCCCAAGTCCGCCACCCTGTTGCTCATCCGCCACGCGGAGAAATCCGGCGATCCCGACGACACCGGGTTGACGCCCGCGGGCGAAGCGCGGGCGCAGGCTTATGCCGTCTTCTTCCAGCGCATGATGTCCGGAACGTCGCGGCTGCCGCCCCCTGCGTTCCTCATCGCCGCCGCCATCGCGCCCGACAGCCATCGCGCGCACAGCACGCTCGAACCGCTGGCAGTCGCGCTCGGCATCGAGATCGACGCGCGCGTCGCCGACGGCGATTACCCGACGCTGGCCAGGCGATTGCTCGAGGATGCGCGTTACGACGGCGCCACGACGCTGGTCTGCTGGACGCACAAGAAGATCCTCGGCCTGGCGAAGGCACTGGGCGCGCCGGATTCGCTGCTGCCGAAGCAGTGGCCGGATGACACCTTCGGCTGGATGCTGCGGCTGGAGTACGACGCCGCGGGCACGCTGGCGGATGCGACGTTGGCGAGCCAGCGGTTGATGTTCGGGGATTGCGGGGATGAGCCGTAAGCGGTGTCCAATCGCCTTCGTGCCAACACGCGAGATTGTTCCGCCTGCCTTGACGTTCGCCGCCGATATCCATTGCCCCGCGCGGGTTGCCACCATCGCGACCCCTTCGTCGGAAATGGAGATCCAATGCACACCAAACTTCTGTCCGCCTGCATCGCCGGGCTGATCCTGCATGGCCACGCGGCCGCGCGCGATATCAAGACACTGGATGTCGACGGCGAAGTGGTCGTGTCCAATGCCGGCACCGTGGACTCCCATGCAATCCACACACCCTTGCCGGACGAGATGCACGCGGTCATCAACAAGGCGGTGGCGAGCTGGAAGTTCGAACCGTCGTCGGCGCCGGCCCCGACGCGCAGCAAGATGCGGGTCACGCTGTCGGCCACGCCGGACGCGGCCCAGCATGTCGTCAAGGTCGAAGACGTCGTGTTCCGCGACGTCGTCGCGGATGCGAGCCGTGCCGCGCCGCGCACCCCGGCGGAAGTCGAGACCCTCGTGCGGCCGAAGATGCCCGGCTTCCCCGTCGATGGCGTGGTGAACGTCGCCATGCGCGTGGCGCCGGACGGTCGTGTCCTGGCGGCCGAAGCCATGCAGTGCAGCGTGCACGCGAGCGGCGGCATCGGGCGCGACAAGGCGCGCGCGTGCCGGATCCTGGAGACGCATGGCGTCAATGCCGTCAAGCAATGGGTGTTGGCGCCGCAGGACCGCACGAGCGAATGGACGGCGATGGTGCCGCTGCATTTCGCCGGCGTGAACAAGACCATCGACGCCACGCCGGGCCAGTGGCGCAAGGAGTACCGGACCGCGTATCGCGCGCCGGACTGGCATCCGCCAGAGGAGGGGATGCTCCGCCTCGGCGCCGTGGATGCGAGGGGGAAGTCGGTGATGCCGATCGAGTCGGAACTGCGGATGTTGCACGGGGCGTTGGAGCACACGCTTTAGGAAACGAAGGGGCGGGGCGCCTTGGTCTTCGGGTCAAGGCGCCTCGTCCGACGTAACCAAATCGGGCCGTACGAGGTTGCGGCGCTTCGACGCCAACCAGAAGAACATCGCCAAGGCGTAGAGATTGACACCAATCACGGCGCTCCCGCCCGCGGCAACTGAGAGATGGAAGCCGAGCGTGAAGGACCATTGGAATGCGGGCGATGTGACCTGGAGGATTTGCACCGTATAGAACACGCAGCCCAGTGTGATTGCCCAGCGCTGCGATCTCAGTAGGCCAACGCCGGCAACAATCCCGAGCAAAGCAAGCGACAAATTTGGCACGAGGAAGCCTAGGGACAGGTCATAGGCGGACGCAATCCAGCAAGCCCACGCCGTTCCGAGGCCGCCGTGCAACAACAAGATGCTGGCGATGGCCCGTTGATGTTTCATGTCTTGGCGCTTCCCGAATCAATTTCCGACTTGCACTGCGCAGTCGGTGAATCATCCCGCAAATAGACGCCGAGAGAGATCGTCGTTTGCCCACTGCCGCGGTCCTCGGCATGAAATGTGAGTTGCCATCCATTGCGGCAGTAGTTTGCTTCGTAGACCCCCCATCTGAGCTTGCGCCGATCGGTAAGAAGCCAGCCTTGCTGCTTCGCCGTAATCAGGAAATCCGCCGTCAATCGCTCCGCGCGTTGTGACGACACGAACTTCTGCCTGATGCCGACTGGGCCGCCGTGATTGACCTGGGTGCTGGTCCCGACAGGACGCATTTCTGGTGGCACGATCAGATCGCGTTGCACTCGCCGAGCGTTTTCCAGGGCGTCTTGGTTTGCACGATTGATTGCCCACTGGGCGAAGGTCGACAACGCTACTGCAGTTGCAAAGAGGGCAAGAGTTCCAAAAGCGAAATTCAGGTGCTGGCGCTTCATCACCACCATCCACCAAAGATCTTTCCGGCGCTCCCGGAGTACGAGTGTTCGGTCATGATGCCCGGCGTGCCGAATCCAACATTGGTCGCCGATCCAGCGTCGTTCCACGATCGACTCACTTCGATCCCGAATGCGGTGCCGACGGTTGTGACTCTGCCCATGATGAACTTGTCAACATCGTCGCCGTCTGGACAGCCGTCGAGGAAGCCTGCGGTGAGAGAAGCGCCGCCGCCCTTGAACCAACGTGCAGGGTTGTGCGAGTTGACCAACCCTCCACCACCAGAGAAGAGCGTCCCATTCTTCGTCACGGTGTAGTGCAGAACAGTGACGCCGAGGTTGATCTGGAGTGTGAAATAGTCCGGCAGTCTCCTGATTCCGCCTTCCCACAGAGTGCGAGATCCTCCGTTGTTGAAGGATCCCACTCCCTCCAGTCCCAATGGGTCGATGTATGAAGCCGGGTTGGCGTTCGCATAGCCAAACGTATTTATTCCTCCTGCCAAGCCGATAGGATCTATTTGCAAATACCGACCACTCCGCTGCTCATAGTCGCGATTGACGTTATGAAACAGCCCCGATTCCGCATCCCAGTATTGCCCCGGGAATCCAATGTTCAATCCGCCAAAGGTGTCGAACTGCACGAACCGCTTGAACGCATAGTTGCTCGCGCGCCACACCGTGGCCTTCGCCGCATTCGTCACGACCTCCGGCCGTCCCAGATGGTCGTTATGCACCGCATGCAACTGGTTGTTGCGCACCAGGCCGATCAGTTCGTTGCCTAGCCAGATGTAATTCGTCCATTTGCCATCCTCACCGACCTCCGCAAGCAATCGATGCCCCTCGCTGACGAACCGTCGCCCGCCAGTCGCAGCCGACCACTTCCCGACACGTTGGTCGAGGGCATTGATCTCGTATCGGGTTTCGACGCCGGCGCGGGTATGCGCCGCAATCCGGTTGAACGTGTCGTAGGCGAGCGCGTGCATGACGCCATCGCTGCCGGAATACGCGGTGGTGTTGCCGACGGCGTTGGTCATCCAGGTGTCGTTGAAATGTCCGCTGCGCGCGCGCAGGCGGTTGCTGGCGGGATCGACGTCGTACGTGGTCGGCGTGCCGCTGTCGTGATGGCCAATGCGATTGCCCACGGTGTCGTACGCGTAGCCGGACGCGTAGCCGGAGCCGCTGATCGCTGTCAGCCGATCCAGCGCGTCGTAGCCGTAGTCCTGTGTCAGGTTGGCGTCCAGGCCGTTGGTGATGCGCGTGATTTGGTCGATCGCGTTGTGCTGGTACGTCAGGCTCTGCTTGACGCTGGCCGCGTCCTTCGCGCTGATCGCGGTGACGCGGCCGTCGAGGTCGTACGTGTAGCTGCGCGTGATGCCATTGCCATAGGTCCAGCCGGTGGCGGCGCCAAAGGGTTGGTACTGGATGCCCGTGGCGACCGGAACTTCGCCGGCGCCGAAGCTCGCGTAAACCCCGGTCAGTGCGCCATTCGCGTAGACATGGCGGACCTTCATCCCACTCGGATACTCGATGCCGGTGACGCGGCCCATGCCGTCGACGGCGTACCCGGTCTGGTCCAGCGCGCCGTACACGGACTCGCGTTTGGACAATGGGTCGCCCAAGGGCGTGTAGGCGTAGTGCGCCGAGTTGGTGCTGATCCACGCGTCGCCTTGCCTGGCTGCAACATCCGTCCCGCACAGGCGTCCCTTGCCGCCGTCGCACCAGTCATAGGAGTACGTGCGCCCGCGCTGGGCGTTCCCGGTCCATGTCGGCCGGCCCGCCCCGTCGTAGACATGGAGCAGGACGGTGCCGTCGGCGCGTGTCAGTTGCGTGCGCAAACCCGCGTCGTTGTACTGCATCGTCGTGGTGCCGCTGTCCGGGCTGTATTGCGCCCACAGTTGCCCGAAGCCGTCGTACACGTACGCGGTGGCATTGCCGCGCGGATCGATCACGCGCGTGAGGCGGTCGCCGGCGTCATGCGTGAACAGCGTGCGGGCGCCGGCGGCGTCGATATGCTCGACGACTCGGCCCAGGGCGTCGTAGCGATTCGTCGTGGTGCGGCCCGCGGCGTCGGTGACGGTGGTCGGTTGGCCGACGTCGTCATACGTCGTGACGACGCGCTGGCCGGCGTTGCCATGCGCGACACGCACGCGGCCGAGTTCGTCGTACTCGGTGGCGGCGCTGCGCGTGATGGCGTCGACGCCCGCGATGCGCCGCCCGCTCTGCGCGAGGACCACCTGGCTGTTGGCGTTGTACGTGAAGCGCTGGAAATCGATGTCGGGCGGCGGGGCGGGCTGGACGACAATGGACGCAGTCGGCGTCTGCGCCCCGAACCACGCGACCCCGTCGCGCACCATGCGCCATTGGAACGCATACGTGCCGGGCGTCGATGGCGCGGTGATCGGGTACACGAAATGCACGGTGCTGCCGGGCGAGACCGATCCCGGGACGGCGACACGATGCAACCCCCACGTCATGTTGTCGCCGGGGTTCTGCGATCCGAGCCG
This sequence comes from Lysobacter helvus, assembly GCF_018406645.1. NCBI lineage: Bacteria > Pseudomonadati > Pseudomonadota > Gammaproteobacteria > Lysobacterales > Lysobacteraceae > Lysobacter > Lysobacter helvus. The sequence continues at coordinate 2,749,383 of NZ_AP024546.1, forward strand.
ATCGTTCTTTGCTGGCGCCCACGCGGCATTGCCCGTGTTCCTGACCTGCACGGTGACGTTGGTGGTCGTGCCCGCGATCATCGTGGCCGGCACCTGCTGCGAGACGACTACCGCGTCCAGGATCACGTGCGGCACGCCGAAGTGGCCGGAGTTCGCAAGCAAGGCATTGGGCGCCCCGTTGAGGGCGATGCCGTGGACAAAGATGGCCTTCCCGCCATGCGCCTGGCGGAAGTCCTCGAACAGCGGGATGGCATAGCGATGCCACGTGCCGCTGGTGCCACAGGATTGCGAGACAGCGGCTTCGCTGTAGAGATTGGCCTTCACCGCGACCACGAACTGGCCGATGCCCGCCGGCCCGCCGATGTACAGGTGCACGTCCATCGACGCATTGATGCCGGGCGTGCACGCCCATCCGTGCAGTTCGGCGTTGGCGCCCGTCATCCACACGCCGTCGATGGTGCCCTGGACCGCGGCCACGCCGGGCCGGTCTTCGTAGTCGCACTTGTGGCAGGCGTACGCGCGGAACGGGGGCGGCTCGTGGAAGTAGCCTTCGCCGGGATCGCCTTCTTCGAGGAACGACGCGCCGTCTCCCAGCGAAAACACGCCCACGGCCATCGGCGCGGGCGCCGCCTTTTCGCGCGTCACTTCGACGAGGCGGCTGACACCGTCGTACGCGTATACCGTGCGCACGCCATCCGGCGTGGTGAGCGAGGCGAGGTTGCCGCGGTTGTCCCACGCCTGCGTGGTGGTGGCGGCGATGCCGTTGACCCAGCGCGTCAGGGTCAGCAGGCGACCGCGCGCATCGTAGGTGCGATCGATGATGCCGCCGTTGGGGTTGGTTTCGCGGCCGGGCTGTCCGAGGACGTTGTGGTTGGCGTAGGTGGTCGCGTGGCCCAGCTCGTTGGCGATGCTCACCACGTTGCCGAACGCATCCGCCTTGGTCACCACGGCATCGCCCGTCCCCGGGAGCGGGCCATCCACCGTCACCGAGGCCACCATGCCGTCGGGATGGAACGTGTAGCGGTACTCCGTGGCGCGCATCTGGCCCGTCACGCCGTGCGGGCTCAGGTTCGTCGTTGCGATGCGATCGAGCAGGCCATCGTTGCGATAGCTGTAATCCAGCTGCACGACGCCGGTGACCGACTGTCGCGTGGTGCGGCCGTTGGCATCCCACGCATACGTCGTCTCGCGTGCGTCGGGTGTGCCCGCGGCTTCGACCTTGCGCAACAACAGCCCGGAAGGCGCGTGGTCGAAGTCGATGAGGTTGCCCGCGAAATCCGCCACCAGGTCCTCGTGTCCGTTTTCGTCATACGTCACTTCGCGATAGGCCGCCGGACACGAGGCCGACGCATGCCCCGTCGCGGACTGCAGCTTGCCGGTCTTGTAGATCGACGTGGTGCGCTTGCCGAGCGGATTGGTGTGCTCCACGCGCAACGTGCCATCGGCCTGGTCCGTGTATGCGAACGTGTGCCGGTCGGCGCCGCCCGCGTGTTCGGTCAACGTTGCGCGACCATTGGCGTCGTACGCGAACGTGGAATAGCGCACGCCATTGAGACTCTTGCCCAGCAGCATCGCGTCGCGCAGCGGATAGTGGTACGTGATCGTGGTGCCGGGGGTGCCCGGCTGCACCACGGACTGCAAGCGCTCATATGCGTCGTACGCGTAGGTGAACGCATTGCCGCCCGGATCCACCACGCGCGTCATCTGCGGCCCGATGGGCGTGTCGGTCCAGGTGAACTGGATCGCGCGACCGGACGTGTGCGTCACGCGCTCCAGCAACGGTGTCCAATGCATGGCGTGCGTGCGGTACTGGAATGCCAGGCCGACGCCGCGCGGGTTCTTCTGGCTGGTGATGCGTCGGTGCGCGCCATAGGTCTCGACGGTGTTGTCCGGCGCGTACAGGACGTGGCCGCCTGCGCCGTCTGCGACGATGCGGCTGCGACCGTCAGGCCGGTCTTCCCACCACGCCACCGAGGGCGTCGTCCGGTACACGTAGCGCAACTGCGCACCGCTGGGGCGATGCGCAACGATGGACTGTCCGTCGGCATGCACTTCGAGCCGCAGGTCGAAATTGGTGAGCCACCGGCTACCGAAGATGAAGCCGGCGGAGGCGTGCTGGTTCCAGGTGCGGGTGAGGTGCAGCGGCATCTCGCCCGCGCTGGTGAAGTCGGTTTCGGCCTCGATCTTGTTGCCCGTGGACGGGAAGATCGGATTGCCTTTCGCTTCGCCGCAGGAATCGGCAGGCGCACCGCCATTGCCTTCCGTGCCGTGGCCGCCGATGTCGGCCGCGTCGGGCGCGAGCGTCGAGGTCTGCCGGTTGAGCAGCTCCCACAAGTAACGATTGAAGCCGTCCGGGTAGAGCGGGGTGGGCGGGATGCCGACGACGGTGACGCGATCGATGACCGGCGTAGGGGGCGGCGGCGGGGTGACCTGCACGCACACCTGCTGCCCATCCTTGTCGGTCTTGCACTCCGTGCCCGACTTGAGCGCGTGCGCGATACCGGGCGCCAGCAGGACTGCGGCGGCCAAACTCCAGCGGGCGAGCGCCATGCGCCATCTCCAGGTTGAATGGAGGTAGCGTCGTGTTCCCGTGCGGGACGAAGATAGTCAGCGGCGTCTGCGATCTGGACGGAAACCGCTCCCGTCTATTGCGGGCATCTGGCCAGCCTTCACGCATTCCCAACGGCGCTCGATTACGGTGCCGCTGCATGGGGGCCATGGAGCGCGGGAATGATGACGGGTCGTCTCTTCGCAGCAACGTGCTTGCTGTTGGCCTTCGGCGCGTGCCGCGCTGAAGGATCCCTTGTCAAATCGGAATCCGAAGGCGCGTGGCTTTCAAAAAGCGAGACCTCGGATTCGTGGCACTTCCTGTACTACGGCGCCGACGGCCGTGGTGCGGCGGCGTTCTACGACCGGTCCCGTGGGTCGGGATTTTGCTTCCGGCACGCTGCCGAAACAAATGGCGTCATGTCGGCAAACCTGACGGGATCGCAGTTCCACCGCGCCACTGTTTTCTTCGGCGGCTTCAAGTTGTCCGACGGAACGCCGGGACTGCTGACCGGCACCATCTTCCTGTTCTCACAGGAAGGGACGCAGGAGAAACTGTTCAACACGATGTTCCTGCGGTTGTATCCAGTCGCCGACGCCAGCCAACTCCCGTCGCCGGCGAAACAATTGATGGTGCGATGCGGGCTCAGCGCTTCCCGCCCGCCTGCACGCGCGGAAAAAAGCGCAGCACGAACGACAGGTACACCAGCCACAACGCGAACCACGCCGCCGCGACCACCAGCAATCGGATCGTGAAGAGGATCAGGCTCGGCGTCAGGAACAACAGGATGCAGCCGAGCAGCCAGGCGCGATCGCCGCGGCGCGCGTACCGGGCGCGTTCCGCATCCTCGATGCGGCCGCCCAGCGAGGCGGCGTAGTAGTAGAAGGACGAGAACGCGAACGAGAACGTCGCCACGCCCATCACGATCAGGCTGATCTGGTACGACCACGCGTCGATCTGTCCGCTCGCGAACTTCGGATACAGGAAGAACAGCAGGAACGTGAAGATCGCGATGCTGGACGCCGCGAGCTGGTACGACCGGTTGACGTTGGCGGCGGCAAGTTCGTCGGTCATGGGGTGTCGCTCCTTTGCATCGACGGGAATCGCAGGGCCGCGGAGGCCGCGCGCAAAGGAGGTTACTCCCCTGCATAATCGAACCCTTGACGGCAGTGGGGACTCCCGGAAGGCCATGTCCACGAGCGAGCGGGACAACTGGGGAAGCTGGTGCAAGTTCCTGCTGGGGAGCGTCATGGCGTCGACCGGCGCCGCCAACCTTTATCGCTACTTCGCAACGGGTCGTGTCCATCATCATCCTTCGCGCCTGGTCCCCCTGGACCTTGCCGGGCCGGACGCAGCGCTGTACTACAGCCTGTATTGCCTGGCAGGCGCGTTCCTGCTGGCGGCCGGGATCCGCGGCCTGACGGCGAAGTGAGCAAGTGAGCGCATTGACTGCAGCCCCGGGGGAAACGATGAAGCCGAACATCCAGCTTGTCCGCCGTGGCCACGTCGCCATCGACCTCGTAAAGCTGGTCGTCTGCGCGATCATCTTCACCCACGGCATCCACCGGTATCTCTACGGCGAGATCGCGCCCCTCGGCGACGCGCTCGCATCGTTCGGCTTCCCGTTTCCGCAGGCGCAGGCGCAGCTCGTCAACCTGGCCGAAACCGCGGGCGTCGCGCTGATCGCGTTGGGGGTTTTCGTCCGCACGCTGTGCGCCGTGCTCATCGTCATCTTCGCCACCGGGATCGCGCTGATCCATTGGCAGCTCGGCTTCTTCATCATCGGACCGGGCGAGGGCGGATGGGAATTCAGCGCGTTGCTGATCGCCTGCTTCACCGCGGTGGCGCTGGACTATTGGCCGAGTCGCGATGGCGCAATGCATGTCGAAGCTTCGCAACGCCGGTGACATGCGCGCTTCGTTGAGGCTCCCGGATCAGTCGATCGCAGCTACCCCAGCAACCCCACCACCCCGGTCGCCACGTCATACATCGCAGGCACCACTTTCAACGAACCATTCTTCACCCGCGAACTCACCACCGTGGACGCATGCGTCAGCGTGCTCACCTGGTTGAGGACGTGTCTCCGCGTAACGTCGTCCACTTCGGCGCCCGGGCCGCCGCAATCGTCGATCGCCGGCAGGATCCCGGCGAACAACGCGCTGATCTGGCCCGGCACTTCGTCGTTGCGGATGGCCGCCTTGATCGCGCCGCAGTTCGTGTGGCCCATGACGATGATCGCTTTCACGCCCAGCACGGCGACGGCGTATTCGAGGCTGGCGATGACTTCGGTCGACGCGGTGTTGCCCGCGATGCGCGTGACGAACACGCGGCCGATGTGTTCGTCCAGCACCAGCCCCACGGGCACGCGCGAATCGGCGCAGGCGAGGATCGCGACGAACGGGCGCTGGTCGTACGCCGTCTGCGCGTGCAGCACGTCCAGTTCATCGCGGGAGACCGACGCCAGGCCTTCGACGAAACGGCGGTTGCCGGCCAGGGCCAGCGCGATGGCGGCGTCGGGGGTGTCGGGCAGGGGTTCCATCCTTCAAGCAACGCACGGGTGGCGGCGCACCCGGACATTCACACCGACAGGCCCGCGTCGCCCTCCACGACGCTCTGCCGCATCTGCGGCCGTTCACCCGCCTGCCAGAGTGCGATTTCATGGCGCACGCGATACCGCAGCGGCCCGCCATCCGTGCCGGGGCTGCGCGCGATGGGCCGCGGGATGCAGACGAATTCGGTGACCATCGTGGTGGCGTCGACGCGCACCGTCGAGTAACCGTGCCCGCCCATGTCGACGAAGGCCAGATGCGGCGCCATGTCGGGATTGCGCACCGCGTAAGCCTTCGTCCGATCGCCGCGCTTCGCGTATTCCAGCGCGGAACGCACACCATGCCGCAGCAGCAGGTTGATCGTCGCCTGCGACGGGCCGCCGCCCGGGCTGGCGAGGTACAACGGCCGCAAGGGATCGTCTTGCTTCACGTTGTGTTCGTTGGCCTCCACCGTGCCCGGCGCGGAGATCGAACCGGTGACGAACGTGACGCCCACCGGTTCGAACGCCGCAGGCGGCAACGCCTTCGCGGCATAGCCGGCCCAGAAACTGTGGCGATCGCCGGACACGATGGCGAACCCGGTGATGCCGGCGTCGCGCACGGTGTCGAAGATTTCGGCGCGCTCGTGGTACGTGGCGCCCCAGTCGCCGGTGGCCATGACCGCGAAATCCTCGTTGGGCCACTTCGCCAGCGTGGGCGGCAGGTGCTGCGGGTCCACGCGCCAGTCGGGCGTGCCCAGCGAATTGCCCCAGATCTTCCACGTGCCTTGCGCACTGCGCAGGCGTTCGAGGAACCAGGTCTTCTGCTTCGCGCCCAGCATCGTCTGCGCGGCTTCCTTCGCGCGGTAATTCGGGATGTGCTTGTCGCCGAACGACAGCGTGGCCGGCGGGTGGCCGTCGGCATAGTCGCGGCCGCCGTCGAGTTGCCGTGCCAGCGTCTCGGGGACGAAGCCCAGCGTGTCGCCTTCGAACAGCGGATTGATCTCGTCGCGCGAACCCGGATCGCGCGAACGGAAGCTGCGTTGGTCGGTGAGCAGCAAGTCGATGTGCCGCCCCCAGCGCAAGGCGCGATACGCGATGAGGCTGTCGATCGCGGCGAGGTTGTTGGGTTCCTGCCCCAGGCCGTCGTCGTCGAAGGTGGTGACCGGGGCATCGACCACGTGCGGCGCAGCGAACGTATCCAGCGACGCGCCCGGCGGCGACACGCGCGCCGGCTGGTATTCGAACCACGCCTGGTTGGCGGCCACCTTCAGCGTCTGCGCAGGCTCCAGGCCCGCGCCGAATTCCTGGATCGACTGCCAGCCCTGCCACGAGAATTCGTGGTTGTCCCACATCGCCACGAACGGAAACCGCGCACGTGCATCCTGGATGTCGGGATCCTGCAAGTACGCGTGGTAGAGCGCGCGGTAGTCGTCGAGCGAGCCGGGCACCGTGAAGCGGTTCTTCGCCACCGCCTTGCCGTGTTCGAACGTGATCGGGAACGTGATGACGCGATCGTAGCGATGGCCGTTCTTCACCTGCGACGGGACCTGCACGACCTCGTAGATGAAGTCGCCCAGGTGCAGCACGAAGCCGATGCGCTCGCCGGGTGCCGCGCGTTCGTCTTCGAAGATCATCTTGCGATAGGCGTTCTGCGCGCCTTCGCAGATGTTCTGGCAACTGACGAAGGCGAAGCGCGCGGGCCGCGCATCGTCGTGCGCCGGCGACGTGAGCGTGCGACCGATGCGGCTGCCGTTGCCCTCCTCGTCCACGAAGCGGTACCAGTATTCGCGGGCCGGTTGCAGGTCGGCGACCAGCACGCGGCTGGTCCAGTCGGACGCGGCCTGCACGCGCGCCGACGCCGTCGCGACCACGCGCGTGAACGCGGGATCCTCCGCCACTTCGACGAGCAGCGTGGCGCCGTCGCGCCCGTCCGTATACGGGCGTCGCGTCCAGAGCAGGGCGCTGTTGAAGTCGGGGTCGCCGGAGGCCACGCCTTGCGGATACAGGTCGCGCCGTTCGCGCCAGCCACTCGACGACGGCTGCACGGACGCGCAGCCCCAGGCGAGGGTGGCGCCCAACGCGGCGGAGAGTTTCAGGAACTGGCGGCGATCCATGGTCGGCATTCGGGCCTCTGCAGCACGGCGCGCGGATCGCGGCGTCGCCACGCTAGACCTGATCCCCGGCGCGGGAGCCTGCCGGAAGTCACCCGTGCGAAACTCGGCCGTTCCAACGGATCGGCGCAGCGCAATGATCGAGCTTCCCGTCAGGGACCCGTGCGACCTGTGTGAAACGGCAAGCCGCGAAGATCGCTGGGCGATCATCGAGGAAAGCGAACACACGCTCACCCTGATCAATCCGTGGCAGTTCGAAGTCGGACAGTGCTGCGTCATCACGCGGCGGCATGTCGCGTTGTCGATCTTTCGCCCGAGGAATGCGCGGCCATCCTGGTCCAGGCGCAGCGCGTGGCGCAGGCGTTGGTCAGGGCTTACCACCCGCTCGGGATCCTGACGTTCCAGAACAACGGGGTGTACAGCGGACAGGAAACGCCGCACTTCCATTTCCATGTCGTGCCGCGGCAGGCGGGGAGCGATTGGGGGATCGGGCCGCCGCAGCTGGCGACCTTCGATGGGGCGGGGCGGCTACGCGGGACGGTGCATGATGCGGGCGGGGATGCGCAGCGGCGGGAACGTGTGCGGGCATCGGCAAGCCAGCTGGCGGAGACCGTGGCGTTGATTCGTTCGAAACTGCCGGAGTAGGGGCGCATGGCATTCCAAATCCTGTTCATCACCGAAGGCGACGCCATCCATCCTGCTGCCGAGATCCAGTTCGATCATCAACGGCTCTGCATCGTGCGTTTTTCGCCCGCGGGCGCGCCGGAGCTCGAATTCGTCCAGGACCTTTACGTCGGGGGGGACGTAGCGATGATTTTCCCGTTCGAGGAATTCATGGACACGCTTCGCATTGCATTGGACGACCTGGTTGCGTGGCGGCAGAACCTGGAGGAATTGGATCGATGATCAGGACTATCGGCAAGCCGCGTAGCTGGTGGCTATTCGCCGGTTCCTGCGCGACTGCACTCCTGCTGGGGTGGCTTGTGCCTCGGGCTTTACTTCGCCGGGGTGCATGCTGCGGGGCAGATCGGCTTCTGTATCGTCGTGGCTTGCGGGGTAGTCGCCGCCGTCTCGTGCATCCGCTACTTTGCAGGCCAGATCTCAGGACGTTACAGCGACCTGAGCGGCAAGCGCTGGACGGAATTGCCGTGGTAGCGATCGCCGCACCCCACTCACTTCCGGTCACGCCATGTCATACCCAACGCTTGAAGACCCCGCGTTCGATCGTGCGATCACCTTGCGGGACGCCTATCGGATCATGGAGCGATTCGCGAGCGCTTACCTGGCGCGCGGCGACACCTTGGTCTCCGACTTCCTGTACGCCTATGCAGGGGAATGCATCGGCGGCGGAGTGACGGATCCAGTCGCCATCGGCGATTTCCTCGACGCTGCAGATCAGACGTTGAACCCGAAGGAATGAGATCGTGTTGAACTGGGGCAGGATCGCAAAGTACGCCGTCGTGTTGTTCGTCGTGCAGTGCGTGATCGGACTCATCGTGGGCTTTTTCACGCCCGAGTTGTCGGGCAGCGTTCGCATGCACTGGCTCGGCACACACGGGCCTACGATCCTCGTGCTCCTGGAATGGCTCGTGCTGGTCTGCGCCCTGCTGGTGGGCACGGGCATCGGACGGAAGTTCCTGTGCCTGGCGCTCGCGTGTGTCGCGATGGGCGGTTGCACGTCTGTTCGCCCGGATGGCACGGCGCTGACGGGCTCGGCCGGCTTTGCCTGCGACATCGATGATGGCCCGGCCACGCTCGCCCACCTGCAAGCCAACGGTGCCGGCGTGACGTGGATCTTCAACGTCCATGGCCAGTCCCCCGATGGGCTGGATGGCGAGTATCCGATCAACGCCAGCGGACGACGTGGGTCGGCAAGCCTGCGAATATGCAACGACGCCATGGACTGCACGGCAGCGGTCGAAGGCACTGTCGTCGTCACCAGGCAGCATCGACGCCGGTTGGAGGGTTGGTTGGCGTACCGTTTGCCATCGCAGGCATCACAGCGTCGAGCGTTCGTGGCGGACATCGACATGGCGGATCGTGCAACCTGCCCATAGCCGGCAGGCGCATGGAGGACCGGGATGAAGATCCGATGGATCATGTTGGCCGCCCTCGGGATTGCCATGCATCCCGACGATGCCCGCGCCGCGAATGCAGATCCTTGCGACAGCGCAGCCGGCATGGCCGCGGAAGCCGCGCTTGAATTGAAAGAGGCCCGGTTGAACGCCGGTGCATTCGTCGGAACGTTTGAAATCGAAAACGCCAGCAAGACGAGTTCGATTTCGGTCGGGCTGGTCAGCGAGTCGGGCGGCGAGTTTGCCTTCAGGCCCGACTTCTCCATCGAGTCCCTCGACTTGTCCGGCCAATGGCGGCGGTTGATCGACCTGCCTGGCAGCTATCGGACGGGGCCGGCGATGCGCGTCTTGCCGCCCGGAGGAAAGCAGCAATTCAAGGCGATCCTGATGACGGCCGAAACGGCACGCCTGGATGCCCGTGAATTCAGATTGTTGTTGCGCACTTACAACCCGCGCCTTTGCGTCAGGTCGGTGCCTTTCCATGGCCTGCCGCCGAAGCCGCCCGTGCAGCGGCCGGAGCCGACACGACTGGTGGCCAGGCCCGGGGTTCCATAAACTCGCACCGTCCAACGATCGAGCCAGGCCCACATGGGGACGATCTTGAGCTTGATGGAACGCCTCGCCCAGCGCGCAACCCCCGGGCGCATGCCCGTGGCCGTCACGCCTTTCGGGTTTACCGTCGGGTCCATCTTCGTGGCCTGGCAGCGGGTTTCCGCGATCGCGGCCTGCATGGTGGATCGCACGACCGCGGACGCGGTGTCCCTCGAGTTCGCATTCGACGACCAGACCCTTGCGGTCAGCGAACTGCAGCCCGGATTCGATCTGCTGGAGGCCGCGATGGTGGCGTGCTTCCCGACCACTGCCGACTGGCGCCAGCGTGTCCTGCACGCGCCGTGCGATCCCTTCCGCGCGCTGCTTTTCAAGCGAGCGCCCTGATGCGGGATTTCAGGAACGGCCTCCGTCGCGTCACTGGTCCCGAACCCACGGAGGCAGCCATGCAGCGCATTGTCATTTCCGTACTCCTCGCGGGCCTGCCACTGCTGTGCCATGCGCAGCAACCGCGCGTGTCCGAGCCCACGCGCGTGCAAAGCCCGGACACGGCCCCCTTCGACGCGCTCCATCGCACGACCGATCCGCGCAGCCCGCAGGCATTCGCATTCCTCCGTGCGTACGGAACGCCTTCGGCGCAGCAGGTGGCCGCGCACGGGTGGCCGGTGGCGGCGTCCTTGCCCGAGGGACTTGCGCGGCACAAGCTCGGCAGCCGGGGCGCGATCGAGGATCAGCCCTACGTGCTGCTCGTCGACGCAGACCACAAGCGCATGTACCTGCTGCGACAGGATCGGCAGGGCGCCGTCGTGTATGGGCCCATCCAGTATCCGCGCGGCATCTGAGTCCCGCGACGCCATGCCGCAACCCGCCGATGCCGTCCTCTCGGTCATGCTCGCCGTGCCGGACGCGGCAGCCGCCACCGCGTGGTATCGCAGCGCATTGGGTGCGGAAGAACTGTGGAATCTCGGTTCGGTCGTGGGCCTGGTGATCGCGGGCGCACCGGTGTTCCTCGGCGAGCCCGCCAACAATGGTTGGGACTTTCCTGCGCGACTCGGGATGCCCTCGGTGCGCATCGAAGTCTTCTGCGACGATCCGGATGCGTTCCTGTCCCGTGCGGTCGCCGCCGGCGCCGTCGGCCGCACATATCCGACGCGCTTGCACGACATGCCGTGGGGCCCGCATCGCCAGGGCAGTTTCGTCGATCCGTTCGGGCACCTGTGGTTCGTGGGGGATCGTTCGCCGTTGAAGCAATCAACATGAGCGACGCACCGGACGATCCCGCCGCACGCCGCCTCGACCTGGCAGCCAAGCGCGACGCCTTGTTCGCGCAGCAAGCCGAGCGCGCGGCGCAGCAGCGGCATGCGGAAGAAGCGGCGGAATTCCACCGTTATCACGGCGCCGCGCTGGAAGCGGCGGGCGTGCGGCATGCGTTGCACTGGAACACCGAGGCCGCGCGCGGGCCGCTCACGACGTATCCGATCGGATTCGCCAGCATCCGCTGGGATTTCGTGCCGCATGCCGTCCGCCAACAGGGCGAGAGTCCGGCGCGCCTCAAGGAACTGCTCGAGGAAGCCTTGCGCGCCCTGGACGTGGCGCCCACGACGACGGTGATCGTGGACTGGTGCGTCTCGCGGCGCCCGCGCGTCGCGCTGTCCGCGGCCGATGCGTGCGCGCATGCGATCGCGTTGATGGCGTGCGCGTCCGACACGTGGGTGTATGCGCAGGGGGCGACGTGGGTGGTGGAGATCCACCACGACGGGTGGGTGACGTATGCCGACCGCCCGGGATTGCCGGAACATGCGGGTGACGGATGGCGGGACGAACGGACCGGACGCTGAGGTTGGGCGGAACGCAATCCACCCCCGCATGCGGCATGCTGTCGCCATGGACGCCAAACCCTTCGCGCCCGCCTGCGAGCGCAACCGTGATCCGATCCTCGCGGTGCTGCGCACGCAGTTTGCCGATCGCCGCAACGTGCTCGAAGTGGGCAGCGGCACCGGGCAGCACGCGGTGTACTTCGCGGCCGCGATGCCGTGGCTGCGCTGGCAGTGCGCCGACCTGCCATCCCAACTCCCCGGCATCCGGCAATGGCTGGACGAAGCCGATCTTCCCAACACACCGCCGCCGCTCGCGCTCGACGTCAGCGGGCGATGGCCGGCCGGGCCTTATGACGCAGTGTTCAGCGCGAACATCCTGCACATCGTCGGCTGGCCCGGGGTGGAGGCGTTCTTCGCCGGCGTCGGGCGCGTGCTCGAAGCGGACGGCATGCTCGTCGTGTACGGGCCCTTCAACGAAGGCGGCACGTACACCAGCGAAAGCAACCGCGATTTCGATGCGTGGCTGAAAGCGCGCGATCCGCGTTCCGGCATCCGCGATCTCGAAGCGGTGCAGGAGCTTGCGGCGCAGGTTGGCTTGCATGCCGTCGACAACGTGGCGATGCCGGCGAACAACCGTTGCCTCGTGTGGCGGCGGCAGGCGCGGGCAGCACGATGACGCGATCCATCTACGCCGTAGCGCGCGTGCCCGCGCTGATTCGATATGGCATCGCCGCGATCGTCGCGGGTTTCATGGTGTTCGCGGGCGTCGCGTTGGCGGGGGCAGGGCACGGCTGGGTCGCTGGCGGCTTCGGATGTTTTGCCCTTGCGCCGATCTGCTTTGTCGCGTGGGCCAATGCGGTGGGTGCGCGTCCGTCTCGTCCAAGGGCGGTGGCAACCGCGGGCCTGGCGCTGGTCGCCTGCATCGTCGTGGCCGTCGCCACGTCCTTCGAAGGCTTCGCACGCTTCGTCCACCATTGGTCCGCGGTCGGCATCGGCGGAATCCTCGTTGCAGGATTTGCTTATCTCAATGCGTTGCTTGTGTCTGCGGTAACGATCAAGCGTGCAGGGTGATTGGATACACTCCGCCCATGCGCGCAAAGGACCTGCCTCGTCGTGTCCATTGGCTCGGAAGGGGCCTGTTGCTGGTTTCCGCCGCGGGCGTCGCCTACACCGCGGTAGCGGCGTACACGCCCCATCCCGATGCCACGTTCTGGCTGCTCGCGGCGTTGTCGGTCCTGCTCCTCGTCGTGGCGCTGTTCGGCCCGGCGCGCCTTCGAAACCTTCTGATCGGCATCGCCTGAGCGCGATGCCCGCGGTGCAACGCCCCATGCAGACATTCCATTGGCTCGAGAAGTTCGACTTCGACGGACACGCGCTCGTCGTCCAGGTTGCGCAACTCGTGCGCGGCGAACCCGACGGCGCCATCGGACATCCCCTCGAAGTCACGCCGGACTCCGCCCGTTACCGCGTGCATTTCCCGGTCGTCGGGGCGTTCAAGACCGTGCCGGAATTGTTCAGTGAGGTGTCGGAGACCGCGAACAAGGTGGATGTATTCCTTTTCCACGAACCGGACAGCGCCTACGCGGCCGAAATGCAGCATGCGATGGCACTGGCAAGCGACATTCCGAGCGGCGGCGTGCAGCACTACGTGGTCCATGCCGAAAACGTCGTCACGCATGTGCTGGCGGCAAGCGCACCGCAGGTGTCGCGCGTTCCGATGGATCCTGACCCGCGGGCAGGGGCGTAGCGGCGCATGGCATTCGCTCGCGTGGTCGCGGTGCTCGCGCTGGTGTGTGCCGTGTTGTCGGTCGCACTCCGTGCGCGCGTGATCAACGTGCTCAAGGCGGCGGGCCTCCACGAACACTTCGGTTCGCCCAGGACGCTGTCGCATGGCGACTTCCTGCACTACCGCGTCGTGGGCATCAGCTGGAAGCAACCGATCACGCCACACAAGCTGCTGTTTCGATCCTTCGTCGCGTTCGCGATCCTCCTGGACCTCTGCTGCGTGGTCATCGGTTTGTGGCTGGCGTTCGGCAGGCGTTGAAGCCGCGGGACGCCTTCGCCACGCGCCGATGTTCGTTTTCGTTCACCGAGAGAGCGGCGTTCTCATGGGCGCCGACCGACCGTCGGATTCCTGGCCGACGCCGAATGGGGCGTGCGTAGTCTAGGGCGGCATCGGCGCATCCAGGAGCGTCGCACGTGCGCGCGCGAACGGCATCGAAGCGAACGCTCCGCTGGGGCGCCGTGGTCCTGGCGGCCGTGCTGGCGTGCGTGCCGGTCGCGGCGTTGGCGCAATGCGCACCTCGCTACCTGGACATCAACAACGCCATCGAAAAGGGCGCGATGCCCGACCTGCGTGGGTGCACGTGGGAAGAAGGGCAGCGGTTCGTGTCCCGCATGCAGGGCGAGGCGTCGCGCGTGGATGGGAACTCTGCGCTTGCGGTGGGCGTTGTCTACGACCAGTCGCCGGTCGCCGGCACGCAAGTGACGCCGGGGATGGGCGTTGCGCTCAGTGTTTCGACGGGGCCACCGCCGCCGCCACCTCCGCCACCGCCACCGCCACCGCCACCGCCGGAAGGCACCGACGTGTCCGTCGTCGCGCAGGCCGGCGGCAATGGCGTCGCCGTCGGCACGCCGGACACGTTCGAATTCGTGGTCGCGAATTCGGGACCGTCCCGCGCCGTCGTGACGATCGTGTTCCGCGGGACGAATTTCCTGTTCGATGCTGCGAGCAGGAATGCGTGCCCCGGCAACGACCATTCCACCACCTGCCGCGTCACGCTCGACAACGGCAGGAAGACGGTGTTCGGGATCGTGGGAACGCCCGAAGGCGAGGGCGACTATCGCGTGTCCGCATCGCTCCGCGTCGAAAACGTGTCCGACTCGAATCCGGACAACAACGCGTCCGATGCGGCGCCACGTCGCACGCCCGAACAATCGACCGAGGGACCGGTCGCCGCGACGACGACAACTCCAACAAACGGCCCGGTGGCCGCCACGACGACTGGGCCAGCAAGCGGTCCCGCAGCCGCTACGACGACGGGTCCGCCAATAGACAACGCGTCGATCGGCCCGCGTCCGATTGTCGAAGACGTCTCCGACATCGTGGTCACCGTCGACTCGCTCGATGATCGGTGGGTGCTCCGCAAGAACCTGCATTTCCAGGTCAACCTCTGGAATCGCGGCACGCGTGCAATTCGCAACGTCGTGCTACGGCTTGGAGCGCGCCACAACCTGGGCGGCCATGCGTGGTCCGACGCGCGTTGCACGGACGATCGATGCACGATCCCTGTGTTGCAGGCCGGCCAGACGGAAATGTTGACGGGCGAGTTCACGACGCCCTTTGAAGGCGAAGCGCGTGCCACCTTCCTCGTGACCTGGCGCGTCGGCCGCGAGACGCACAGCAGGGCAGCGCAGCTCGCAGGCATGGTCGGCCGACCGGGATGGCCACCATGGGTCTGGATCCCGATCTGCGTGGGGGGCGTGCTGACGTTGGCGTGGATCGCCAAAGTCGTCCCGTGGCCGCCGAACCCACCGGCCCCCCCTGGCGTCGGACCAACACCGAAGCCAGCGCCGCCGACCGCGCCGACGGTCCGCGTCACTCCCATCGACGCACACATCGTCGACGCCGCCCCGACCTCCGGCATCCCGCTCACCGCACCACCGCTGCGCATCCACGTCGTCGTCGCGTTCGGCGATGCCCGCGTGCACGGCAATCTCCCCGTCTCGAAGAAGGAGCCATGACCATGGCAGCCGACAACGACCATCAGCGCGTGCGCGATCTGCTTCCTGCGGCGTACGACGACTTCGAGGGTGCGGTGCGCAAGCGGCTCGAGGAGGAGCCCGATTTCCGGGATCGTGGCTTCGGCGATTTCGTGTGGCGCACGGTCGGCGACAAGGCGCTGGCGGCCGTGCACGACACGCTCGATTTCAACGTGTTCGGCGTGTTCGCGCGCGCGTGGGCGAAGGCGAACGAGATCAGGCAGCATGCCGAGGCGAGCCTGGCGACGCCGGGCGAACCGGTGTACCTGCGCCTGGGCGAGCACACCGCCACGGCGACATTGCAGCCGACCATCGAAGTCATCGTCGATCCGTTCGGGAAAACGCGCATCCCGCTGGACCTGGACTTGTCGGCCGTCTTCGAAACCGCCGAGCTCACGTTGCGCAACGGCGCAATCACCGAGATCGGCGCGGGCAGGTGCAAGGTGACGGCGTTGCTGAAGCTGGGTGGCAAGAAGCTGCACGATCCGGAAGCGTCGCCGCCACTCACGCTGGGACGGCGACTGAAGCTCGAGCACCCGCTGCAGGTCGTGGAGCCGATGGCGCCGGGGGAGACCTGAGCCGCGGAGCCCTATCGCTCCACCGCACCGATATCCGCGCGCCCGCCCACCACGCGCGGGAAGCCTTCGCCACGCTGGTCGACGTCGAAGCCCGCCACGTTGTTGCCGCGGTTGATCGCGGGGCTGCCGGACAGCGGCCGATGCGTCAGCGTGCGCCCGCCGTTGTCGGCGAGCGGGCCGAGCATCGCGTCGGTGTTGCGGATCGTGTCGGCGGGCAAGGTGACGAAGATCGAATTCTGGACCAGGTTGTCGCTGCCGAGGATCACCGTCGGCGGCGGCCGCGGGAACGGACCGGAATTCGTGTCCTGCCCGGTGACGTCCCGGCTGATGCCGCCCAGGCACGTATTGCCCGCGAGGATCGAACTCTCCACGTGGAATTCGCCGTACAGGGTGAGCACGCCCGGGAAACAGTTGGTGTCGAATCCGGTCGTGGTGACGTTGGCGGTGATCGTGCTGTTGACGATGGTCCCGGGGCCGATGATCTGGCCCAGGCCGATGAACGGTGCGGCGTTGCCCGAGATCGTCGAGTTCTCGATGGACGTGTTGGGCGAGAGGTTGAACCCGCCGATCGAGTTGACCGCGGTGTTGCCGGAAATCGTCGAGTAGGCGATGCGCGACGGCGTGCCTGTGCCGTGGTTGAAGACATCCATCGCGCCGGACGAGACCCGCGCGTGATTGTCGGAGATGCTCGAGTAGGTGATGTCGACGCTGCCGAGGGCGCGGAGCCCGCCGCCGGACGCCGCCACGTTCCGGAACACGCGCGAGCGGTGCATGCGCAGGTCGCCGCCCACGAGGTCGGCGGTGCCGGGCACGATGGTGCCGAGCGTCAAGCCGCCGCCGCCCGAGGACCGGCCCTTGGCGCCGTTGTCGTACACCGCGCTGTAGAACAGGGTGATGTTGCCCGCGGCGTAGATGCCGCCGCCCAGCGCGTCCAGGCGTGCGTATGCGCCGCAGTGCCGCACGTGGATGTCGTTGCCGTCGAAGTTGCCGGCCGTGAAGATGCAGCCCCCGTTCGCCATCTCGGCGCGGTGCTGGCCTTGTTCGATCGTCAGCCCGCGCAAGTGCAGCGTGCCGGTGCCGTCGTGCCGGAACACCGAGCTGCTGTAGTTGCCGCTCACTGCGAACCGCGCGTAGCCAGGGCCGCGCACGGTCAGGCTGGCCTGCGGGATCATGATCGCGCCGGTGGTCAGCACGATGCGGTGGCAGGCGAGGGGACGCAGGTCGATGGTGTCGCCGCTGGTGGCCGAGGTGACCGCCGCCCGGAGGCTGCCGGCGCCACTGTCGTTGCAGTTCGTCGGCGTGAGCGTCGCGGCCCGGGCTTCCGGTGCGATGCCGAGTGCGCCCAACGTTCCGAGCAGCAGGCACGCTCCGATCGTGGTCACGGGGATCGAACGCGACATGGCACAACTCCGCGCATGGGGAGCGCGACGATGGAACCGGTGCCGTGGAGGCGGTGTGCAATTCGGGTGAATGGGATCGTGGCTCCTGCATCGTGCAAACTCAGCGATACGCCGCCTCCACTGACGCGGCATCGGAAGCCACCATGAAGCGCCCGACCCAAGCGTTCCTGCTGATGACGGCCATGCTCGCCGTCGCGTCCGATGTTTTCGCTCGGGACGACGACGCCTTGGTGGAAATGTTCCATGAGATCGCTGGTCCGGCGACAAAGACGTGGTCGCTGCGACTGGAGCCCGACGGCGACGTCGTCGAGCATCGTGGCGACTTGTCGCGGCGGCGGGAGCGCATTCGCTGCAGGCTCAGCCCGGTCGAGGCGGATCGTGTCGTGGCCTCGGCGCGACAGTGGCTGGATCCGGTGCCAACGCGGGTCAGAACCAGTGGTCCGCTCCAATTCGACGGCCCGTACAAGACCTTGTCGGTCCGACAGGGTGCGGACCTGCGGATGTCCTGGTGGGACGCACCTGCGAAGACGAACCTCAACGCGGATGAGCAAGCGTTCGTGCGTGCGTGGAACGCGGTCGAGGCGTTGCTCGATTGCCGCGGCAGGAAGTGAAATGTTGGAGGCCGCTCGACTTTTTCGTTGGCTTCCGGTTGCATACCGCGGTCGAGACTTCATGAGGCAGTCGATGGAATCCTGGGCGTCGGTTCTCGTTGGTGGGCGTGTCGACGCCGTCGAGCAATGGGAAGACCGCTCATGGGTCGTAACGCTCTCCAACGGATATCGCGTGCGCATCGAATCGCTATGGCGCCTGCTCTCGTCCGGGACGCTCGTGCTCACCAATCGCGATGACGGGCAGCACTTCGGCCGTACTGCGCCGGTCAACGCCGCGTGCGAACTCGCCAGCAAGTTGCGCGGCTGCACGTTGACGGATGTGCAGGTCACTGCGGGAACCGCAGACCTCGCGCTGCGGTTCGATGGCTATACGCTGCAGGCGATCGCGGAGTCGAGTGGCTACGAGGCCTGGCAAGTGGAATCGCCGACGGGCACCCTGGCCGTGGGCCAGGGCGGCGGCAACGTCGTGGTCTGGGACTGATGGGGAGCGCACGTGTTTGAAGGAAAGGGCGGGTGGTGCGCGTCGTTGATCATGGCGGCATTGGTCTCCGGGTGCATGGCGTCGAGCCATCGCGTCGCGCCGGGGCAAGTCGGTGTCGAGGTCGAAGCGCCGGACGTGCCATGCGATGCGGGCCATCGCGACATTGCGGTCAAGGTCCACGTGCGCAACGACAGCCGCGGCACCCTGCGGTTCTGGATCAGGCACGTCGCCGGCGCACCCGATGCGCTGAGTTGGTTGTCATACGCCGTGCTGGACAGCGCCGGCAACGCCGCAGCGCAACATGGCGCGGGTGCGCATGGTCCGTTGCCGCAACCCACGTTGACGATGGCGCCCGGCAATCGCACGGTGCTCTCCGCCACGCTGTACGACATCGGCGAGGCCGAGTACGCGCGGCGTTTCCGTCTCCGCGTCGAGGACCAGGACGAGCATTCCTGGACCACTGCGGCTTTCAGGCCGTGCGTGCAACCCGAGTGACACCCCGAGGCCGATCACGACAACACGCCATTGACACGCCCGGGAGGACAGTCCGCATCCCCGTGCCGCAAGAGGTGGCGCGATGCAGACCAAGCTCATCCAGTTCGCCGCCGCCGCCGGGTTGTTGTTCGCCGCGTCGGGCGCCCATGCGCAGACGTTCACCGTCACCAACTGCAACGACACCGGGGCGGGCAGCCTGCGGGCCGTGGCGGAGTCGGCACCCGATGGCGCGGTGGTCGCGATGGATGCGTTGCCATGCAATCGCATCGTGCTTCGCACCGGACCGATCCGCTTGCGACAGCCGGTCCTGCAGATCCAGGGCCCCGGCCTCGACAAGCTCACGGTGAGCGGCGATGGCCGCAGCCAGGTCTTCGTCCACGCGCCGCCGGCCGATGCCGCATTCACTTCGCTCGCGTTGCGCCGCTTCACCGTGTCGTGGGGCCGCGCGCTCGACGGCGAGGCGTTCGGCGGCTGCATTTCCACCACCGGCGGCGTGTCCCTGCAGGACATGCAGGTCCACCACTGCCTCGCGCGCGATAGCCGCAGTGGCGGCGATGCCGGCTACGGCGGCGCGGTGTACGGCGGCGCCGGCGTCGTGCTCACCCATTCGATCGTGCATACCAATCGCGCCGACGGTGGCGACGGCGGTGGCGTGTATTCCGGCGGCCCCATCAGCGTCAACAACAGTCGCGTCTCGAACAACCAGGCCTCGGGTAACGGCGGTGGCTTCGTCGCGCTCGAAGGCGCGCACGTGGAGCTGAGCAACGTCACCAGCAACGTCGCCGGCGGCGTCGGCGGCGGCATGTGGGTGGACGGCACGGGCCAGACGGACCGGCTCATCACGATCATGTTCTCGACCATCGCGCGCAATCGCGCGCACACGGCGGCGGGCGCGTACTTCTCCGCCGCCAATTCCACGCGCCTCATCGAGAGCACCGTCTCGGGCAACGTCGCCGACGAAAGCCAGGGCGGCGTGGTGTTCGACGCGGGTTACATGACCCAGGAAGTCATCAACAGCACGATCACCGCCAACCGCGCGCTCGCGCCCGGCGCGGCCGGATGCCTGGGCAGCGGCGCGTCGGTGCGCATGCGCTTGCGCCTGAACAGTTCGATCGTCTCGGCCAATACCTGCGCCGGGATGCCGGACGACCTGGCGAGCGTGGACGATCCCGGCGCGACCGGCGCGCTGGGCAACAACAACCTGCTCGGCGCGATCAACCTCGTGTTCACCGGCAACGGCACCGTGCGCACCAACAGCCCGCGGCTCGGTGCGCTGGCGTTCAACGGCGGCGTGACGGAAACGCACCTGCCCCTGGCCGACAGCCCGGTCATCGACAAGGGCAACAACAGCCCGGGATTCGCGACCGACCAACGCCGGCGCAACTTCGTCCGGGTGAAAGGCGCGGCGGCGGACATCGGGGCCGTGGAGCGGTGACGATCCGGAGCGAGCCCCATGCAGCATGACGTCACCGCACTGGGGCCGGACATCGTGGTCGTGCGCTACTTCGGTCGGCTCACGATCAAGGAACGTTGCCAGACCCTGGTGCGCGCAGGGCGTGCCTTCCACCCCGACGCGAGTCCGAAGAAGTTGCTGGTCGACTACTCCTACGCGACGCCCGCCGTGGAAAACGCGGACGCCGGCATCGACTTCATGAGCCGGGTCATTGCCGCGCCCGACGTCGACGATGGCCTGCTCGCGATCACCGGCACGCTGTCCGCCGACTTCCTCAACCCGGTGCTCGGGGCGTGCGCGACGAAAGGGCTGACGTGCCGGGTGTTCTCCGACTACGACCTGGCGCTGGATTGGCTTCGGCGCGCGCCATGAGCGCATTTGCAGACCTCTGGATCCCACCCAATAATCCGGCGCACCGTTGACCGAATCCGCAAGGAGTGCAACGCATGACGCCGGAGACGTTCATCGCGGAGTGCCGCGACTGCATCGCATCGGGCGGCGGACCTGCGGACATCGCAGCGCTGGTCCGCGCCGCCCTGGTGTCGCAGCGCGACGATCCTGCGTGGCAAGGGCGCGACGAATTCCTGTATCGGTCCGCGGCGCTGCTGATCGTCAACGTCACGCTCCCGCCGCACGGGGCGACGCCGGTGCACGACCACGGCATGTGGGCCGTGGTCGGTGTGTCCAGCGGTTGCGAGCTCGATCGCTTCTACGTGCGCGGGCGCGATGGCGGACTGGACGTCGTTGAAGACATCACCGTCCCCGCCGGCACCGCCATCGCAATGGACGCCGATGCCATCCATGCCATCTTCAATCCGTTGCCGATCGAAATGCGCGGCATCCACGTCTGCGGCGGCGACATGGTGAGCGCGCCGCGCAACATGTGGCACCCGCAGACAGGCGACATGCTGCCGTACGACGGCAAGGTGTTCGAGGAATGGTGCGAAGCCCTCACCCGTGCGGCGAGGCCTGCCCAGGCACCGGCCTGTTGAACCCGCCCGTCCCGTGGCAGAAAATCCGCCGGAAGCGCGGCGAGCGACCATGGCGACGACTCCTTCCATCGCGGACGAGCAGGGCCTCGCCTTCGAGCGCGCGTTGATCGCGTCGATCCACCTCTCGCCGATCGCGACGATCCTCACCGACCCGCGGCTGCCCGACAACGCGATCATTGCGGTGAACCGCGCGTTCTGCGCGTTGACCGGCTACGAAGCGCACGAGGTCATCGGCCGCAACTGCCGGTTCCTGGCGGGCGATGCCGGGGAATCGCCCGGCCGCATGGCGTTGCGACAGGCCGTGGCGGAAGCGCGCCCGGTGCTCGTGGAAGTGCGCAATGTCAAAAAGGACGGCACGCCGTTCCGCAACGCGGTGATGATCGCGCCCGTGCTGCTTCCCAATGGCGACGTCGGGTATTTCCTCGGGTCGCAGATGGACGTGGGTAGCGCGCGTGTTCCCGCGCAGACCGCGGATGACGCGACGCGGAAGGTGCGCGCCCTGACGCGCCGCCAGCGCGACGTGCTGCTGGGCATGCTGGCAGGCAAGCTCAACAAGCAGATCGGCGCGGACCTCGGCATCGACGAAAAGACCGTCAAGATGCATCGCGCCGCGCTGTTGAAGCGCCTGGGGGTGCGGACGACCGCGGATGCGATTCGCCTCGGGATCGAGGCAGGGATGTTCGGGCTCCCGTAGGGGGCCGCGCGGGGTCCTACCTGCTTTGGTCTGTATTGCGGGTCTGCGGGCGCGTTCCATCACTTCGGGTCGATGTGCCGCGCGCCACGCTTCCGGTCCGTGGATCTGTCCGATTTCAGGTGGCACGCCGTGGGGCCCGAGTCCGGGTGCAGTGACCTGCACCTGCGCCGGGGCGGTGCGCGCGGCGAACTGTTTGGCCTGGTCTGCAAAGGGAGCGGGGCGGACTACCTCGCGATCGTCGGGCTGCAACCGGGGGCGGACGTGGCGCGGATCCGGTGTGCGTCGGAGCTCGACGCCATCGATGCGGTGGAGGGGTGGTTGGTGCAGTGGCAAGCCGAGTCGATGGGCGAGGACGCCTCGGCTTTGGAATCCGGGGATGAGGTGGCTCGATCGGTTGGATGACGGTGCACCGCACTGCTCGGGCGGCGCCTATGCTGTGCCGGCGTCGCGATCGATCCGGCATTCCATGGCGGCAGGGAAGGGGGCAATGATGCGGAAGGACTGGTCGGTGGCCGGCTGGGTGATGGCGGTCGCGGGGCTGCTGTTGGTCGTGATCTTCCGGCAAGCCTGGATCTCTGCCCATCGGAGTGGTTACCCGATCTTCTCCGTCGCGTCCTGGGAACACATGAAGTGGTGGCTGTTGGTTGCGGCCGTCATGCTCATTGGCGCGTTGGTTTCGATGTTCGCCGATGGTGGATCCGAATGAAGGTCTTCCCGGGAACACGCATGAAACGCAAACACGCGCTCGCGTCCTGGACCCTGTGCCTGGCCATGGGCGCGGCGCATGCAGGCCAAGTGCAAGTTGCTCCCACAGGGCGCACGGTGCTGGCGGAACGGTTGAACGGCCATCGCGTCGAGGTGGTCATCCAGGTGCATCGTGTCGACGTCGGCGTCAACGCGACCAAGCGGTTGCCGAGGTCCGTGAGCTGCACGTACAGCAGGTTTCCCTGCAGTGTCCTGGACGAAGTCGCGCTCAAGGTCGACGGAAGGGACGTGGTCGTTCCCAGGTCGGCGTTCGTCGACCTGGGAGACGTCGACAAGGCGACGCTGGCGACCGCCGGCAACCAGTTCGTCCTCGTCCTGGAGGGCGGCGACGCGTCGGAGGCGTACATCGCCAAGGTTCGCTTCGGCCAATCGCGCGTGGCGGAACGTGCGGTCTATTCGGCGATGGAAACCGACGCACCGCTCGAGCGCACCCGGTATTTCGAGGTCGACTCCGATGACAAGTGAGCGCTTCGGCCGATCGCTGGCAGTGGTCATCGGTGGCTGCTTTCGACCCGCAGCGGACGTTCGCATGCGCTGCTAGGCTTGGCCAACCGGTCCACTGCATGGTTGGGCAAGATGACGACAGAACGCGCGGCGGGGCTTCCATCGATCGTCCTCTACGCCTTGCCGCCGCTGTCCTTGCTCACGTTGTATGGCGCGGTCGTGTCCAGCAGCACCGTTCTTGCGCCGCTGCTCGGCGCCCTCTGCGCAATGTCAATGTTCGCTGAGCTGATCGTTTTTCCTGCCTGTCTTTTTGCGTTCGTCCGCTATCCGCACTTGCGGTCATGGCCCCAGGCGGCCGGTTTGGCGCTGATCGGCGCGCACCTTCTTTCGACGGTTTTGCCCTTGTTTGTTTTGATGAGTGCTGGCGTCTAGCGCAAGCATCACGACAGTCGGACATGCATCACGACCACGATCCTGCCGTCGCGAATTGGTAGTCTGACGGCGCATCCACATCTAGACCGTCAGCCGCCGCAATGGAAAACGTCGTCACCCCCTGTGCCTTTTGCGGGACGCCGATTGCGGTGGGCTTCTGGCGCTACCTGCCCAGCAAGCCCCCAGTGGACATCCATTGCCCGAAGTGCGGCGGTCGAAACAACATCAACCGTGGATCCATCGGGCTTGCCGTTGCGACGCTCTTGTTCTTCACCTTCCTCGGCGTTGCACTGGCCAGGACAATCCAAGGCGCGGAATGGGGCGTGCTGGCCGTGCCCATCGCCTTCGCCGTGGGGGTGTGGCCCGCTGCCTTCCTTGGGTCACGCAGGCCTGGCCTGGTCAAGTACGCGCGGTGGTGGATCCGGCCAACGCCCACTTTGTCCGACGCGGACCGTGCGTTGATGGACCAGCTCGGCGTGACGTACAACGGGGAATACTTCATCGTCGGCGAGATGCACTTCGACCATCTGGGCGACGCGGTTGCCTTTGCTCGATCCTGAGCGTCAGAGCTGACACCGGCATTGCGAGATTCTTGCGAATGGACCCCGCAGATCCAATCGAGTGGCGGCAATACCGGCAAATGCGCCTGTTCTATTGGGCTGCATTTTCCGCAGCCGTGGCGTTCGTCGTGTTCGGCAGCGACGACAAGGCGCTCATCGCGCTGGTGGTCCTGGCCGTCCTCTCCATGGGCGTCGCCTTCTGGCCCTGTCCGCGATGCGGCGGACGGGTCGGCTACATTGGCCTGGGGCCTTTCATGATGCTCTGGCCTTTCGGCGGTTGGTGCACGACCTGTAGTCGCAAGTTGTTCGGGCGGAAGTAGCGCGCTCGATTCGCGGACACGCGGCCGCACCGCACGTCACGCGTGCACCAGCGCCTCCGGTTCCGGCAACGCCTCGGAAGCCGGGTCGAAGTCTATGATGGCCTTCAACTGGTCGCTCTTCGGGCAGAAGTGCGGATAGACCTTCCGCACCTGCCAGTTCGCGGCATCCCACGCGTAGGTGTACCGCGGGCACCGGGTGCCGCCGTACACGTCGCAGGACACCAGCCAATCCCCCTGGTCCTCGGGGCCGAATGGATCGGCCGGCATGGCGCGGCCCACGATCGTCCCCGTGCTGTCCACGAGGTCCTGGAACACTTGATTGCGCACGAACAGGATCCGTACGCGGCAGCCAACGTAAAGCACTCCGCCCCCTGCAAAGAACACGTCCATCCCCGGGTGCCTTATGGCCGATTCCGCGAGGGGGTTCAATGACGCGCTGCACAGAAAGCAGAGCGGATCGGGTTCGCGGGATCGAGTGACTGCTTTCGACCCAAAGCGGACATTCGGTCTGCCGGTCGCGCCGAATGACCAGCTGCGTTAGCCTGCGCGCTCGGCGCGAATCAAACCACGAGCAATGACATGGGGAACGCGCTTTCCGTAATCGTTGGCATCGCAATCCTGATCACGTTCTTGGTCCTGGTCGCCTACGTCACATGGTTGTTCGCGGTTCGACTTCGAAACAAGGAACCCGCGGCAAAGTCGTTCCTCCGGTGGCTAAGGGACCTCTTTGATCTCGCGCTGGGCCTTTAGTCGCCCTGGCAGCCGAATAGACGCCGCGCGCGATGTCCGCTCCTGGCCGGAAGCGGACATTCCCCATTCCCCCGATCGCTGCCTCAGGCCGATAACGAACCGCCACTCACCGCGTCGGCCGAATCCACAGGCGATCGTCCGCAAGATCGAAACTGAGCTTCCAACGCACGAGCACCGGCATGCCGATGACGCCGTCGAGGATCATGTCCTTGACGAAGGCGCGCGTGTCGAGCGCGGGGGTATTGGCCACCATCAACCGGAACGGCTGGAGTTCCTGGTTGGCCGGCTCCGCGCCGGCGGCTTTGGCCACGCGATCGCGAACGAGCACCGGTGGTCCGCCACCGCTGTCCAGGGCCATCCACAGTTCGCCCTGCGTCGTCTGTATCGGCACCATGACCCCGAGGGCCGCACCGCCGGCCTGGCGCGCACGTCGCATGGGCGTCGGCTTGGCGTTTTTCGTTTCCGCGGCCAGCGTGTCGGGCGATTCGATGACGAGCGTGCCGTTGCCCAGGTCGAGCGAGAACTGCATGCCGTCGAAGGCATCCAGTGCCAGCGATCCATCGGCCTGCGGTGCGCCCTTGAACAACAGGGGCTGGAGGTCGATCACGCCGGCCGCCACCGGCTTCAACGCCGTGCCGTCGGGCAGGGTGAAGCGCACGTTCTCGCACCGCGGCAAGTCCAGGCGCTGGCCATCCAGGCGGAAGCCGGTGAGCGCCGCCCAGGGCGTGCACCCGATCTTCTTCGCGAACGCCGGCGACAGCAGGCTGACGCCCCCGCCGGTGTCGAGGGTGAACACGCCTTCGTGGCCGTTGACCTTCAGCCGCACCGACCGGAGCCGGCCGCCGAAATCGCCGAGTTCGATGGGTTTGGGCGTGGGCATGGGAACAACCTGGGGCGCGGGCACATCGGCGGCGGCGGTGAGCAGCACGGCGGACAGCAACGGAGTCAGCATCACGGGGTCCTGTCGGGGGAGGGCGCGGGTTTCGCGTGCTGGTGTTTTATCTAACTACACCACCTTGGGGCACCTGCCGGAAGTCACCATCGTCCAACCGCCCGCCGCTAGAGTGGAGCGATGGGGAGTTTCCTGGACCGGATCTGGATCGTCCTGGGCATGTCGCTCGACGTGCCGTTATCCCTGTGGCCGGTGAGTCTTGCCCTGGTCGCCGCCGCGAGCTGGTCCATCTGGTCGTTGCGCAAGACCCGACGATGGGCGTCGCGCAAGGTCGTCCTGACATCGGCGCTTTCGGCGCTCGTGTTCATCGCCTTTCCCGTCTATGCGGCGGCGTTCTGGCCAGAGCATCCGCACAGCGCGTTCGCGATGCAGGAAGCGTCCGGCCGCTGGATGGCCCGCCACGATCCTCGCGTGGCTCTGGTGGGGCTACATGGCGTGCATGCTGCTCGTGCCGGTGTTTGCCAGGCACGACCGCCTCCCGCTGGCAGGCCTGTCCGCCTTCATGCTTTGGGTGAACTTCGGGGTTGCTTTCGTTTGCATCCTTGCGGTCGCGGGCATGGGGCTTTAGTCATGCGCATTCGAAGCACACCGTTCAACGCCGCAAGCGAGCCTGCAATGAACAACGAAAACCTGGACTGCATCCGCGCCTATCTCGCCGATCTCGCCGCCGGCACGACGGGCGAGCGACTGGCCGCGTATTTCACCGCCGACGTCGTGCAGATCGAGTATCCCAATCGCCTCAACCCCAACGGCGGTCGAAGCGATCTCGCCACCCTGTTGTCGCGCGCCGAACAGGGCCAGCGCGTGCTCCGGCAACAGTCCTACCAGGTCACGTCCGAGATGGCGCAGGGCGATCGCGTCGCCGTGGAAGCATTGTGGACGGGCGTGCTGGCGGTGCCGCTCGGCAGCCTGGCGCCCGGTGCGGAAATGAAAGCCCACTTCGCGATGTTCTTCGAACTCGAGCACGGCAAGATCCGCGTGCAGCGCAACTATGACTGTTTCCAGCCGTAGCAGGCGGTTGCAAGAGAGGCAATTCGTCATGGGAAACATGGAAGCCAAGCGAAATGCAAATCGACGTGGCGCATTGCGCGCTGCACACTATTTTTGCGCGGCCACGACGCTGTTGCTTGCAGCCCAAGCGCAGGCGCAGGCGCTGATCGTCGAAGCGCGTGATCTCGATGCTGCGTGTCCATGGGACAGTGCTTCGCGGTGCGCAAGAATCGTTTTACACGCTGGCGATGGCGGCAGCACCTTCAACGCCTCGTCGGACGAGGCAGGTGTTCTTGTTTACGGGCGCGATCTGCAACTGCAGGTGTGGAAGAACGGGCAATGGACTGCATTCGCCCCGATCCTGGGGACATTCGAGGCGCCCGATGCAAGCGTGTTGCTTCGCGAGGGCGCGACGTGGGTGAATTACGTCGATGTCACTACGGCGCTGGACGTCGCTGGCCAGACCAAGTATCGCGTGGAGGTCAAGGATGCTTCTGGCGCCGCTTACGTGTCTCCGACGTTTGCCTTGACCAAGTAAGGCATCGAGCGCCATGAAGACGTTGACGATCGCCTGTTGCCTCTTCCTCCTTGCCGGCGTGGTGCACGCGGACGGCTTGCCAAAGGCGGGGCGCTATGTCGGCAAGGTGCTCGTGTTCGATTTGACGGACGATCAGAAGCACGAGATCGCGCACTTCAGGACGTGCCACCTTGCGCGATTCAAGACAATGAACCCGTACACGCCTTACGTGTTCCAGCTCACGCCAGGGCAACGCAAGGGGCTCGTGCGGGACGTGGGCTTCGCGCCGACGTATTTCGAAGTCGAAGAAACGTACCGCGGTTTCAACGAAGCCGGCCCGCACTGGAACGTGGCCTTGCGCTTCTCGCACGACCAGATCGAGGTACCGCTGGACTTGTTGCTTCCCGATGCGGAGGCAAGGAAAGCGGTCGATGCGCAAGGGTGGAAGACAACGAATCCGTGCTTCCCGAAGGTCGGGGAGCATTAGTTGCCATCGGTCATCGCATGACCGCTTTCGACCCAAAGCGCACATGAAGCGGTAGCCTCCTCGGCGAACTTCCCTGACAACCCCCAGACCCCGGCACGCACTCCCGATGACCCGAGCCTTCGTTGCCACCGCAGTCTTGATGCTTGCGCTCGCTCCTTCCCGAGCCGCATCCGTACCGCCTGTCCCGCTTCCATCAGAGGCGGCGACAAACAGCGCAGCCGCGTGCGCCACGCCCAGGACCATGGCGGCAGTGCGACCGTCGGGGAAAAGCTACGAACTTGTATTGACCGTGGAAAACCCGGGTGCCGAACCTCTGGCGCTCGTGGATTACTACTTTTTCGAAAACATGCTGGACCTTCGCGCCGTTCCGTCGGGAGAGTCGAACGGGTTGGCGCTCATCGTGCCTCTCCTGAGCCCAGGCCCACGCCCGCTCATTGTTGCGCCCTTCGCAAAGATCGAAAGAACGTATCAACTTTCCGCCAGCTTTCCAGCGTTGGAGAAGACGCTCGAGAGCAAGGATGTTCTTGTCTCCTGGCAATTGACGTTGGCAGGAGAAAAAGTGTGTTTTTCCCAGAAGCTCGCAAGTTCTGCCTGGCTGCGGAAGCGAACAAAGTCGTAGTCGAACGTCCGCTCCTGATAAATTGCGTGACCCGAACCGCTGTGGGCGTACAGCCATGCTCCGATTCGCGCGGATTGCCCTTGCATTGATGCTGGCCACGCTGGCTGGCTGCGGCGGGCAGGGGACACCTCCCAGCGACGCGCCCGACGCAGCCCACGTTCCGCCGCCGCCTGACGTTGGGGATATTGCGCACTACAACGGTTGCAAGAGCCTACCGACGCGCGCGCTGTCGCCGTACGAAACGTGCTTGGTCGACAGGTTGAAGGCGGCAGCGTGCACGCCGGCCGCCGATTGCGTCCTCACCTGTTTGGCCAGTCCAGATGGCACCGAGGTTGGTGGCGGTTGTGATCACGTGTGTTTCGGCTACAACGTGCGTCACCAGTGGAAGGATCGTCCGAACGCCATGGACGAATGTCCGGGACGGTAAGGGCGGTGGTGCCGGCTATTGGCCGAAATCAGACACCCCGGTATCTTCTGGATACAGCGGCTGAACCAGGAACTTGCACCCCGTGGGCAACATCGTGAATTACGCGTTTCTTGCCTTCTTGGGCGTCATCGTCTGTGTCGTGTTGTATCGCCTGGTGCGTTATCGCAGCCTTGCTGGCGCGCGCTTCGGCGCCGCGACGGTTGCACTCGGCGAGGTTGCAGCCGCGGATTCCTTCCACATGCCCGTCCGGGTGCGGGTTCATTCGCTGGAGAGCGCCGTCCCGTATCGCGGCGTTGGCCTGGAGTTCGTTGCAAAGGCGCTGGGGCATATCCGGGTGATGCCTGTCACCCTGTCGAACGCGCAGGCCCTGCAACTGGCAAAGCTGCTGTCGGAGGCTGCCGGCGAGCGGCCTGGCAACTCGCTTCGCGAGTCGGATTGATGCGGGCGTTGCGAAAGTCCGCGTCTGGCCGATAGCGGCCACTCGTCGGGAAGCGCGATCAGGGGCTCCGGAGGACTTGCGATGCGAGTGGTTGTGACCGCCCATCAGGCGAGGTCGCGGACGGCGTGGCGAGCTGTTCCGTGACCTCAAGCCGACGGACGACAAGGTGGTCGATCTCGAGTCGCTTGATGCGTGCCCGGCCGATGACCAGGCGGCCGATGACCAAAGCGCCGACGCCGCCGCGCCAAGGGCCATTGCGCCCAGCGTCATCCCGCCCAGCGCCAGGGCGCCCGTGGATTGCGCGCCGACCGCCTTTGCGGGGACGGCGCTGGCGCGCGTGTGTTCGCGTTTCATGGGTTTGAAGGTTGTCGGCGAGTGTCCTGGTCGAGGGGACGGCGCAGGCGACGCAAATCGGCCAGCATTCCGTGAAGCGCGCCTCCGTAATTGCAGGGCCATGGGTGGCCGCGTTCGACCCAAAGCGGACATATGGGAGCATCTCCTGAATTCGGACTACCCCGGGGCAAGTTCCATGGAAGATTTCGCAGTCATGGTTCTGTGGATTACGAGCTTGCTGCTCCCCGCGTTGATCTTCCTCGCGGCGGACCGTTTCAAATCGTTACTGGCGACAGCAACAGTCGCGCTCATCGCAATCGGAATTGGATGGGCTTTCATGCTCGCTTATGCGGTGGCAGCGCAATGCATCACCGCTAACGGCCCAGCCCAAGTCAACGGCCCAGCCCAAGTCAACGGCGCAGCGCTCGCGTTCGCGGACGTCTTTGGCTGGGTTCTTCCCGCTGTTGTCGTAGTTGTCACCTGGCTGACGTCGAGAGCGGTTTTGCGCGTTGCTGGTCGATCCTTGCCCGTCAGTTCGCGTGTCGGGGCTGACCAACCTTGAGGTCGCCAGGCATGGAAGCGAGTGAGCTATTGCGATATTCGCGACGCGGTAATCCGCCCTCTTGGCATGAGCGGAATAAGAAAAAGTCTTGCTCGCCGGGTCGGGGCTCGTGCAGAAGACAATGATCCAATCCATGACGAACATCCGCTATTGGCCGAAGTCGACATCCGACCGAGGTTGAGGCTGCTCATCCACGCCCGCTATCATCAATGTGGGGACATCGTCGGGGGCAGGAAATGCAGGCTCGGAAAGCCGCGGGCGTGGCGCTCGCAGCAGGCGCTTGTGCGCTCGGACTCTGGTTCGCTTCGTCCACGCCGTACGCGGCGCGAAATGCGCAGGCCACACGCGTTGCCGCGCGCGACGCCCAAGGGACGCGCGTCGGACCGCCGACCATCGCCGTGGATGCACTGCCCGCGACGAACGCGCAACGCGGCATCCCGTTCGCATTGACACGCAGCGTGGCCGAAGCCGCGGTACGCGAAGGCGTACTGCGCATCGCCATCGCCGACCAACGCGGCTTCGACGTCGCGATCGAACGCGACACGCACGACGGTTTCGGCAACTGGCAGGTGATCGGGCGCGTGCAAACGCGCCTGGGCCCGCAGGCAATGGTGGCGACGTTCGGCAAACGTGCGGTATTTGCCGTGCTGCCCTTGCCTGATGGCCGCACGTTGGAAGTGACCACGGATCACGGCGCGACGACGATAGCCGAAGCCGGCGGGCTGGTGCCGGAAGGCATGCAGGGACTTGCGGCGAACAACGATGCTTTCGACGTCCGCGAGATCCCCGCGACCAAGGTGCACGATATCGCAACGACGGACGCCAGCACGCGGGTGCAATTGCCCACGTTGCGCACCGACGGGCTGCAGGCGCTCGCGGCGGAGGCGACCGGCGAGGTCACGATCAATGTGCTCGGCCTGTATGGCCCGGACTTGATCGCGCAACTCGGCGACGAAGAGAGTGCGCGCACCGAAGTCGCGCACATGCTCGCAGTCGCCAACCAGGCGCACGTCGACAGTGGCTCACGGATTCGGCTGGCGTTGGCGGGCACGCTCGCGATCAGCAATCCCTACGACGCCAACACGACGGCGTTGTACGGCATCCAGAACACGAGCCACAACGTAGGCATGCCATTCCCGGTCGAAGCCGGACGCTGGATCGCATCGGCCGACCTGGTCTTTCTCGCGCGACCACGCGGGGCGGTCGATGCGACCTGCGGTGCTTCGTTCCGCATCGCCGAGTCGACGGGCCGCAACACGCTCAAGCGCGCCTTCGCCTTCGCCGTCGCCAATGTCGCGCCGTGCAGCCCGTATGCGTTGAGCCACGAACTCGGCCACCTGCTGGGCAACGCGCACGATCGCGACACCGAGGGCTACGACAACCAGGATGTCGTCCGGCACGGCGTGCTGCCGTATGCATCGGGCTATCGTCAGTTCGGGTCGCCCGCGTTCGCCACGGTCATGGCCGATCCCTCGGGCCTGCCCACCCTCAACGTCTTTTCGTCACCGTTCTCGTCCGCGTGCGGTGCGCCGTGCGGCATCGCAGACGAAGCCGACGAAGTGCGGTCGATGAATTCGATCGCCGCGGAAATCGCCGACTTCGCCGGCGCGCCCGACACGGTCACCTTTGGAAACGCCGCGGGTTTCGAGCCACTGGCCGGCGAGAACAGCCGCTGGATCGTCGCGTGGGCGAACTACAACGCCCCGATGTTCCCGCAGGGTTTCGCTGGCTTCGACGTCGCGGTCGTCGGCGGCACGGCGACACAGGGCGTGGATTACAAGCTCTCTTCCGCGTTCGTCAACGGCGGCGGCAACGCCGCGCAGGTCTTCGTCGAGGTCCTCCCGGACGAGATCGTCGAACCCGACGAAACAATCCTGCTGCGCATTACATCGCGGAATGGCTGGCCGATCGACAAGGACACTGCGACGATTACGATCCTCGACGATGATCCACGTCCCGTGATCCGCGGCGCGGTGCGCTTCGACGGCGTGTCGAAGCCGAGCGGCCCGTTCAATCTCCAGGCCCGCGCGGGAAACGGCAATCACTTCGACGACGGCGGCATGGTGGTGCAGGTCGCCTCGCCTGACTATGCGTTCGCCTTCCCGGTGGTGCGCGGCACCTCGCCCTATCTCACCTTCGACAACACTTGCTGCAGCGCGCGTTACGCGGTGCCCGTGTGGCTGACCGATGTGCGCGGCGATCTCACGCGTGACGTCACCTTCCGCGCGGCGTATCACGTGCTCCTGCGCGGCATCGATTCGGGTAAGCAGTTCATCGATATCGGGCAGGGGCCGCCGGTTGAGTATTCCGGCGGGGGCTACATCGATCGGATGGTGCCGGGCGGCGCGCGGGTCACGTTCTACGACCGGAACCAGCAAGGCACCGTCGCGGGCTTCTTCGACGACGTGCGGCAGAACATCGATGCCACGTTCGCCTACACGCCGACGACAAAGGTCCTGGTCTCGGCGCCGAAATCCGTGCGCGAAGGCGACGCCGGCGTGCGCCGAGTGCGCTTCGACCTGAAGGTGCTGACGACCATCCTCGCGCCGATCGAGTCGATCACGCTCGACTGGCGCACGCGTTCGGGCACGGCGACCGAGGGCAGGGACTTCGTGGCCGCATCGGGGACGCTGGTCATCCCTGCGGAGGCCATAGCGTCGTCGTATTACACAGACCCGAGGGCGGCGTCGTTGTACGTGGACATCCTCGGCGACACGTTGCCCGAATCGGCGGAGTGGCTGGAACTCGAGCTCACGCCGGCCACCGAGGGCGTCGAAGCAGTGCCCGCGCGCACAAGACTTACCCTGCGAGACGACGACCATCGCACATCGACGCCATTGCCGGCTGAGAAACTGTAACAGCGGGTTTTCGCAAGGCACGGTTGACGACCGGGGGTGTCCATTGTTGATGTCCGGTTTCGATCCAAAGTGGACATTCCGCATTCGCGCTAGCTTATTGCCGATGAACCCTCAAAACCTGTTCCACCTCGCCGCTGTCGGCGTGATTGCACTGCCGTGCATTGTCGCTGGGGCCACTGCGCTCCTTTCCAGGCCCAAGCGCTTACCGCTCAGGGTCATGAGCGCAATCTTCGCCGGCTGGGTCGTCGCCGTGTATTTCACGGAGTATGCGTATAACCCCGCGGGCATCGCAGCGGGGATTGACGCGGGTGTCGATCCCGAGATGCGCTTCGACAACAACGCCCTCGCATCCGCCATCCTGCACGGTTGGATGTATCCCGCCATGGCAGTGGCGATGGTCTTGAGCGTCCGCGCGTTGATTCGCAAGGTACGGCCGCCCGCGCGTCGAGCCTGACGCTCGGTAAAGTGTTGACCATGGCGAGTGTCCGCTTCTGGCCGATAGCGGACACTCGGTCCCCCGGTAGATTCTTGGCCCCTGAGTGACCGCTTTCGACCCAAAGCGGACATTGGCGCCCGGGTAGACTCCGCGTCCCGGTCAGTCAGAAGGTTGAAGGCGATGCGTCATGAACTTACGGCCCGGAAGCACATCGGAAAAACGCTGCTGTGCGGCTACGTAATTTGTGCGATTTACCCACTCATCGTGGTCGGATATTCCAGCTTGGCGTTGGTGCCTCTTGGTGTATGTGTCGCAACGCTTGTCCTGCTGAAAAAGCCAACAAGTCGAAAGGCGCTGGCTGTTTCCGCCATCATTTCATTGAGTTGCGGATACGCCGTCAGAAAGCGTTCGTACGAAGGAACGGGAATGACACCGGGGGCATTTCTAGGACTTCTTTTGATCGGCGCGGTAGCTCTTGGTGTGACCTTCTACGTGTTCGAACAGGAGAGAGAGTAAGCGCGGTGAGATTGGCACCTGCGCGAGCCGGTCTGCCTACCCGTTAAGGCGATGTCCGCTTCTCGCCGAAAGCGGACACTTGAACCCCGGCCGGCAGGCTCCGCCCCTAGGTGACCGCTTTCGACCCAAAGCGGACATTCGACTAGCTCGCCGGCAGGTGCGCTTGCTGGGCAGGATCAGGTTCTCTACGCTCATACGCATGGAAACGTTGCGCAAGCTTGCGATGTGGTCCGCACTGGTTGTCGGAGCAGGCATGGCCGCGCTCGGACTCTGGCAAGTGGGTCGCGTGACTTGGGCGTTGTCGAATCCGCCGCCGCTCGGGAGCGTGTTTGAGCCAGTAATTCCGTTGCTCATCGGCGTGATCGCTTCTCTTGCAGGCTTCGCCCTCGTTGCCGCGGGACGCGGCCTCAAACGCTAGCTGCGCAATGTCCGCTCCTGGCCGAAAGCGGACATTGGGAATTGGTACTCTGAGCCCTGGTTTCCGGCCTCCGGGGCATCATGTTCAATCCCTTCGAGTTTCACGAACGCAACCTTGGCCGAGCCGGGTGGCTGATGGCGCTGGAGATTGTCGGTGGCGTTGCCCTCGGCTTGATCCTAGTCGGGCTCGGCTACGCCAGCGACCTTGCAATCATTGCAGTCTGGCTGTGCAACCTTTTCACCGCGTGGTTCATTGGCAAAGCAGCCGCGGCCCAGGGCAAGCGCCAATGGCTGTATGCCTTGCCTGCCGTAGCACCGCCAATCGCGATTTGGCTGATCTTCAAGCTTCACAGTGAGGACAGCATGCGTCGAATGTCCATGATGGAAGCGGATTCTCGCGTTAGCGAGTGACCGCTTCTGGCGACAGCGGACATTCGAGGATGACCGGCCAATCAGCAGGGGGATCGCACATGAAGCTTGTCGTCGTCTTGCTTCTGGCCGTCGCTCTACCCGCGTGTTCCGACGCCTACAAAGACCTCGAGTCCGCTTTCGCAGTAGACAAGACCGCTTCAGCCCCACCGCTGGTGACAAGGTCCATCACGATCACCAGCCAGACGCGACGAGGCGCCTCGTCCTATCGAGACCTCGTCACCATTCGTCCCACCGCTGACGCCATCGACCTGGAATTCGACATGCCCTTCATGAGGCCGCTCCGTATTCCCAAGGGCGAGATCGCCGGATGCAGCATGACCTGCTTCGGCATGTCGGATCAGTACGTGGATCTGCTGATCCCGAGGACCGGCACCGATTTGATGATCCGTAGCAGCAAGACGCTGCTTGACTGGTGCTGGACCAATGAAAAGCCCATGATTTCCGGCAAGGCCCGGAGAGCCTGGCAATACAGTCGCGTGCCGCTCCCGCCCGCAAGTCGCTACAACGCCCAGTTCGCTTCCAGAGCGCTGTTTGACAAGCAGACCCATCTGAGTTGCATGGGCTATTAGTGCGGTCTCACAGGTCCGCTTTCGACCCATAGCGGACATCCGATCTCTGCCGCATTCGGCTTATGCTGCCGTAATGCGCCCACCCCGTTCCCCGGATCTAGTCGCCGACATCACCCTCGATCCGACGCTTGAACGTGGTCGGCGGAGTGGATGGCGGCCGAACAACGACTTCGGGTTGCTGCACGACTGTGACGCCCACATCGAGTTCGCCGATGGAAGCGTGCAGCCGGGTGGAACTGGCCGTGCAGAATTGTGGTTGCTGACACCGGAATTGCAGGCCGGGCGACTGCGCGAAGGTTTTACCTTCACCTTGCGCGAAGGGTCACGGCTTGTCGCGGATGGGGTTGTCGTCCAGGTACTTCGTTCCGATCTCCACGTTGGCGCGTAGACCGACCTCAACGTCCGCTTCTGGGCGATGGCAGGCATGCCGGCCGGTGGCGAAGGCTCGATCCCCCTGATCGTTGGTGCAACGCCACCCACGGCGTTGCACCAGGACGCCTCAGCGCTCGTAGGCGCCAATGTCGGGGGCACCGCCCACCACGCGCGGGAATCCCGCGCCGCGTTGGTCGAAGGCCCGTCCGAGCGTGTTGTTGCCCCCGTTGATCGCGGGGCTGGCCGCGCCGATCGCATGCGTGCGCGTCGGGCCGCCATTGTTCGCCAACGGCGCCAACAACGGATCGCCGCCGATCGTATCCGGCGGCACGGGCAGCACCGACGTGCCGATCAGGTTGTGCGACCCCGTGAGCGTCCAGCCGGGGAAGTCGAACCCGCCGACGTCGACGTCCGGCCCGCCGTCGCACGTGTTGCGCGAGACGATCGTGCTCTCCAGCCGCAGGTTGAGCGCACTCACCGCGCCCCAGCATTGCGAGCCGGTTTCGCGGTTGAACGCGATCGTGCTGTTGCGCACGTCCATGTCGCCCGAGACGGACGCGCCACTGTCGCTCGTCGCCGTGTTGCCGGAGATCGTGCTGTCGTGGATGGACCTGGTGCCGTCGCCATACGCGCACAACGCACCACAGTTCCATCCGGCGTCGTTGCCGGCCATCGTCGACTTGTTCACCACCACGTTGCCGTGTGCCGTCACGCCGCCGCCGTCGTGCGTGGAGGTATTGCGCAACACCATCGAATACGACAGCGAGACATCCTCGCCATCCAGGCCGCCACCGGCATCCGCGGACATGTTGTCGTACACCTGGCTGCGATCCAGTGTCACGCTTCCGAACGCGCCGATGCCGCCGCCTGCGCCTTCGCCCAGCAGGCGATTGGCGAACACGCTCGACTCCGACAGCAGGACGTTCCCGACGGCGAAGACGCCGCCGCCCATGCCGGACGGCTCCAGCCCGCCCTGGGGCACCGCATCGCAGTGATGCACGCGCGACTGGCGCAGTTCCACGTTGCCCTGCGACGACACGCATCCACCGAGCGCACCGCCCGAGGTGAAGCGGCCGTAGGAGAGGGATACGCGCGTCAGCCGCAGCGTCCCGCCGCCCGTGTGGTTGAGCACGCGCGCGGTCGAATTGCCGCGGATCGTGTTCTGGAGGCGGTCGCGGCCCAGGAGGGTGATCGACGACTGGGGCAGCACGATCTGGCCGGAGGTGACATTGATGGGATTGCAGCCGAGCGCGCGCAGGTCGATCGTGTCGCCGCTGATCGCGATGGTCGCCGCGTTGCGCAGGCTGCCTGCGCCGGTGTTGTTGCAGTTGGTGACGGGGATGTTGGCCGCGCGCGCCTGCGGCGCATGGACCAGCGCGCCACCGGCCAGCAGCGCACTGAAGAGGAAAGCAGTGGGATTTCGCATCTCGCATGCTCCAGCGTTGGGGGTAATCCTCGCCAACGCGCTCCCTCCGCCACGCAGGTCAGCGTTGACCAGGATTCTCCTGTCGTCCGAAAGTCACGCACGCCTGAATAGTTCATGTTGGTGCGGGGCAGCCGTGATGCATCGGGTCGCCATGTCTGCTTTCGACCCAAAGCGGACATTCGCCTGCAATTGCACGATCCGGTAAAACGGTCGGGTAGGCGTGCGCGCCGCAGAGAGTCGTTATGGAAACAGTCGAGGTACATCCGCTTTCGTTTTCGTCGGAGTCCTGGCCCTTCGCGGATCCGATCAATACGCTCGCCTATGCCTCCGGTCAGGTCCTCAACGGGAGCCCGATACTGCTCGTGTTCCATGATCACGACGGGGAATGGCAGTTCCTGACTGGCGAGGATCGCGAGGAGTGCAAGATCATTTGCCTCGGTTGCGCATTTGAGCGGGATGCTGCCCTTGCAGGTCTTGCTGCCATGCCAATCGGCTGGATGGCTTACAGGGCTTCAATAGACAAGAGTTGGCAGTGCGAGCCATACGAGGATAGCGACGGGGTTGAGGACTAACGGTTCGCGAGTATCGAATGTCCGCTTCTGGCCGAAAGCGGACATTCGGTCCTCCAATAGGTTCCTCGACCCTGAGTGACCGCTTTCGACCCACAGCGGACATCCGGACCTGACTTGACGCTGCGCCTCAAGCGCTTGAACATCCCGTGGGCACGCAGGGGGTGTAACGGATGCGCAAGGCTCTGACATTGACGATCGCGCTAATGTCGCTGGCCTTCGTCGCGCGCGCCTCAGTCGCGACCGACCCGATGCCAAACAAAGCCTGGCCAAGTACGGTTGACGAAGCTGTCGACCGACTACTGGGTGACATGCCTGCAGACGACGTGGATTGGATGCGGCGAAACCCCAAAGAAGATGTCGTCGGCCACCTCTACATGGGATACGGCACGGGCGTCCGCAACGAGTTCGGCTTATGGGGCGACAACGACGCCCTGCGCAAGTCTTGTGGCACCGATGATCCCGAAGGGTGTTCGGTCGTCATCATCGAGGCGATGTGGAACAAGGTCCAAGCACAGACCGATCCTGCTTTGCGCGCTGCGCTGCAGTGCCAATTCGCAACGGTGCATCGCGTCCGGATCGACACCAAGGGTTGGTACTTGCTCCGCCTCGGCGAAATGCTCGACGACATGCAATCGCAGATCGATCGCCAGATGCCCGCGGCGGCTGCGCCGGGATGTCCCACGCAGTTGCGCATCGTGCCTGCGGGCAACCCCAACCGCCAATGTTTCGTGCGCGCAGAGTTCGAGACCGAGCAGCCGCTCGACACTGCGTTGATGTGGCTAGGATTCCGCAACGCGCTTACACCACGCCACGCGCCGCCTGATCTTGAGTTTGAGTTCAGCGAGTCGTGCGCGTGGCCAGAGCGGCCGACGCACTTCGCCCCTAAGCGTTAGGCAGTCCACGCGCTGACGCTGTCACGACCAAATTGCTCAGTTGTTGAATGCCCGCTTTTGGCCGAAAGCGGACCATCCTTCTAGCGCATGGGTTAAGCCGTCATGGTCCTGTCCGATCTGCCGACAGAAATTCAGAACGCACTTGCTCCGCTGACGCCAGCGCTGGCTACGGCGCGCGTTTCGCCCGTCACGTGGGTGTACTCCGAGAAGGCCTTTGGCAGTTTCCTGATCACTTTTCGTAGCCCACGACACGAGTTCACGCTCACCCGTGACCGAGGTCAGTTCATCATCGGTGGCGCTGATCGAAAGTCCTTGGAGGAGGTAGATCTCTGGAGGGCATTTGCCACAGCCGAGGACCTGCTTCCGCATCTCTCTAGTTGGCTTGGTGAGTGTCCGCTTCTGGCCGATAGCGGACATTGGTCACCGGGTGACCGCTAACGACCCAAAACGGACAATCGGACGCCTGCGCGGGCCAGTTGTTTCGGCGATGATTGTGGCCATCTGCCCCCGGGGACAGGCAAATGCGTAGATCTCAAAGGCTGATCCTGCTGGCGTCCCTGGCGTTGGCAGGATGTTTGGGCGAAGGCGCAGACATGCGTGTGCACCAGGACTTCAGTGCCGATTCCGGGGCTGCTGTGCAGAAGTATCGTGAAGTGTGGAGCGCGTACCAGCCGGAGGACATTTCCGACGACCGAATGTTCATCGCGTCCGAAATGATGAGGCACGACCTGGATCGGCGTGAAGACTACTACCGCTTCATTGTTGCCCATGTTCGCAAAGAAGGCGGGGCCTATCGGACGTCCGCGCTTCGAGCGCTGGCGTATGCGACGGGTACCGAGTCACTTGAGATTTTGTTTGAAGCATACGAAAGCCGCGAGGACATGGCCGCGCGGGAGGCGCTCCAGAGCATCAAGCTTCGCTATGAGTACGCAAAGGCCGTAGGGGATTCGAACGAGATGGCGTTTGTGAAGAAGCGATCTTCCGAGGCGATCAAGAGGCTGCATGCGCCGCAATAACGTCGAAACGTGTTCGCGAAAGCGTTGGAATCTTCGGACGCAGCAGGTGCGCATGACACAACTCGTACGCCGCGTGATTTACCTGGTCGCTGGGTTGGTTCCGGCATGTTGCGGCGCCCTGGTGGCTTCGGCGATGCGCGGGCCACTGCTCCTCGGCGCGCTTGCGGGTGCTTGCGGATTGCTCCTTGCATCGATGGATGTGTTCCCGGTCCGCAGGGCCACCTACTGGTGCATCGCAATCCTGCTGAGTGCCGGGCTTGCCGCAATGCTCCCTTTCTCGGTGAGCGTTGGATACGGGGACCTCGCAGACTTGGCATCGGGCATGCGTGGCTCGCCCACGGCAGCGCTCGTCCGGTCGTGGCTCCTCCTGGGGCCGCCCCTGTGTGCGGCGCATTTCCTTTGGGCGGCGAAACCGAAGTCGCTGCGCGGCTCGACGTGATCCAAGCGGCCAAGATGGCGTGCGTGTCCTTGTGGAGGAGAGGCAAATGACGGATTGGTCCGTACCAAATTGGGGGGAGCCTTGGGAGCCCGACATCGAGGTGCCATTGCTCCAGGCGTTGGCCGCCAAAGTCGCGGCCGCATGGCCGCACATAGAAGGCCGGCCCGATTTCTCCACGGTTGGCGCAGCCGTCGTCGAGTTCTTCTCAGGCCCCGTCTGCATAGCGCGAGCGTGCGTCAGCGCCCTTGACCCATCCGCACCGCTGTTCAGTTGTTATCTCGGCGCCCTGGAGGACGAGTTCCACGGCCACAACATCGAGGCGATCGCATCGCTCGTCGGGCACTACACAGACGCACTCCCGGATACCGAAATCTAGCGGAATGTGCGCTCATGGCCGATAGCAGACACCCGTCGGTACCTGCCCACCACGCGACAACAGTGTCTGCTTTCGATCCAAAGCGGACATTCGGCCAGCGCGTGCCTTCCCACCTTGGGGCGGTTATAAGGCACCACTGGACCTTGGGTCAGTCGATTAGGCGGTACCCCCTTTGCGCAAGCTGATCACTCTTACCGTTGCGACGACTCTCA
Source organism: Lysobacter helvus (assembly GCF_018406645.1). Taxonomy (NCBI): domain Bacteria; kingdom Pseudomonadati; phylum Pseudomonadota; class Gammaproteobacteria; order Lysobacterales; family Lysobacteraceae; genus Lysobacter; species Lysobacter helvus. Next base: position 2,790,610 of record NZ_AP024546.1, read on the forward strand.
TTGGATGCGCGACACAGACACCAGTGTCGACACACTCCTCGTCTGCTCGCGTAGATGACGAGGGCGTAGTGACTTACTACGACCGGAATCAGGATGGCGCTATTGATTTCGAGTTCCACGATTTCGTGTGCTGCGATCGAAATTGGGCGCGGGTTGATACTGACTTCAACGGCCAATACGACTTGCTTGCCCGATGGGGCTACAGCTTGACTCGGACACCGATAGATAGTCCCGTCCCAAGGTCCGTTCCGTTTACGACGATTACGAAGGGAGAACCGCCAATATCCGGCTGGTAGGCCTACGTGCAGACAAATGTCCGCTTCTGGCCGAAAGCGGACATGCCCGCCGAGTGACCGCTTTCGACCCAAAGCGGACATTCGGTGCGCCCCAAGCGCCACGCTCGCCAGCGCCGAATTACACTTCGATGCCAGGACCGCAGGGGCGAAAATGAAGGCGAGAGACGTTGTGCAGAATGCGCTAAGTCTGGCGCGCAGCCGCCTAGGCGAGTCGCCGCAGTACCCGATATACGAATCCTGCGTGGCTCAGTTGGAGTACCTGCTGTCCACCTTGGATGGAAGTATTCCGGTTGACCGCCCCAAGCTTCGTACTTTCACCATCGGGCACTATGCGGTGCGGGAGCTTGAAGAATCGGATGAAGAGTTGTCGCGTGTGCTCAAGGAGGCGTATCTCATCGCGTCCAAGTTGGCCGACGGCCTAAAGATTTCCTAGTTCGGCTCTATTGCGGCTTTGTGCATTTCCGCTGCTGGCCGACAGCGGACATTCGTTCTACGGAGGATTGAAGTGAACTCGCGATGCTACATCTGTAGCCGTCGACTCAACAACGCCGACGATCCGCTTTCCACTGATTGGGGATTGTTGGGGTTGCGTTGGACCCATGGAAGACGGTTGGCCACAGTCAGCCGCGAAGGTCGCCGAAGAAATCGCTGCGGGGCTCCGGGAGCCGGACGGGAGGGCGAAACCACCGCCCCAGTGATGTCCGCTTGGAATTCAACTGATGCTGCTCGACGATGAGTTGGAGCTGGCTGTCCACGGCACCTTTGGTTCCGTGCAGGAAATCAGCCGCGACGTTCTTGCTGCACTCGCCGAGCACTCTCAGACTGCAACCCCTTCGTCGACGTGACGGAACTGAAGACGTCGGCGCCAGCATGTCCGCTTCTGGCCGATAGCGGACATCGAGCCCAGTTATCGTGCGGGCAATCAGCGTGCAACGCGATGTTGGCGACCGCGCCCGCGTTGACTATGCTCGGGGTCGGGCACCAGGGGTGGGCAGACGATGATCAAGATTCCGCGCGGGCTCGCGTTCGCCGGCACGGCCATGCTCGTCGCGAGCGTCGTGCAGTGGTGCATCACGGCGGAGTCATCGCCGGCCCGCGGCTATCTCCTTTATCACGTCGCGCTGCCGAATGCCTGGGCGACGATCAACCTGCTGCCTTTCCTTGCCGCGGGCGCCATGGGTGGAAACATCCACGCACCGCCGACCTGGATGTATCTGTGTGCCTTCTTCATCCAGTGGGCCCTCGCCGGGGTGCTCGCCGCTCTCGTGTTCCAAAGGTTTCGCAGTGCCCGGGGGCGATGACGGCACCATGCCGACAAGCACGCAATACGAATGTCCGCTTATCGCCGAAAGCAGGCATTTGATCGGCCCCTTGGCTGAGTGACCGCTTTCGACCCAAAGCGGACGTTCGACGAGCCCTCACGCTGAGCGTCTGGCCGGCTTGTGAGTCGGACTCCGCCTGCATAAGCTCACGCCGTGAGCCAACTCGACAACATTCCGCCACACCTTCGGATGCGATCAATTTCCCCGAGGGAAATCGTGCTTCCGCTCGCCGACGCACTGGAAGCAATCGACTACTTGGAGTCCCGATCGGCCCTTATCCTGGGCTGGGAGGGCTGGGTAAAGGCGGCTGATGGTCGCGTTGGGCATGGCAGCGCTGGCTACCTGAGTACATTCACCGAGCATCTCTCGGTGGCTGAGGCTGCCACCGACGCGCGCAAGACGATCCAAGCTGGCGCATTGGACTGGCAAGAAAAACATGGTGGCGGCACCGATGCTTTGCACTTCTGCATCACGGTGAGGTTGCCTGGCTAGCAGGACTGCCAAAGGTCTTCTGGCCGAAAGCGGACATTTGGTCGGCCCATCGGCGGAGTGACCGCTTTCGACCCAAAGCGGACATCGGCTAAATTCCACGCTCGTCGCGTGGACATGGAATTATGATGCCTCGAAAGTTCTGGTCGGGTTTGCTCCTGGCGATCGGCATCTACCTTGCGCTGACGGGAGCTTTGTCCTTCAACGTCGCCATTTTCGGTGTGCATCCCATTCGCTTGTGGACATCCGCTGATCGCTATTACCAGATCGTCCCGCAAGAGAGCTCGCACGCGCTTGCAATCGGGGCAGGGTGCATCGTCGTAGCATTGCTCCTCGGCGCTGCCTCGATTCGGGTTTGGCGAACGAAACGCTAATGGCCGATAGCGACACCAGACTGGAAGGCGCACATGCAGATCACTGACAGTCAATTGGATGTGGCCTCTCTGGCTGCCCTGGGAGCCGAAGCGCTTGCGCTTCTGGGCAGCGGCAACGTTGACGCCTTGGCACAGCGCTTTGGCTACGCGCTGGCGTATGGCGCCGACCCGGCGATTGCCATTCAAGCGGACCTGACGTCCTCGCTTGCCTCCGTGGGAGCAACGTCACTAGGGCAGGGAGGCGCTGCACACATCCCCACGGTCCGCTACTGCAACCCAAACGAGGCCGGACTGCTTGCCGTCGTCCAGGCGATGGCGCCGACCAATAACGGCAAGGCCATCCTCGTGGAGCTGGTAGTAACGGCTCGGGGAAATGACACGCACATCACCTTGGAGCAGATCAGCGACGCTGCGTGATACGAATTTCCGATTCTGGCCGAAAGCAGATATTTGATCGGCCCCTTGGCAGAGTGACCGCTTTCGACCCAAAGCAGACATTCGGGCCGCTCGTTCGGAGCCGCTCAGTTCGGTAATGTGTCGGCTAGGCGTAGTTAGGCGATAGGCAACATGCAAGACAACTCACACTCGTCGTTGGCATTTCACGGGGCTGTGAACTCTTCTGCTCCAGGTGTGCGCTGGAGTGGCCGCCGGGCTATTTGCTTTCTATATCGCGCCCGAGATCGACATTGAACTCGACGGTCGCTCACTTGCGATTGGCTTTTCCACCTTGCTGACGCCTCTGATCTTTGTCTTCAGCCTGTGCTGCGTCATCGCATTCGCCATCGTTGGGTGGCGGCTATGGCTTCTCCACATAAACCCTGGGCGGCGTCAGCGGACTGACGCCGAGCTTTAGCGTTTGTCTGCTTCTGGTCGAAAGCCGACATGCGGGCCGCGGTGACCGCTTACGACCTAACGCGGACGCTCCGCCGGACCGCTTGTTCCGTGCTATCAGCCAGCTTGTTAGCCTGCCGCAGGTTGCATACGATTCGCCGCACACATGACTTCATCGGCTGGCACAAGCTCGATCCTCTCCACTGACAGCCTCGAAGCTGTCCGGCGGCACTTGGATTCGGTCGGCTTCATCTCGGTACTCCATTGGCATTTGGGTGGTGCCAGCCACCCCACGCCTCTCGCGTTCAGCGATTTCGACACGTTTCATGGGTATCTGTGCGAACGCGCAAGGCCAGGAGATGCGATCGATGTCTGGCCATTTCCGACCGACTACGATCATCGACTCGCTCAGGGGAAGGTGCCCGATGCCGACGGGAATATCCATGCCGGCGGTGCCTACTAGACTTCGCGAGCCGGCCTGATTGAAGTTTGGGGAATGTCCGCTTCTGGCCGAAAGCGGACGCCGGAGACAACCGGACAATTCAGACAAGGACGCTGATGAAATGGCAACTCGCGACTATCAGGAAACCGACCGCGACGTGCTGGCAGAACTTCCGCTTGAACGACTCAACGCGGAAATCTCACGCTGCCTCCTCGGCTACCAGACAGGCGGATCGTCGCAGGGCCGCAAGGCGTTCTTTAAGCGCCTTGTGATGCTGGAAGACATCCGCGAGCAGGCCCACGGGGTTCCTGCCAAGCAACGGACTTTCAGTAGTCGGTAAGCCCGGCGGAAATGTCCGCTTCTGGCCGATAGCGGACATTGGTCACCGGGTGACCGCTAACGACCCAAAACGGACAATCGGACGCCTGCGCGCGGGCCAGTTGTTTCGGCGATGATTGTGGCCATCTGCCCCCGGGGACAGGCAAATGCATAGATCTCAAAGGCTGATCCTGCTGGCGTCCCTGGCGTTGGCAGGATGTTTGGGCGGAGGCGCAGACATGCGTGTGTACCAAGACTTCAGTGCCGATCCCGGGGCTGCTGTGCAGAAGTATCGTGAGGTGTGGAGCGCGTACCAGCCGGAGGACATTTCCGACGACCGAATGTTCATCGCGTCCGAAATGATGAGGCACGACCTGGATCGGCGTGAAGACTACTACCGCTTCATTGTTGCCCATGTTCGCAAAGAAGGCGGGGCCTATCGGACGTCCGCCCTTCGAGCGCTGGCGTATGCGACGGGTACCGAGTCACTTGAGATTTTGTTTGAAGCATACGAAAGCCGCGAGGACATGGCCGCGCGGGAGGCGCTCCAGAGCATCAAGCTTCGCTATGAGTACGCAAAGGCCGTAGGGGATTCGAACGAGATGGCGTTTGTGAAGAAGCGATCTTCGGAGGCGCTCAAGAGGCTTCAGGCGCCGCAATAACGGTCGAAACGTGTTCGCAAACGAGCGGAATTAGGCGACCGAGAGAATGTCCGCTTCTGGCCGAAAGCGGACATCGGGCCTGAGTGACCGCTTTCGACCCAAAGCGGACATTGCGCGGGCACAATTGGCGTTAGCGAAGCTGGGGGTGCTGTGACTGACGTTTCGGACGGCTCAGGGATTACCTTTGAGGCGGCGCGGCGCCTTGCGCTTGCAAGCTGCGACTCATTATGCGGCGAGTACCTGGAGGCAGAGCACTGCTGGATATTCTTTGCTGCTCGTCCCGGCGATTTCGCCACAGCCGTGTCTCGGACAGGTCAAGTGAGCATGGTGTATGACCTGCGGGATGACCCCATAAAAATGCAGGAATACTTGGCTCTCTATTCCGCGTACTGCTCCGGAAATAAGCAGGAGACGGAGGTATTTTTGCAAAACTTCATGCGGAAACACTATTCCTCGTGGCGCCCGTGAGTGACCGTTTCGACCCAAAGCGGACATTGGAGCGACATAATCGGATCAGCGCCCAAACACGATTACTCGAACCGGCTCCCCGATGAATATCAAAACACTGCTGCCATCCGGATGCGCTCCCAGCGAGGCGTTCCGCATGCTTTTCGACCAAGGGCATGTTCGATCCGCAGCGGAGCTGGTGCACCTGCTTTACACCGAATTCGACGATCTTTCTGAATCGGTCATGCCGGCCGTGATGAGCTGGAACCGGGGAACGAAACCAGAGAATGCGGCAGTGGGTTTGAGTGACGAGCGACTCGACGAAATCATCGGCGAATTTCTCGCGTTAGCGATGACGACCAGCCGCCGCGCCTAGCCGCCGATGTCCGCTTCTGGCCGATAGTGGAAATCGCTGATTCGCTACAGTTGCCAACCATGAGCCTCGATACCTCCCTCCCGTACTATCCAGAGCTGACCGACTGGCCGCATGAGCCGGTCCGGCCGATACAGATTGCAGACTGCGGCTGGTATCGAGACGGTGGACCGCAAGGCGGTACGTACTACGCGGATTTGGTAGATAGCGAAGGCAACCGCTTTCCATTCTTCTTTGATCGTTTTTTGGGACGCCTTTGCTTTGGCTCCGCGACCGAACCCGACAGAGATGCTGCCTTTTTGCGCCCGGGCAGCCGCGTAGAGCAGGAATCCATCGCGCTCATCGAAACCCTGGCACAGAACTCTCCGCAGTTCCCTGACTTGCTCGGCAAGATTCGCCACGCCAAGGTGTGGGCGGCGTCCGCATAACGACTAGTCCAATGTCCACTTCTAGCCGATAGCTCAAGCAGGGCGTCCGCTTTCGACCTAAGCGGACACTAGTCCGTGCACGCCGTTGAACCCATGAACATAGGTTGAGTGTACTTCCGGTAGTTGACGTTCATGGGTTGAGTCGAAAGCGGCAGCCCCGAATCGTTCGCTTCGTACACGAGAACGCCGCACGTGCGACTGCTCTCCACCAACTTAATCAGGTAGTAATGGCTGGACTCAAAGGTATTCGTAAAAATGACATCGCAGGTGGTCGTTTCCGTGAGCCCCTGCGAGTGAATGCCGCGAATGTGGCTCGCTAGAGGGACATTTGATTCGATTGAATACGGCCCCACTAGCGAGTAAGGCGCCCGCTGCGTGATTTGAGTCTCGAGCGATACAAGATTAGTGCACTTCGCGCTGTCCCTCGAAATGTACATCCAGGACTTAAGACTCGGACCGTCCTGGAGGAATACCGATGCTTTCGGTAGTCCCTCTTTGACCGTGTAGTCAGGCACACCACAGCCGGTCAGCACTATCGCGAGCGCGACCGTCGAAGTAATTCGAATCATAATTCCCCATGTGATCACATCCCGTAGGGAAGGTTAGCACGCAGCATCGCAACGCTAGTCCGGGCGGACATTGGCCGAGTGACCGCTTTCGACCCAAAGCGGACATTCGCCTGCAATCGCACGATCCGGTAAAACGGGCGGGTAGGCGTGCGCGCCGCAGAGACTCGTTATGGAAACAGTCGAGGTACATCCGCATTCGTTTTCGTCGGAGTCCTGGCCCTTCGCGGATCCGATCAATACGCTCGCCTATGCATCCAGTCAGGTCCTCAACGGCCGCCCGATACTGCTCGTGTTCCATGATCACGACGGGGAATGGCAGTTCCTGACTGGCGAGGATCGCGAGGAGTGCAAGATCATTTGCCTCGGTTGCGCATTTGAGCGGGATGCTGCCCTTGCAGGTCTTGCTGCCATGCCAATCGGCTGGATGGCTTACAGGGCTTCAATGGACAAGAGTTGGCAGTGCGAGCCATACGAGGATAGCGACGGGGTTGAGGACTAACGGTTCGCGAATATCGAATGTCCGCTTCTGGCCGGAAGCGGACATCAAGCCTGGGCGTCCGCTATCGACCCAAAGCGGACATTCGCGGTCTCTCGTTTATCGTATGGGGCAGACGCTTTCGAGATTCGCCCAATGCCAGAGGCAGAACAGGATTTGGAAAAGCGGCTGCTTGCTGCGGCCCTCTACGAGTTGCGCGTCCAGCTTTCTGGACATCTCGGGGAAGACGACACGCCAGCTGGCGCCGCCGCTCGATTTGCATACACATTTCACAACCAGGCCTTGGCGGTTCTTTCCGGCGAGAGGATTGATGTGCATGCGGCTCTCGATGCGCTCGACCAATGGGAGCCCATCTTCGGCGAGAAGTATTTGAGCCACTTTCGTCGCACGGTGCTTTCCGGCGACGGCAGCTAGCCATGTCCGCTTTTGGCCGAAAGCGGACACCGGAAGTCATCTGGCCAAGCACGAGGAAAGGATGGATGCGCGCTGAAATCGAAGACTGGAAGAACGGTTGGTTCGGTATCGGCCTCGGCCTGTCCGTCCATGACATCGAACGACTCATTGCACTGCTCACCGAACTCCGCGACGACCCGGATCAACATTTCCACCTCTCGAGCGACTACGCGGGTGCTGGCGGCGTCGGAGACATCGAGATCTACGTGCAGTCATCCGACGAGCCAAGCAACATGCATCTCTTCGGCATGGCGCTGGCGCCCGGCGAATTCGTCCAGGAGTGAATCCTTCCATGACACGTTGGCTTTCGATCGTGTGCTTTGCCCTGTCCGCGGTCGGCTTTGCGCTGACGACCTATGTCTTCAGTGACTGGAACCAGGCGCCCGCCGATCTACCCCTCCCGGGGCCTGGTTACTCGGTGGCGGAACCGTTCCACCTCGCGACGGGCGGCAAGTTCGAATTGCGGGCCAGCGTCCCGGTGATGGTTGCGGACCGCGAGGTGGGCACGCCGCCATCGCCGCCCCCGATCCCTACGAACTTGCGGCTTGTCATCGAGCAAGGCGAGATCACCAAGGTCGACATGCCCATCGTGGAGATGGGACACATGGGTCGGTACGTCTTCGGCAAGGTGGACTCGTATGTGGCGCGACCGGTCGTGACATTGCCGCGAGGGGACTACGTCATCCGGCTGACGGGGCTCGGGAATGCCGTCGCGCCACGGGGCGGCGCCATGCTGTCCCTGGAACGGGCAGGGGATCCGACGACGGCGGTCCTGCTGTCCGGTTTGACGCGGATGGCGAGTGCTTGCGCGTTTGTGCTCGGGCTTGGGTTGCTGCCGTGGCGTGCGTGGCGCGGGAAGGAAGGAGCACCTGCGCGTGTTTGAAGTGCTGCCAGGCCTTCCCCCTTACGGAGACCTGCCCACGCTGATCAGCGACACGGGCTCGACCGTTTACCGGGAGGGCTACGTGATCCGCTTCCTGGCGGGCACGCGCGAAGCGTGGGTCGGCAACTTCCAGCGCGGCTTGTGTTCCTTCGACCAGGTGGTCGCGTTTCCCGACGGGCAGCATGTGCTCGTCATCGCGGGTGGCTCGGCCTACCTCGTGCACCCTGCGACGAAATCCATCATCGCGTCGCTGGGAGGGCAGGTCGAATCCTGCACGCCCACGCCGGACGCCCGTGGCTTCGTGCTTTCGGACTTGACGGACATCGAGCTGGTGAACGGTTCGGGCCTGGTCTGGCGGAGCCGTCGGCTTGCGTGGGATGGCGTCCGCGTCCTGCAAGTCACGGGCGACGACGTCCTCGGCGAGGCCAGGCACTACGACGACACCTGGCATCCATTCCGGGTCAGCCTCGCGAATGGCGAGGCAACGGGTGGTGCGTATGAAGAAGTGGCCAACGCTCCCTCGGGCATCTACCTGCGAGCTTCCTTGATGTTCAAGGCGGCCATCACCGGATGGATGATGGCCGCGATTTCCACCGCACTGCTTTTTGCGGGATACCCGCAAGCCAAGCCATTTGCCGTGCTGGGTGTCCTCCTGGGCTGTGGCGCAATCGCGGCTGGAGCGATCGCAAGCCTTGGAGGCGGGTTGATCAACGATCTGAAGGGAAGGCAATGAAGTCGGCGGTCATGCTGGTTGCGTTGTTGCCTCTATTCGGATGCGCGAGGCACGAGGCGGATTCGAACGCAATCGCAGCGTTTGCCTTGCACCCGGCCGGGAGCATCGAGGGGCTCGCCGACGTTCCCGAGCAAGGCTTGTATGCGATCTCCCTTCGCTATGAGTTCGCCACGCCGGAAGCGCGCCAGGCGGCCTGGGAAGTCGCAAGCAGTCTCCGCGGCGGCGCGTCCTTCGATGTCGCGGTCACGTTGAAGACGCCGGTGGGCGGCACGGCCGTGGACGCCACGTTCAAATGCCCGCGGCTGACGTCGTGGAGCGAGCACGAACTTGAGGCGGAGTTGACGCGACTGGAATTGACCCCTGGTCGATACGAGGTCGTCGCGAGGATCCGGAACGGTCCTTCGCCCATGGGCGTTCCGATCAAGATCGCGATCGCTCCCGCGTACGTGGGCAAATAACTGCTCGAGGTAATGTCCGCGCCTGGCCGACAGCGGACATATCGAGTGACCGCTTTCGACCCGAAGCGGACATTGCGCCTACTGGTCTGGCAGAGTTGCGACTTGGTCGAAGGCATGCAGGTCAAGAATGAGCACTCTCGGGAAGGGGATGGCCGCGGCGAGCATCCTGGTCGTGGCGCTATGCGCCCCAGGCCTCTACAACCGCCATAAGGCCGAGTCGTTCTGCGGATCCGTTACTTCGACCGAAACGCGAAACACGATTGTTGCGCGGGCCAACGCGCGCGGCCTTTTCGTCAACCCGGTCGACACCGACGAGAAATCCGTTTGGGTGTTCAGTCACAGAGCGCCCATGTGGCGCTATGCCTGCATCCTTGAATTCAAAGCGGGTAGCGTTTCAAGCAAAAGTGTTTTCGCTGCCGACTGAGAAAATGTCGGCTTCTGGCCGATAGCAGGCACTGCGAGAGCCTCACGAGGGGAGCGGAACTCATGTCACCAACGAGGATAGGCGCCGATTTCAACGGACTAGTCCCCGTCGTCGACTTTTTAGGCCGAGTCTGCTTGCATAGGCTTTGACTCATGGATGGTCGGGGTAAAGACATGCCCATCTTGCGGTTTCGGGAACGAGTCCGCGCGGAAGGCCGGTTCATTCGTCAAATGGGCGCAGGTCGCTTTGCGATCATCAGCCTCGACGTCGAACCCATTTTGTCCGGGTTTGAGTTTTGTTGGGAAGTCGCGCCCGATCTTGTTCCGCCAGCCTATGCAGATGCCGCCCTTGCGGGTATCAATGGGTTGCTTGAGCGTTCCGGTCTCACATGCGATCAGACCCGCGTCCGTGTCGTCGAAGGGGCGCATCACGCTGTCGATTCAAGCCCCATGTGCTACACGGTCGCAACGAGCATTGCTTTCCAGGATGCAATCGATCGTGCCGGCATGACTTCCGACTACTAACGGAGTCGCTTTCGCTGATGTCCGCTTCTGGCCGAAAGCGGACACTAGGCCCCTGTCCCACCAGACGATGGCAATAGCAATGATGACCCGTCTATTGTTTTTGACCGCATGGCTGGTGCTCCCAATCGGGCAGGCACATGCCTCCGGTCTGCCCTTGCCGAAGGATGCCAAGCGAACTATCGCTGCTGTCCATGCTGCGGCAGAAAGCAAGGACGTTCGCGCTCTGCGAAAGTTGATGAAAACGGACTTTGTCTGGAGCTTCGGCGGGTACGGCAGCGCGGACCAGGCCATCCAAGCATGGCAAGAGTCACCAGCCCAACTGAAGGAACTCGCGCGAGTCACTTCGCTCGCCTGCTCCTACGTCGACCCCGGCATCGTTCAGTGCCCTCCCGACGCCGGCATGGATCCCCGCGCCGGCTTTGAGAAGGGCAAGAGTGGCTGGCGAATGACCTACTTTGTTGCTGGCGATTAGAAGAAGCTTGGCCCTCGTCCGACGTGGCGAGTGTCCGCTCCTGTCCAATAGCCGCCATGGGTCGCCGGGTGTCCGCTTCCGACCAAAAGCTGACACTTCATTTCGGGCAGAATTGCGAGCGTCTAGCCGTTAGTCGGTGCACAGAATGATTCGTCGGATTGTCCAAATTGCATCCAGCGCAGTGATCGTGCTTTGGGCCTGCGCTTGGCTGCCGCGAGAAGCGCTTCCTGAGGTGCTGTATTGGTTCCTCTTCTGGTTCGGAGGAGTTCTCACCTTGCTACTGGTGCCAGCTCTTATCAGTTTCGTCTGGGCAGTCTGGCCGTCCGGTATCCGCGAATGACCGCTTCTGGCCGATAGCGGACATTGGTAGCCTTGGTTGCCGCTCGCCAATGCGGCGCTGCCATGGAGGCGTCATGTTGCGTCGCATCGTTCTGCTTGGTTTCTTGGCTGGAATCGCGTCGCCGGTCTTGGCGGGGGAGGTTTGCCCGCGCGAGTTTCACGGCAGGATTCAACCCGTCGAAGGTTCTGGCTGGGAGGTCGTCTCTCCACCCGACAAGGCCAGTGTGCTGTCCCTCACGGGACTCTCGTTTTCCCGCGGGCATCCCCGGGACATGATGGTGCTGGCACCAGACAGGGTGATCGATCACAAGGGGGCCTCGGTCGAAGTTGTCAGCGTCCGCAAGGGCGACTGGGTGACGTGCGTCTATACCGATCCCCGATCGAAGACGGGATTCTCGCTCGCGAAGAAACTCGACGTCGTTTCCTCTTGCGAAATCCAATTCCGCAGGGGCAAGCCAGGCGCGTTGGTTAGCAACGCATGCAAGTAAGCGGGCGTTCGTTGAAGTTGCCCTCTGGCACCTTGACGAATGTCCGCTTCTGGCCGATAGCGGACGCCCAGCATCCCACTCGGTCGCGCAGTTCGGGACGACCGCTTCCGACCCAAAGCATGAGCGATGAAAACAACTATTAGCTTGTCCGAAAAAGACCTCAAGGCAGGGACCTTTTCTCTTCACGTCACATTGGCCAACGACGAGGAAAGCGTGCAGTCATTGCCTATAGAGCGCCTCATCGCTGACGCGGAGCTTACGGCTCTGGAGTTGCGCGACAAAGATGACGCCCGACTTCAGCCAATAGAGTACAAGCTCGTGAACCCCGCGCATGCTGCGCCTAACCACCTGCTTTCCCCAGGCGAATCTGTGCAATTTGAGCTAAAGGGCAAGCTTGAAGAGATGCTGCCGGAAGTTCTTGCGCTCATCTTTCCGCGAGCCACCTATCGCTTGTCACGAGGTTCCAGATACTCACTGGCACTGCGCTGGGGAGGCGTTGTTGAAACACCGCAAATTGGGTTTGTCGCCTAGGCGTGCCGGCTGCTGTTGTGCCGCCGCACGTCTAACAGGGCATTGAGCCCGTTCGCGGCCCGGCCTAATTCAGGCGTTCGGGAATGTCCGCTCCTGGCCGATAGCGGACACTGGTCGGGCCCCTCGGCCGAGTGGCCGCTTTCGACCCAAAGCGGACACTGGGTCCTCTAATCGTGCCGGGCCACTCGGTCCGGGTAGCCTGAGTCCCAGTACGAGAAAAGCCCCAGGGGACTGCAAATGAAACTTGGAATCTTGTTGGCCACGGCCCTCCTGTCGCTGGGCTGCAGTGCTGCTCAACCGCCGGCAAAAACCTGCGCGTCCGTGAGCTCTGTCAAGGCGCATCCCGAGGGGTGTGTCAGGCGGGAAATTCGAATGACGGCGTACCTGATTTCGACGCGACATGGCGAATATCTGGTCGACACGCCCGACGGAACCGATGTGCTAAGCGCAGAAGTTTCGGGTGGCGCGTCGGAGCTCTTGGAAGATCTCGGCCGGGCGAATGCCGGGAACCCTTACGCTTCGATCTACGGCGTCTTTGAAGGCCGCCTCGTTACTGATGAGCGCGGAAAGCCGATCAAGCTGCTGATCAACTCACAAGTTCATTGACAGGGGCGAGTGCCCGCTTCTGGCCGATAGCGGTCATTTGCCGTAGACGTCTGCTTTCGACCCGAAGCGTGACACCACGCTCTAGCTGCGGCGCCCGCGCTCAAACCAGCGGCACGCGCCGTATCCAATTGCCAACCCGACAATCGGACGAACGAACAAGACAGGGAAAAACGCCGACAGTCGCAGGGTCCGCCGGGGCAAGCCGACCCTGGTAGCCTGGCCCTGGTTACGTCATTCGACCCAAGAAATATTCCTACGGCGGGCGCACCAGGAACACGCTATCTGGTTCTCTGGCAACAGGGGGTCAAGCTGGTGAAAAACGTCCTGATCCTTCTCCTCGTCGCCGGCATCGCCTGGCTCGGGTACGCAAAGTACAGCCCGAAACCTGCCAGCGGCTCCGCTGGGCAGCGCCTCGCAAGCGTTTCGTCCGCCTCGATTCCGCCGGCTCGCGACGATGAAGCCGTCGCCTCATTGTTCAAGTGCGACGGGCGCACCATGTGCTCCCAAATGACGTCATGCGCTGAAGCGACGTACTTTGTCCAGCACTGTCCCAACACCAGGATGGACGGCAACAACGATGGCGTTCCATGCGAACGGCAGTGGTGCAACTGATGTCCGCTTCTCGCCAATAGTGGACCGGCACGATGTCGATCCATGCGTTTCGAAAACTCAGGCCGCGCCACCAAGCGGACATTGAAGCCAATCCTTTCAGCAGCTAGCGTCGGTGTCTAAATTCGTCAAGGAAAGCGCGAAGAGTATGGCGATGAATGACGAGAACAAGGCTGGAGCTGCGGCTGTTTGGATGCTAATGCCCACAGTCGGTGGCGTTCTGGGATTTACAGCAATCGGGTGGTACCCCTGGCTGGCATGTTCGGCAGTGACCGGGCTGATCACCTGGGACATGCTCAGCGAATGGCGCTCACGAAAGACATTCCTGGGCTGTCTTGGAGGCGCGGCAATTGCTGGGATTTCTTCTCACTGGATATTTCGGTTGCCAGATGGATCAGTCTCCGGCCGCGGCATCATGCTGATTGTTCTCCCCGCGTTGGTTGCCCTCAGTTTCTTTGCCATGAAGATTCATGCAATCGAGACTGGGGAAGACGACTAGATGCTGCCCTTGGTTCCTCTCCTCGTCAGTGGCTTTTAGATGTCCGCTTTCGACCCAAAGCGGACATTCGGATTAGTTCCGGATCAACGCTACAGTGTCGCCGCAGGCAAGGAACGGGGGACAAACAGGAAATGAAACTTGGGCCTTTCTTGATCGTGCTTTTGGCGCTGCCATTAGCCGGATGCGCAGGCGGCACCCAGGAGCCTGTGGAAATTCGCAATGCCTGCAACACGTTCGTTTCCGAGGGCGCACCAAGACAGACGCCGGAATTACGGCATGGCAAGGGCGGGCTGGAGCTCATCGTGTCGTTCACACCTGCCAAGGACCCCGAAGCCGATGCGGTCTTCAAGGCTGCAAAGCGCGGCCCTACAACTTTGATCGTTTTTCCGAGCAAAGAGCGCGTGCAGGCGCTCGGCGAGGAAGACGGGTACCTCGTTCTCTCGGTGCAGTCGGAGGCCGACGCCAAGCGCGTGGAGCGCTTGCTCTGCTTTTAGCAGTCGCACAGCAGTAGCACCTAAGACTCTTGCGGATGTCCGCTTCTGGCCGATAGCGGACATTCGTTTTCCGGAGGATTGAAGTGAACTCGCGACGCAAGATCTGTGCCCGTCGACTCAACAACGACGACGACCCGCTTTCCACTGATTGCGGCGGCGACTGCTGGGGTTGCGTTGGACCCCATGGAAGACGGTTGGCCACAGTCAGCCGCGAAGGTCGCCGAAGAAATCGTTGCGGGGCTCCGGGAGCCCGACGGGACCGCGAAACCACCGCCCCAGTGATGTCCGCTCCTGGCCGATAGCGGGCATCCAACCTGAGCGTCCGCTTCCGACCCAAAGCGGACATTCGAAGTGTCATAACTCCGTCGCCCTTGGCCCAGTCATGAGCTTGTTGGTCCGCCCCAGCTTGCATAAGCTCATTGGACCTATTGAGAGGGTTGCCATGAAGTTCAAGTCGCCGGTGTCCAGCCGTTACGCAGCGATGCTGATGGTTCTTGCTGCAGTCATCCACTCGCTGGTGGCCTTTGATCTAGTGCTGCACTTCATTCCGGATACACCGGAGGCTCAAGCCTTGTGGGCAGTTGGACCGCTGGTTAAGTGCCTGTGGATCGCCTTTGTCATTCTGGGAGCGGCAACCGCCATCCTCCTGTACCGCGCTCCCCTGGCTGGCTTCTTGTCATCCCTGTTGGCGAGCGCGTGCCTCTACTTGGCCAGCGTCGGTCTCTGGCAAGGCGTGAAAGGAGGGTTCTGGATTGTCATGGCTGCCAACGTGCTGGCTGCATTTGGCGCGTGGCAGGCAATTCGCCCCAAGACGACTCGCGGCTCGGCTTGATTGTTGGCGAATGTCCGCTTCTGGCCGAAAGCGGACATTCGCCCACCCGGCTTCGACCCATTGCAGACATTCGATCGGTTCGGCCGCCTTCCGGCCGGCGATCACGAGACCAACGATGACCGCCATCGCCTGCGCTTGACGTAGAACCTACGGATGCCGGCCGCAACCGTTCGCGTCACTTGCACATCCAGAAGGTCGACAGCGGGAGACTCGCTAATGAGAGCTGGAACTGTCGCCCTGGTGGCAATGTGGCTAGCCGTGTCAATGATTTCG
Organism: Lysobacter helvus; assembly: GCF_018406645.1. Classification (NCBI taxonomy): domain Bacteria; kingdom Pseudomonadati; phylum Pseudomonadota; class Gammaproteobacteria; order Lysobacterales; family Lysobacteraceae; genus Lysobacter; species Lysobacter helvus. Next base: position 2,806,275 of record NZ_AP024546.1, read on the forward strand.
CGCGCCGCCGAGCCCCAGGCCAGGCCAACGTACTTGCAGAGCGAAAACCCGACCACGCCGATCGTGGCGCAATCCCGCGCAGTCTGGGACGCGTTGCCGAGCGGGTCGGTGCCTCCATCGACGCCACTGAAGGTCGTGCGCCCCGGTCAGTTTTCCTACATGCCGCCCGTCACGGAAGTCGCGTCACCCGATCACCGGCAAGTGGCGGGCACGCAGGACGGCAACCTCTACGTCCGTCCGGCAACGAGCGATTCCGTTCGCGTGTTGGCAACGGCCGACGACGCCGGGCACTGGGACATCGAAGGTGCGCTCTGGTCGCCCGATGGCGCATCGCTGGCCGTCAAGAAGATCGACGACGCCCAGGTGCCGCTGACCACGCTGACGGGCGAACAATTCGGCCCGACGAAAATGCGGAAGGTGCGCTATTCGCGCGTGGGCCAGCCGTTGCCGAAGACGCAACTGTACGTCGTCGACGCAAGTACGGGCCGGGCGACGCCCATCCTGCACGATCCTGCCCAACCTTATGTCCAATTGCTGGAGTGGCGCCACGATTCGCGCCAGTTGCGGCTGTTGCGCGCGGATCGTTACCAGACCCACCTGGACTTGCTGGTCGCCGATCCCCGCAACGGACAAATTCGCGTGCTGCTGGCGGAACCCAAGCCGATCTCGCTGCTCGGTTTGAACATGCTCGATGGCTACACCCAACAATTGCTCGCGCAGAAGATCGTCACTTTTCTGCCCGACGACTCGTTCGTCTGGACCAGCGACCGCACGGGGTTCCGGCATCTGTATCACTACAACGCAGATGGCACGCTGCGCCGTGCATTGACCGAACAACACATGGCAGGTTGGGTCGACCGCGTCATCGAAGTGGACGTGCCGAACCGGATCGTCTACGCGAAGGCCAATGGCCACGCCCGCAATCCCTATTTCGATCGACTGGTCCGCATCGAGCTCGACACCGGCAAGATCACCACGATCGCCGAAGCCGACCACATCCCGGCCATCAAGTTTTCAGCGGACAAGAGCAGGCTCTGGCTGATCCGGGCGGGATTTCCGCAAACGCGTCGCATCGAGGAGATCACCAGCACGGGCACCGCGGTCAGGACGGTGTGGGAAGCCGACTGGCGGGAGGCCGTCGCGAATGGATACGCGGCCCCCGAAACCGCGCTGGTGCCCGCGGCGGACGGCAAGACGCTGCTTCGCGCCATCGTGGTGGCCCCGCATCCGCTCGAACCCGGCAAACGCTACCCGGTCATCCAGGACATCTACGGCGGCCCGAACGCCAGCGTCGTGCCGCCCAGCCCGACCAACCAGAACCTCGCCCAGATGCGCCGGATCGCACAGCAGGGCTTCGTGGTGGTGATGCTGGATGGCCGCGGCACGCCCGGGCGCGGGCGCGCATTCCAGAATTTCGGATATGGGCGTTTTGGGCAAGTCGAGCCGGCGGACCAGGTGGCTGGCCTGCGCAACCTGGCCAGGGACCGCCCGTACATGGATCTGTCGCGCGTTGGCGTCATGGGCGGAAGTTGGGGCGGCTACTTCGGATTGCGCACCATGCTGCTGGCACCGGAGCAGTACAAGGCGGGCGTGTTCGCTGCCGGTGCGTTCGAACTGTCGACGATGCGCGTCGCCGCCGAACCGTACATGGGCTGCGCGCCGGACGATTGCGCGGACGCGTATGCCGCCGGATCGAACCTGGCGTTGGTGGAGCGACTGCAGGCACCGCTCCTGATCCTCCACGGCACCGCCGACGACGACGTGCTGATCGAAGAATCCAGGCAACTGGTCTCCGCACTCGAACGCGCCGGCAAGCCGCATACGTTCGTGGCATTGGACGGCGCGACCCACGCGATGTGGGAAGAACCGCAAGCCGACGAGGCGCGCATCGCGTTCTTCCGGCAGCACCTGGTGGAGACGAGCGGGCAGGCCAATGAATCCGCGACCGCAGCGCAGATCGCCGCCGGGATCACGACTGCAAACGCATTCTGGGCCGACGGGATCCGCAGGCAGGATCCGGCCATGCTTGCCCAGGTGATGGCGCCGGAGTATCGACTGACCTTCGAGAACAGCAGCAAGCGCGTCGACCTGGCGAGTTGGATGCGCAACTTCATGACAATGAAGATGCATGGCTACAACCCGAGCATGACCGCCTTGCGCCTGATCGGTCCCGACACCGTCGTGGCAACCGTGGTTTCGGACTGGAACGCGACGCTCTCGAACGGCAATTCCGTGCGGGAGACGTTTGTTGCGCATGACACCTGGGCGTGGCGCGGGAATCGGTGGGTTGCGACGGGGCGCCATGTCGTCGAGCTGAAGGTGCTCGACCAGCCGGATAAGCGGTCGAGTGGAAAGTAGGGGCTGCGCGGATTGCCCTTGCATTGATGCTGGCCACGCTGGCTGGCTGCGGCGGGCAGGGGACGCCTCCCAGCGTCGCGCCCGACGCAGCTCACGTTCCGCCGCCGCCTGACGTTGGGGATACTGAGCCGATGAAACTGCATCGATTGATCTTTTGCGTCGGTTCGCTCCTGGCCGCCGGCCCTGCATTCGCAGGCCCGACCCGATGCGATCTGCACGAATTCACGAGCTCACGTGAATTGCATCAGTACCTGAGCCTTCGCGCCGTTGAAGTCGTCAAGCGGGCAGCAAATCCGGATGGCGGGCTCGCGACGCTGGTCTCCCCAACGGCAACGTTCAACCTCGGCGCTGGTGACGTGGGCCGCCCGTTGGGCACGGGCATCGATGGCGCTCGCGAGCTTGCGCGAACCATGAAGGCCGACACGTACCGCTTCCTGGGTTGGGACTACATGGACAGGTCGCCAGGTGCCTGCTCAAAGCCCGAGGTCGAAGTCGAGGTCGAGTTCATCGACAGCCAAGGCAAGCACGTGTCCCGCGTGAAGTTCACGTTCGAAACGGGCCACGTTCGCGTGGTTAGCGCCGTGGGCTGGGAACAATCGTTCGAAACAGGTCGGCTGTAAGATCGAGTCGGACCCAACGCCAACGTCCGCTCCTGGCCGATAGCGGACACCTGGGTGCGTACGTGGTTCACGCGACAGGATCACCGAGACCGATGTGGAAATTCCTCAAAGCCAAATCTCCCGGGACCGGTCGACGACGCCCACCAAGAAGCCTGAAATGAGTTATCGCTGCATTGCCCTGATCACGATGGCCGCGCTTGCTGCTTGCACGGCAGCGACGGAGTCGAAGGTCACGAGCGCGACATGGGTTTACGAGACGGAGGAGGAGGCCGCGTACGCGGGTGCGATCAACCGGCCCGAGCCGCGCCCGATTGCTGCGCTGGACCAGGGCGAAACCGTCGGTGTCCTCGACGACACGTATGGAAAGGACTATTGGGCTTGCCGCGTGCGGACGCCGGGCGGACAAACGGGTTGGGTGCTGTGCACGTCGCTGGACTATCGCGCCGAGGACTGACCGCTTCCGGCCGACAGGACATCCGACGCAGCGCTTGCCACCTCAGGCGCTGTGCTGGAGGGCGTCGTGAGCAGCTCCGTGACCTGGAGCTGACGGACGACGAGATGGTCGATTTCCAGTCGCTTGATGCGTGCCCGTCCGATGACCAGGCGACCGATGACCAGGGCACCGATGGCCGCCGCGCCAACGGCGATCGCGCCCAGCGTCATCCCGCCCAGCGCCAGGGCGCCCGTGGACTGCGCACCGACCGCCTTTGCGGGGACTGCGCTGGAGCGTGTGTGTTCGCGTTTCATGGTTTGAAGGTTGTCGGCGACTGTCTTAGCCGAGGGGACGGCGCAGGCGACGCAAATCGGCCAAGCATTCCGTGAAGCGCGCCTCCGTGATTGCAGGGCCATGGGTGGCCGCTTTCGACCCAAAGCGGACATTCGGCGCTCCCGTTCGTGTTGACTTGCGGGCCCGGTGATAATCGCCGGGATCAACCTATTCGTCGGGCGTCACACACCATGTTCAAGCCTTGGAAGCCGCTGGAAGAATCCTTAGGGAACAATCCCGGCCTCGACGTGCGCGTCGAGGATCGAAGCGTGACAATCGTTTGGGAGGAAGGGCGGAACGGGCAATGCATTTTCAGAATGCGAATCGCATTTGAGCAATGCTTGGCGAGCCTGATGCTGTGGGATGAAAGCCCGATAGACTTCCCACCCGGTAGGTTGCCGCATGAATCGTTCGATCCGTCGCATTCCGATCCCTGCTCGGCGTGGGTGGAACGCTCCAGCGCCGTACGCGACCAATACGGGGAGTACGGCCAAATGCTCTACAAGCGAATCGACCGGTATTACTTCATTGGCCAGTCGACGGTGGTTCTTCTCGATGTTGCAGACGCGGAACCAACGGTCACCATTGAGGTGCCTAGGACAGCCGCGGCCTGGTGAGTAACACCAAGTGTCCGCTTTTGGCCGAAAGCGGACATTCAAGAAAACCAACTCCGCCGCCCGGTGACAGCCGGTCACCTAGTGACTGCTTTCGACCCAAAGCGGACATACGGTAGGGTGGGTCTATCCCAGGGAGCGGCAAGTAATGAACGTTCGATTTCTGTTCGCGGGACTCTTGCTGGCGACCTCGGCTAGCGCCGGCGTTCCGAGCGTCAAGAGCTCCTATGTCAGTGCATCTCGTGCTGGTGTCGGAAGGGTTGTCGAGGCGGATGAAGTGTCACGCGCTGGGCTTCCGGCAGTTTTCGTGTACCGCATCGCGTCCCGTCAGGGGAGCAACCTTCGGATATGTACAGGGGAGAGGTTTGCGGTTGGTTCTCCGGTGCTTTTCGTGATCGAGAAAGCCAACAAGAGCAATGCTTGTCCGAGTGATGCGACATTCGTGCCTGTCGAAAGCATGCGCACGTTTGTGCTTGAAGGCGTGTCCTCTCCCTTGCATCGAAGGATTGCGATCAGAGCGAACTATCCGCAATCAGTGGCTTTGGGCTGCCCCCACATGAAGCTGGTATCGGTAAGTTCGACGGCGCGGGATATCGCTACCAGGAGGACGATTGATTCGTTTCCGCTGTCCGATCCGGGGACGTATTTCTATCTGGACGATTTCATGCAGTGCGTGGGGCGGAAATAGCGTGCGCGACGCGCCAAGCCGAACTCTGTCCGTCGTCCATCAAATGCCGACCGGTTCAACCTCGGTGCCGGTGCGCGAGCATGCCGCCTCTGGCCGATAGCGGTTCAACCAATTCGCCACGCTGATCGTGCGATAGCAGCTTGGACCTGCTCCACACCACCTCCGAGCCGCTCCACACCAGCGCCCACCTGATGCATAGCACCTTCGACCTGCTGCATTGGAGCTGCGACCTCGAATACATGCGTCGCCACCCCCTCCATTGCAGGTCCGAACCCCTCCACACCAGCCAATCGCTGCTCTGTAGGAATCCGAACCTGCTCGGCACCCATTGCCGACCCCTCGTCAGCAGGTCCAAGCCGCTCTGTATGACCCGCGACCTGCAAACGTCCAACTTCCAATCGCTATCGCGCCGTGCGCCGCCTCATTCGCCCTGCAGCAGCGCCTTCGCCTTGCGGCGCGACTTGGCGAACAGCGAGCCCACGCCCTTGCGGAGTTCGTCCAGGCCCATGCTCTTGCCGAAGGCCTTCAGCAGCAGGTAGATGCCCAGGGCGGCGTCGTAGGCGTCGCTGCCCATGGCCAGGAGCGAATCTTCCCAGCACTGGTGGATGCGCGTGAGGCGGGAGAACAGCGGGAAGAGCCGGTCGTACGCGGCCATGTCGGCGATGGCGTCGCGCAGGCCGACGGTCTCGGGCACCAGCTTCGGATTTTCCTGACCCACGATGAGGGTCTGCCGGGTGAACTGCTCCGACCGCGTCCCCATGCGCCGGATGCTGCGCCGGTCGTTGACGTCCAGCACGATGAAGTCCGGGAAGATGCGTTCGAGCACGTCCAGCGCGGCGGAGGCTTCGGCGATCTGCTCGTCGGTGATGATGGTCTGGATGAGGTTCTGTGCCATTTCGGTGTCGCTCTTGCGGTGGTAGGGGAGCGAAATTTCCCTCCGCGGGATGGCCAGAAAAAATTGTTCCGTGGGGCATTTGCGCCAGAGGGCAATATGTGAGGCGAGGGCACCACGTTCCGGCTGGGGAGCCAAGGCATGGGCGGGTGGGGTTCTTGTGGTTCGGCATCGGGAGCGCATTGGCGCTCATGGTGGTTGGCGCGTTGGCCTGGAAGGGCTTGAGCGCGAATGCATGGGCCAAGGTGGCCTTCTTGTTCGCAGCTATCCCGGGAATGATCACGTACGCGGTGTCGGTGCTGGCGCTGGTGCGACGTCTCCGGTTCTGGAGCATAGCGGTTGCGTTGTTGCTTCCTTGGCCGAGGGTGTTCGTGCTCGTGGTGTGTGTTGCGCCGTTTGCGTACATGGCGTGGCTGTTGATCGACGGGAAGAATGTGCGCGCGGGCGCGGAAGAAGATGTGCATTGAAGGTGCGAGACGAATCGAATGGGTTGTGCGTTGACCCGGTGATGCGTCGAAATGGACATTACGTGTGCGGAGCCTAGAAGCTCGCACACAGTGGTCGCCACCCCGTCATCGGTGGCAAACGCGTTCCTTGAACGCGCCGACGCAAGGCCTCTGCGTCGGGAGGGCGGCTAATACAAGACCCGAAAGGGGAATACGCCCGCCGGCTGTGTGCGGCTTCTAGCCTCCCGACATCTCGCGTCGCAACGACGCGAGCACCTCACGCAATGAGAGGGGAGGGCCCACGATGTTCAATGAAGCCTGCGAAGCACACGACGTGCCGCCGAGTGTCTACATCAACCTGGTTGCCGCGCACGAACTGGTCGTGCGGATGCGCGACAACGTGCGATTCGTGTCGAGTCTTGTCGACGCGATCGGCGAGCCGCTGGAAGAGATCACGATTCGGCAGGAGGTTCTGGCCGCCTGCATGTCCTGCCTGGTCGATGAGCTGGAGGAAGTGGCGGAGGCGGTGCGGTGGTCCAAGGAGGCGTGCGTGGGATGACGGCGCCCGCGCGCCGATACGTATCGACCGGCGCCCCGTTTACTGGGGCGCCCGGTAAGATTCCCCGATGCCCGCTGCCTCGCCCGACGTCATCGCCGCCCACAAGCATTCCGCCAACCACCGGAGCGAGGTGGAAGCGAGTGCGTTGTGTGGTTGCTTCTACTGCGAGTCGGTATTCGATCCGCGCGAGATCGAGTTCTGGGTTGGGTGGCCGGACGGGACGCCCGATGACTTCGAGTTGAGCACTGGCAACAGTGCGCTCTGCCCAAGGTGCGGCATTGATTCCGTCATCGGGTCCGCTTCCGGCTATCCGATCGATGCTGCGTTTTTGTCGGCAATGCACGCCTATTGGTTCGTATAAGAGCGGGCGCCAAGTCGCCTGCGAACGTTGATGAACTTTGTGCCGGGTGGACCACGTGCCGTTAGTCTTTGGCTTTAAAGATCAAACGGACGCGAATCGTTCCATCAGCCAGAAATACCGCGTGACCTGCATCGGATACGCGTATGACGTCATCCAGTACCGCACGCGCAGCGTCGAGCGCGTCGGCCTCTCCCATTGGAAGATCACCGGCGTACCCGACTTCAAATATCGCAGTCTTGACTCCTTTCGGACTGAAAATTTCAATGCCAGGTCGATACACGCCATCCCCAATAGCCACCGCGGTGGCGGACACTTGGAAACCATCTACTTCCCTCATTGGGGTCTCCTTCGGCTGAGGCACTCCTTCATTACAAATCCTTCTTCGCGGCATTGACGAACGACACAACGTCACCGACTTTGACGTCGTTGGAAGCGAGGCCCTTCTTGGTCCATAAGTCGATAAGCTCCCTCTCCGCCGGCTTGTACTCGCGAGGTTGGCCCTTGCGCCCGGAAAGTCCACATCCGGCAGTCGCCAAGGTGAGAGAGGCAGCGTCCGTCTCTATCTTGATGATGATGCACGCGCCTGTGCCTTGCCCCTGCAACTGAGATGTCACCCATGCAGGATCTGCATCCCGCAGCAACTTATGCGCATTGCCAATCTGGATTGAACTGTCCCTGTCGGTCATCGTCCCCGCCTCAATGCATGTGTAAAAGAGGCCTACGTGGTGTTCGACTGAGGTAGGCCAATTGGTGCAGTGCACATGTGCCATCGGCTACCGTCGGGGCACGTCTGGCGCCAAAGTTACCGAAGGTCAACCAGACTATGCCGCCACAGTCTGGCAAGTTGGACACGGATCCTCGGCAACGGGGTAACGAATTGGGCTCAGAAATCTGTCGAGAATCCATACCAGCACGGGGTGGGTAGTGGCAGCCGTAGACTCCGGAAATAAAATACAGGTGGTGATATGAAGGTTTTTATCAGTTCCCTGATTACCGGTTTGGAAGCCGAGCGCGCCGCAGTCAAACAAGCCGTTGAGTTGCTTCGCCACGAAGCGGTTATGGCTGAGAATTTCGGTTCCCAGGCAAAATCACCACAGATTGCTTGCCTGACGGGGTTGCGCCAAGCCGATTTGGTTGTGCTCATTCTCGACACGCGATACGGCGCCAAGCAGGGCTCTGGCCTGTCGGCTACTCATGAGGAGTATCGCGAGGCTCGTGGTCGGAAGCCGATTCTCACCTTCATCAAGCAAGGCGAGGCAGAGCCCGATCAAGTGGCGCTTATCTCCGAGGCGGGGTCGTGGGAGAGCGGATTGTTTCGAGAATCCTTCTCATCCCCCGAACAACTTCGTGACCTCGTCACGCGCGCGCTCCACGAATACACGCTCTCGCACGCAACGGGGCCACTCGATCCAAACGCAATGGCGCGTCGCGCGCAAGAGTTGCTACCTGGCAGCGAACATGGGCGACAGTCTGGAGTTGCACTGCAGTTGAGCATTGCCGCGGGGCCGGAGACAACGATCCTTAGACCCGCTGAACTTGAATCGGCGGCACTAGCGGAAGCAATGCAGGAACGAGCGCTGTTCGGCAGCGCAGCGGTGTTCGATCGCCGTATCGGAACGGATAGTCGAGTTCAGTCGACGGCGCTGTCGATTTACCAGCAACGGAGCCATGAGTCGCTCGCAGAAGTGCGCGTGTGGGGCACGGGAGATATCCGCCTCATTCTGCCGGCGAGGGGAGAGGGCAGCAGCTCTGGGTTCTCCTTCGTAATCGAAGAGGAAGTTGCATCGAAACTTGCTAATGCAATCGGCTACGCCGCATGGTTGCTCGGCCATATCGATCCAACTGACCGGATCACGCATGTAACGCTTGCAGCGGCGCTGGTGGGTGAGGGCGCGATGGGCTGGCGAACGCGTGATGAGCATGCCGCCAGTCCGAATTCTGGATCGTTCGGTGCATTCGGGCGCGAGCGAGAACGGGAAGCCCCCGTCATGCTTTCGCCGCAGCATCGCGTGCGCGCTGCGCTGTCGATGGACGCAGTGCGGATCGTTGAAGACTTGGTGGTGTTGCTGCGACGCCGCTGGAAAGACATGGATCGCGGCTGGTAATCACGAGGGAGATGAATATGAAGTTTCCAGCGCAGGCATTTGGGCAATTGCATCCGAGTGAGATGCCGGCAGGCAGCTTGTTCAAGACTCGCGACTGCTGGTCGTTGCGCGTCTCTGGTGGCTCCGGCTTTGAAGGAGCTCTGATCCTGGAAGGCGAACGGGCCGGTTGGGTGGTTGAGGTGCGCGCGAGCATGGCGCCCGCGCTGGGCATCATCGCCCCATTCTCTTGGTTCCCAATGGTTTTGCGAGATGCGAAGCCGGCCTTGGACGCGGACCGCACAGTTACGCTAACACTGTCGGAAAGCGGGCCGATCTTGATGGGGGCTGATGCTCGCAGAGACTGGGATCGGGACTACATTTCATTTGGAATCGATGGGCGCAGCGTCGAGTTGCAGGACGAGCACCGGGCCCTCCGGTTCGCCCAATGGACAGTTGAGCTTTGTCATAAGAGCCGCCCGTATTCGAGCCTTGGCACCCTGTGCGAAGTGGATCGCCGGGGAACTTGAGACAGATTCAAACCTGAGAGGGGCGGATGACTTTCCTAAAAGATGATGCGCTGACCCAGATTGCCTTTTCGGTCTTTGAGAACAAGGGCGTCTATGCCGTGCTTTTAGGGTCCGGGATGTCCCGTTCGGCTGACATTCCAACGGGTTGGGAGATCACCATTGATTTGATACGCCGCGTGGCTGCTGCCCGGGATGTTCCGCCGCAGCCGGATTGGGCTCAGTGGTATCGCGACGAAGTGGGCGAAGAGCCGAACTATTCGAGGCTGCTTGAAGCGCTCGCCACGTCACCAGAGGAGCGGCGGTCAATCCTTCACAGTTACATCGAGCCAACTGCCGACGATCGAGAGCAGGGCAGGAAGTTGCCGACGGTAGCGCATCAGGCAATCGCAAAGCTGGTCGCGGCCGGCTACGTGCGAGTCATTCTCACCACAAATTTCGATCGGTTGATGGAGAACGCGCTTCGCGAGGCAGGCGTAGAACCAACGATTGTTTCGTCGGTGGACTCGATGAGCGGCGCAGAGCCGCTCACGCACAGTCAGTGCTATCTAGTGAAGCTGCACGGAGACTACAAGGACTCACGCATACTCAATACTGATCAGGAGCTTGAGGCCTACCCAAGGGAATATGACTTGCTCTTGGACCGCGTCTTTGACGAGCATGGGCTCATTGTCTGTGGCTGGTCTGGCGATTGGGACCACGCACTTCGTTCCGCGATGCTTCGTGCGCCGAGTAGGCGGTACAGTGTTTTCTGGGCAACCAGGGGGTCCATCAGCGAGAGCGCTACGCAATTGGTGGAACAACGTAGGGCGAGGACGTTTCAGATCATCGGCGCAGATGAGTTCTTTGTCAGCTTGCAAAGGTCAGTAGACACGCTTGAGCAAACTAGACGCAAACGCCCGGAAAGTCTGGAGCTCCTAGTCGCAAGCGCAAAGAAGTACCTTGCGAAACCTGAGTTTCGCATTTCACTTGATGACCTGGTTACAGGTGAGACAGAAAGTCTGCTTTCATCATCGGACGCGCCTGAGTTTGCACTTGAGCGACCTTGGGACGAGGCGTCGTTTCGCTTAACCGTTGGACGCTATGAAGGGCTGGTCGAGCCCTTCGCTCGGGTGGCTGGAGTCTTGGGCAGGTGGGGAGATGGAAGTGAACTTCCGATGATGCAAGAGGCTGTTCGAGCTTTGCACCACAGCGCGTACCAACAAAGGAATGGAGTGGTCGTATGGGCACAGCTTCGCGCGTATCCGGCAGTTCTGCTTATGACGGCCTACGGTATCGGACTAACAAGGGCCGAGCGCTGGCGTGCGTTGCACACGTTCATGACGACGACGCTGGCGTCGGATCGAGACGACGCGAAAAGCATCGTGTCAGAGCTCTTCTTGTGGGCGTGGGATTTGGGTCAAGACAAGGTCTTGTGGCAAAAGCTTGAAGGTCTAGAGAATCACAAGACTCCCTTGAGCGATCACCTCCTACAGGTAATGAACTCGTGGAAGTCAAGTTTTGTGGGCACGGTGCCCGATTTTGAACTCCTCTACGAACGGTTCGAAAGCCTAGCGTCGCTCGCGCACTTTGAGCGGAATAGTGAGGAGAGTTTGGAGGAGGCGGTAAAAGGCCAGGAACACTTGGCGTGGATGCCTGTCGGCCGCTCTGGATGGCACAGTCAGAACTGTCTAAAGCTCATTCGCGAGTTTGAATCGGAGCCGCGCGAATTAGAACTTGTGTCTTCGGGTTTCGCTTCCGGCAGCAGGCGCAAGCTGAAGCTTTACCTCATCAACCTACAAAGATTGGCATCCAGAATGAGGTGGTAGCGGAGCGGGATCCTCGTAGGGGCTGATGTCGCGTCAAGATCAAGCGCGTGGACCGCAACAAACGAAAACGGCCACCCTCAGGGTGGCCGTAGCGTCTAAACCTGGTGGGCGGTGCAGGGTTCGAACCTGCGACCCTTGCCGTGTGAAGGCAATGCTCTACCGCTGAGCTAACCGCCCGATGCAGGCGCGGCATTCTACGGAAGCGCTCCGGATCGGGCAACGCCTTTTTTGCGCCTACTCGATCTGGTCCCGCGCCCAGGCGGCGTCCAGCGCTTCCATCGCGTCCTTCGGCTTGGTCTTCGCGGCCTTCTCGAATGCGCCGGCGGCGGCATCCTCCTTCTTCTCCCCATGCAGCAACAGCAGCACGTTGCCGTGCTCGATGTGCGCGATGGGGGAGTCGGGCGTCAGTTTCAGCGCCGTCTTGATGTGCGTCTCGGCCTCGCTGGCCTTCGCGCCATACGTGAGGCCGCCGATCATGGCGCCGATCTTGCCGATGATCTCGGCGTGGTACAGGGCCAGGGCGGTGTGGGCTTCGGCGTGCTTGGGCGCCCGTTCCAGGGCGTTGTCGAGCGAGGCGCGCACCTTGCCGGCGATGCCCTGCTTGAGCGCCTTGGCGATCGACAGGCCCTGGCTGTAGCGGCCCAGCGCGAAGGCGTGGCGGTAGTGGCTGTTGGCGTCGTCGGGCAGGGCCTTGATGGCGGCCTCGGCCAGCTTGGCGGCCTGCTCGAAGCGCTTCAGCTTTTCGTCGTCGTCGTCCACCAAGTACGTGGCATGGATGCCGAGGGCCTTGGTGGCCACCGAGGCGCCGACCGGGCCGAGGGCGTCGCCGGCCTCGAACGCGGCCTGGAAGTCGCCGCGATGGAAGGCGCGCCAGGCGTCCTGCAGCGCGTCCGCCAATGCGTCGGCGTCCAGCTTCGGGGCAGCCTTGCCGGCCGCTTTCAGCAACGCGGCGGCGCGCTTGCTGTCGGGGAAGGGTTCGGCGTCGCCGGCGTGCAGCTGCGGCCAGGCTTTCTTCAATGCGTCGCCGGCGTAGGCGAACGCCTTGGCATCGTGCGGGAAGGGCGCCCACTTGGACTTGGCCATGCATGCCTCGATCCGTCGAAAGAAGCGGCAGCATTGCGCTGCGTGCGGCCCGAGGCAAGAGGCCGCGGCAGGCCCATGCATTTTTCACGTGGTTCTACATGGTGTGACTACTCTATTGGTGCGCTTGCACGCTACGCGCCGGATCAGGAGCCTTCCCCCATGTCACATCGCGAAACCAACCTGCGTCATCTCTGGCTTGCGGGCCTTGGGCTCATGGCGCGGGTGCGGCGCAAGATTGAGTCGATTTCGGCGAACCCGACGAAGGAACCGCCTGCGGAATTCGTGACTACGCAGAAGGTGGCTAAACGGGCGGTGCGGAAGGTGGCTTCTTCGGGGTCGCGGAAGGCGGGTGAGACGGAGTCGCAGCGAAGGATTGCTGGGCGTGGGCGGTGATTAGCGCAGCGTCGGGGCGTCCCCTCCCGGCCTCCCCGCGAGCGGGGAGGAGACAGGCAAAAGCTTAGTCGCGGTAGGCCTGGATCAGGCCGTTGAGGTGCACGCGCTCTGCGTCTCGCAGGAACGGGGCCAGCAGCATCATCACTTGCACGATGCCGGCGCGGATGGACTGCTGTTCGTCCTTGTCGCCGCGCGCGGACGCGTAGTTGAGCCAGAACGTGGCGATCACCAGCACGTTCGTCGCGGCCGCATCCAGTTCGTCCGCCGAGGCGCGCATCACGCCGGCCTGCGACAACCCCCGCATCACTGCATGCGCCTGTTCGTCCGCGCGGCGCAGGATCCGTGCGAAGCGGATCCGCAAGCGGCGGTTGCGGCTCAGGATGTTCGCGAGGTCGCGGTACAGGAACCGGTAATCCCAGATGCACTCGAACACCAGGTGCAGCTGCAGCCAGATGTCTTCCAGGCCGGGCAGGCGGCCTTCGGGGGCGCTCAGGGCGGCATCGATGCGCTCTTCGTAACGGCCGAAGAGGTGCTCGATGATGTCGTCCTTGTTACGGAAGTGGTAATACAAATTGCCGGGGCTGATCTCCAGCTCGTCGGCGATGTGGTTGGTGGTGACGTTGGGTTCGCCCTGCGCGTTGAACATCGCGAGCGACGCATCGAGGATGCGCTGTCGGGTCTGCCGCGCCATGGGGTCTCGCCTTGGGTCAGGCGGTGAGATTCTTCACCAGGTCGACGTACTTCTGCATCGCGTCGTCCTGCGAGGTGCCGCTCAACTTGGCCCAGGCCTCGTACTTGGCCGTGCCCACGAAGTCGAAGAAGCCGGGCTTGGGGCCGCTGACGTCGCCTTCCGAGCCCTGCTTGTAGAGCGCGTACAGGCGCAGCAGGGTGTCGTTGTCCGGGCGCTCGGCCAGGGACTGGATGTCTTTCGCGGCCTGGTCGAAGCGGGCTTTCAGATCGGACATGGGGCCACCGTCGGTCGGGGGCCGCGCTCCGTGTGCGCGGCGAGGCGGCATCACAGCACGCGTCCGGAAGCCGGTCAATACGCAGGGGAATTGTCGAGGCGGCGGGTGTCTGGCAACGTAGCGCGTGAACACGGCGGCACCGTCGCCCGGGGAGCATGCAATGAGCTACTTCGTCACCGGCGCCACCGGCTTCCTCGGTCGCTACCTGGTCAGTGCGCTGCTCAAGCGCAAGGGCCCCATCCACGTGCTGGTGCGCAAGGATTCGCGCAAGAAGCTCGATGCCATCGCCACCAAGATGGGCTGGGACATGAAGCGCATCTTCGTCGTCGAAGGCGACATGACCGCGCCCAGGTGCGGCGTGTCGGCCGCGCAGGTGAAAGCGCTCAACGGCAAGATCAAACACTTCTTCCACCTGGCCGCCATCTACGACCTCACGGCCGACGCCGCGTCGCAGCGCGCCGCCAACGTGGATGGCACGCAACATGCGTTGGACTTCGCGGCCGCCATCGGCGCGGGCATCTTCCACCACACCTCGTCGATCGCGGCGGCCGGCATGTACCCGGGCGTGTTCCGCGAAGACATGTTCGCCGAGGCCGAAGGCCTGGACGATCCGTACCTGCGCACCAAGCACGACTCGGAAGGCCTGGTGCGCGAAGAGAAGCGCATCAAGTGGCGCATCTATCGCCCGGGCATGGTGGTCGGTCATTCGAAGACCGGCGAGATGGACAAGATCGACGGCCCGTACTACTTCTTCTCCTTCATCAAGAAGCTGCGCGAGATGCTGCCGCAGTGGATGCCCACGCTCGGCATCGAAGGCGGGCGCATCAACATCGTGCCCGTGGACTTCGTGGTGGATGCGATGGACCACATCGCGCACAAGCCGAAGCTCGACGGCCATACGTTCCATTTGACGGATCCGGAACCGATGCGCGTCGGCGAGGTGCTCAACACCTTCGCGCGCGCCGGCCACGCGCCGGAAATGACGCTGCGCATCGACGCGCGCATGTTCGCCTTCGTGCCCAGCGGCATCCGCAGCGCCGTGGGCAACCTGCCGCCGGTGCGGCGCTTCATCGGCATGCTGCTGCGCGACTTCAAGATCCCGAAGTCCACGCTCAAGTTCATCACCTATCCCACGCGCTTCGACAACCGCGAGACCGAGCGCGCGTTGAAGGGCAGCGGCATCTCGGTGCCGGCGCTCGACACGTACGCGTGGCGCCTGTGGGATTACTGGGAACGGCACCTGGATCCCGATCTCTTCATCGATCGCTCGCTGAAGGGCAAGGTGCGCGGCAAGGTCGTGCTGATCACCGGCGGGTCGTCGGGCATCGGTTTGTCGACGGCGCAACGCGTGGCCGAAGCCGGCGCGATCACCATCATCGTGGCGCGCGGCGAAACCGAACTGCACAAGGCGCGCGACGACATGAAGTCCCGCGGCGGCAAGGTGTTCGCCTACACGGCGGACCTGGCCGACATGGCCGACTGCGACCGCCTGGTCAAGACGGTGCTGGAGGAGCATGGGCACGTCGATGTGCTGATCAACAACGCCGGGCGGTCGATCCGCCGGTCGATCGAACTCAGCTACGACCGCTTCCATGATTTCGAGCGCACGATGCAGCTGAACTACTTCGGCAGCCTGCGCCTGATCATGGGCTTCCTGCCGACGATGACGCATCGTCGCAAGGGCCACATCATCAACATCAGCTCGATCGGCGTGCTGGCCAATTCGCCGCGCTTCTCCGCCTACGTTGCGTCGAAGGCGGCGCTGGATGCGTGGTCGCGGTGCGCGCAGGGTGAGTTGTCGGGCCGCGGCATCGCGTTCACCACGATCAACATGCCGCTGGTCAAGACGCCGATGATCGCGCCGACCAAGATGTACGACAGCGTGCCCACGCTGACGCCGGAAGAAGCCGCGGACTTGCTGGTGAAGGCGATCATCGAACGCCCGAGCCGCATCGCCACGCGCCTGGGCATCTTCGCCTCGGTGATCAACGCGCTGGCCCCGAAGGCCTACGAAGTGGTGATGAACACCGCGTTCGAGTTGTTCCCGGATTCGGCGGCGGCCAAGGGGGACAAGAAGGCGCTACGGGGGGAGACGGCGCCGAGCAACGAGCAGATTGCGTTTGCTTCGTTGATGCGGGGGGTGCATTGGTAGCCGACCCGCTCGTCATTCCCGCGAAGGCGGGAATCCAGAGCGACGGCAAAAGCTGGATTCCCGCCTACGCGGGAATGACGGCGATGCGCGTCAGAACGTCGCGCATTGCTTGAACCTGACCTGCTGCGTACTACCTTCCGGCGGCTGCAAATGCACGCGCGACGTCCGCAAATTCGCGAACCGCGTCAGCACCGTGCACACCTCGTCGAAGCGCTCCGTGCTCGTCTCGTCCACGTGCACCATCAGCGTGGACTTGGTCGTCCATTCCGCGCGCTCGATGCCGGGCAGCGTCGAGACGATGCGCGCGACTTCCACGCGCTGGCGCTCTTCTTCCGCGGGCGTGGATGCGACGTTGTCTTCCGGCAGCGTCACGCCGATCGGGGAGGCCGTGGCGACGGCTGCCGCGGACACTGCTGGGGCTTCCATCACCGACGCGGGCGTTGCGGCGAGCGGCGTCGCTTCCGCCACGGATTCATGCGTGCGCGAGTTGCCGTAGAACACGGCGACCGCCAAACCCGCGACCAGCGCGCCCATCCACGCCAGCGTGACCTGCCGGCGCGCGCGATGCGCGGCTTCGCCACGCACTTCGTCGGTCAGCGAGGCGGGCAGCAGCGGGCGGATTTCCGGCCACAGCTTGCCGCCGTCGATCAGTTCGATGGAGTTCTGCTGCGCAGGCTTGCGCGCGTCCGGGTCGACGTTGCCGCCGGTGACCAGCAGGCCGTGGCGCGCGCCCTGGAATTTCATGGCGGCTACGAACTCCGCCACCGTCTGCTGCGTGAGGCGATACGCCGAGCCGTGCTTGGCGCTGAGCAGCGTGCGTTCGTTGTCGCGCATCAGCAGGAATTCGGTCTGCTGGCCGCGGTCGGCTTCATCTTCGAAGGTGAGCACGTCGTAGCCGCGGTGGCGCATCGCGTCGAGCACGAAGTGCGAGAACTCGCGCCAGCGCATCGCCGACAACGCGCGCACGCCGGTCTCCGCTTCGTCCTGGCGACGGCGGATGGTCCAGAAATAGAGGGTGCCGAGGGTGCCCAGCGCGATGGCGACGACCAGGGCGAGCAGGAGCGTGGGCGCTTCGAACATTCGGCTCAGGCATGGGGCGGGAGGCGCGAATCATACGCCACGGCCCGCGCACGCCTGCGTGCGCTGCTGCTAGGAAACGTAAGGGGCCCGCCGGCCCGGAACCATAAGGGGAGGGGAACTACGGTCGGAGTGGACCGGCGGGCCTGGAGCGTTACGCGACGGGCGGCTTCTTCGTCGCTTTCTTCGTGGCGCGCCTGGCGGCGGGCTTCTTCGCCGGCGCGGCGGACGCGGTGCTGCGACGGGCCTTCGGCGCCGGCGAACCACCGACGCGACGCAGCTCAGCCGTCAGCCTATCGACGCGATCGGCGAGCGAGGCCAGGTCGTCGCGGCCGGGCACGCCCAGCTTCACGAGGGCGCGCTGCACGCGATCCTCGAACACCTTCTCGAGGCGATCCCACGTATCCACGGCGCGTTCGCGCGCCTGGCCCACGCGGCTCTCGACGGCGTCGCGCACGACGTCGGCGCGGTTGCCGGCGAGCTTGCGCGCGGTCTGTTCCAGGTTGAGGCCTTCCTTGACCAGGCCTTCGAAGAGCTTGGTGCCCTCCGCCTGCGCGCGACCGAAGGCGCCCACGCCCGCGAGCCAGATCTGCTGGGCCGATTCGCTGAGGGACTTGGACAGGCGCTCGGCCTGCGCCTGGGCGCTGGCGTCACTGGCCTTCGTGCGCGACGACGTCTTGCGTGCGGTCTTCTTGAGCTTGGCCATGTGCCCTCCGCGGGCGGGGATCGGTGGAGTAGGGGATGGAGAATCGGCGCGACGTCTAGAGCAATCACACGACCCTGTGTACTCGCGCCCGGGTGAGTACGTTGTCCCCGCGAAGGCGGGGACACCCAGTGAGGGCGTTCCGCCACGTCCCGCCGCATGTCTCTTTTCCGCTGTCACAGCAGAAAAGAGACACGCGACGTGACGCGTCGGACCTCGTCGCGGTTTTGTTTTCGCCAACACGTCGTAGTAGTGCCTCGCACCGCGTCGGATGGCCGCTGGCGAACACACCTTCTCCGGAGGGAGGCGCTCGCCCACCTCGAGCCCTCGCATCTGAAATGCCTCACTGCTCTCTGGCAGGCGATGCGCCAGTCCAAGTCTGTGCCTCGCACACATTAGGAAGGAGGGCCGAGACACCGCGCTTTTGCTGCTGCTTTCGAAAGAAGGAATTGCAGCAAGCAAAGTTTCGGTGAGGCGCACCGCACGCCGAGCCAATCCCGCGCAGCCGTCCATGGATGGACGGCGCCGATGCTCGCAGCCAGGGATGGCGAGGCAGCGGAGCGGGATTGGCTGGGCGTGCAGTGCGCCGTCGGTCCGAGTGCAGCTGTTCGCCAGCGACCCAGAGATGCGGTGCCAGGGTCTACCCCTACGCAGCGTCGCAACGACCCGGTCGCGAAGCGCTTCGACGTGATGAGGGCCTATAGGTCCGTACAGTGCGCCATGGATGGCGCACGGCCGGCGTCTTGCGGCTGGACGCATCGCAAAACGACGGGGGAGGACCTATAGGCCCTCATCGCGGCGGAGCGCCGGGCCGGAGGCGGTTGAACCCGCTTTTGACCTCAACGCTGCCCGATCAAGTGCTCGACATCATCCAGCGCCCGGCGCAACCGCGCGGTGGTTTCCGTCGCCCTCGGCGGCTTCGGCAAACCATCGAGGATCGACCGCGTTTCGTCGTTGATGATCTCCTCGCGCAACGCCAACCCGTGCGCCGCCAGCACCGGCTTCAGTTCCGCCGCACGCTTGCGCAGGTCGTCCATCGTGTTGCGGTACGCCAGCTCGCACACGCGCCGGCGCGCCGCGAAGCTGAAGACATTCGTGAAGAACAACTCGCCGTCGTCGCTGTTGGGCTCGAACACCAGCTGGTCGATGTCCGGGTACGTCTGCGCGTAACGCGCCAGGCCCACCTGCATGCGCGATTGCAACAGCGTGCGGAACGTCTGCGACAGCACCACCGGCAGGCCGCCTTCCGACAAACGCTGGTCGATGCCGCCCGGCGTGCGCACCGCGTTGCCGGAATCGAACGGCACCAGCGGATTGATGCCGATCAGCAAATCCACGCCGCGCTCGAGCAGCAACGACGCATGCATCGTGCGGCGCAACGCGCCATCGACGAAATGCTTGCCGCGTACTTCCACTGGCGCATAGAGACCCGGCAACGCCGCACTGGCCTGCACCGCGCGCGAGATCGGCACGTCGTCCCAGCCTTCGTCGCCGAAGCGCACGGCCTTGCCGCTGTCCAGCTCCACCGCAATCACGTACAGCGGCGCGGCCAGTTCGCGGAAATCGTTGCTGCGCCCGCGGCGGGTGAACACTTCGCGCAGGAAGCGTTCGATTTCCGTGCTGTCGAACAAGCCCGTCGGCACCAGCCCGCCGAAGCGCGCGATCGCGTCGGACCAGCGCGAATCGCCGCGGCGGAACAGCATGTCGCGCCACCATTCCATCGCCAGGCGCGGCGCGTTGGACGCGCGGCGCATGTATTCGAAGAACGCCGGGCGCAGGAACGTCTCCGGCCGGAACTGCACGTCGTCGCTGTCGCCGGTGATGAAGATGCGGCACATCTCCGCCGTGCCCATGCGGTTGGCCAGGCCCGCGGCGAGGAACGCGCCGGAGCTCACGCCCACGTAGCAATCCAGGCGAGTGAGGTCGAGGCCTTCGATGGCTTCGTCCATCGCGCGCAGCGCGCCGAGTTCGTACATGCCGCCGATGGGGCCGCCGCCGGCGACGGCCAGGCCGATCTTCGGCGTCGTGGAAGCGGGGGTCGGCCTTGAACGGGCAGGGTGCAGGGAAAGCATCGAGTGAAGGGCGTTGCGGTGGAGTCGGCGGACTATACGGCGTCGAATGTCACCGCTGCGCTCACCGGTCCCGCAGAATCACGCCCCATGTCCGCCCCGCAAACCCCGCTGCTGCGCCGGCTGGCCTGCCACCAGGCCCTGCACGACCCGGCCCGCGAACCCCGCAACCGCCTGCGCTGGCTGCCGGAACTGCGCCGCTGGCAGGCCGCGCGGCTCGAACGCAGCTTCGCCGGTTACCTGGCCGATCCCGAAGTCGCCCCGGCCGCGCACTTCTTCCTCACCGATGTCTACGGCGACCACGACTTCAGCCGCCGCGACGCCGACATCGCCCGCGTCATCCCGACCATGCAGCGCGTGCTGCCGGCCTCCCTGCTGGCGACGGTGAGCGACGGCATCGCGCTCGGGGCGCTGACGCATGCCTTCGACCTGCGCATGGCCGAAGCGCTGCATTCGCTGTTCCCCGACGGGCGCCGCCTGGACGACAAGCGCTACGCGCAGGCGTATCGGCGCGTCGGATTGCCGCGCCTGCGCGACAAGCAGATCGCCCTGATCGAACAGGTCGGCCACGGCCTGGCCGCGGCGCTGCGCTTGCCGGGCGTGGGGATGCTGTTGCGGATCTCGCGCGGGCCGGCGCATGCGGCCGGCTTCGGCGAGCTGCAGGCGTTCCTCGAACGGGGCGTGGCGGCGTTCCGCGAACTCGGGGACGCCGATGCGTTCCTGGACGACATCGCGCTGCGCGAACGGGCGCTGGCGGCCCGTCTATTCGAGGGCGTGGCCGACCCGTTCGCGGTCTGACTCAGGCGAAGCGTTCGCCCAGCACGCGGCGGATTTCCTGTTCGATCGGGCCCTTCATCGCCGACAGCAGGAACCCCAGCTTCGCGGTGACGTGCAATTCCTTCGGCATCAGTGCGATGTGGCCATCCACGCCCGAGCGCGAGAAATGCAGCGTGTCGCCTTCCCAGCGGCTTTCCATCCCGAACCGCGCGTCCAGCTTGTCCGCGACTTCCTGCACGGCCTTGCGTGCCTGGGCCGTCGGCAGTGCGTGGGGATGGCGGATATCGATCTGGGACATGGCGGGCTCCGGGGAAATTGTTGGCAACTAGAGTGGACGCATTGTGCACGCATGCTAGATTCCCGCGCGGTGGATACCTTGCGATTGCGCTTCACGAACTCGAACCAGCCCGACCTCGCGGTCGGCCCGGGCCTGCATGGCATCGGGCGCGCCGCGGACGGCACGCTCGCGCCCGTGCCCGACAAGGGCGCAGCGATGGCGCAGTTGTGCATCGATCGCCGCGGCGTCTGGCTGACGCTGGGCGAGGGCGCGCGCACCGTGCACGTCAATGGCCGCCCGGTGCGGCGCATGGCGATGCTGCGCGTCGGCGATGCGATCTACGTCGACGGCAACGAATTGCTGCTGCTCGGCCCGAAGGGCGATCGCGCGCTGCCGCCGGCCGCCAACGGCGTCGGTGACGCAGGCGATCCGCGCATCCTGTTGCGCGGCGTGGGCGGCCAGTACCACGGCCGCAGCTTCACCCTCGAACGCCCGCGCATCATCGGCCGCGGCGTCGAAGCCGACATCCGCATCGACGACCCCGCCTTCGCCGAACGCCACGCCCGCATCGAAGTGCAGGGCGGCAACGTGCTGCTGCGCAGCCTGCCGGGCGCGGAGCCGAGCGTCGTCAACGGCGAATCGGTGCGCGACGCCGTGCTGCGCACCGGCGACCAGATCGTGTTCGATGCGCACCAGCGGTTCGTCGTCGAAGCACCGGGCCGGCCCAACATTCCGCACGACGCGATGGCGCCGGAGTTACCGGACGACATCGACTTCGCGCAGACGAGTGCGACGCGCAACCGGAATACCGCGCGGCGCTTGCCGTGGTTGTTGCTGGCGGCGTTGCTGCTGGCGGGGGCGATCAGTGCGATTCTGTGGTTCGGGTCGCCGGGGTGAGGCAAGAGCGGGATGACCGAACTTCCGCCGCCCGGCGAACCAGACAAGCTCGATACCCTTCCGCGTCGTAGGCTGCCTGGGCCGTTGCGCGCTGGCGCGGCGCTTCTGCGTGTGTGTGCGGGGTTGTTCGTGGCCTTCGTCGCGCTCTTTTGCTTCGCGGTGTCGCTGCTGAAGGTGCTCTTTGATCGTGACAACGGCCGCGGCTTGATCGGCGGTCTGATCCTTGGCGCGACGAGCCTGTGGGTGGTCACGTTGGGCGTGCGACTTGTTTTCAACCGTCGCAGCTACGGCGGATTGCTGCCGCCTTGGTTCTTGCGCTTGTTTGCCGTGTACCTGGTGTCCTTTCCGATCTTCTTGCTCGTCACTCAGCAGAACACGTCCTGGCCTTGGTGGCGCTACCTGTTAGCCGGGGCAATGATGTTGTCAGGCGTGTCGTACTGGTCAGTGGCGGCGTACCGAAAGGCAAGCCACCTCCGCGCCTGAAGGTGGTCCACCCACCCGATTCCGGCCCTTTCCCTGTTCCCTATTCCCCGTTCCCGCTCTTCAAGGGCATCACCCCCGCCCGCGAAACCGACGGCGTCGTCACCCGCCCAACCCGCGCCGCCCCCCACTTCTTCCACACCCGCCACCCCAGCAACACCGCCAGGATCCCCGCATACAACGCGGGCTCGCGGATGTCCGATTTCACCAGCCACCAGAAATGCAGCACCGCGAGCACGCCGATCGCGTAGACGAGCTTGTGCAGGCGCGCCCAGTTGCGGCCGAGGCGCTTGATCCACCCGGTGGTGGAGGTGATCGCGAGCGGCAGCAGCAACAACCACGCGGTGAAGCCGACGGTGATGTAGGGCCGCTTCACGATCTCCGCGAAGATCTGCGTCCAGTAACCGCGCAGGTCCAGGCCGAGGTACGCGCTGAAATGCAGGGTCGCGTAGAAGAATGCGTACAGGCCGAGCATGCGGCGGAAGCGCACCAGCACGGCCTGGCCCGTGAGTTGCCGCAACGGCGTGACCGCGAGCGCGAGCATCAGGAAGCGCAGCGCCCACAGGCCGAGGCGATGTTCGATTTCGGCGACGGGATCGGCGCCCAGTGCGTCGCTGCCGGTCTGCGAAACCGTCCACACCTGCCAGCCCAGCCACGCGGCCGGCGTCAGCGCGAGCGCATGCACGACGGTCTTCGCCGCGATGATCCCCGCCGGCGTGCGGCGCTTCGCGCTCAGAACCACTTCCTCAGGTCCATGCCCGCGTACAGCGATGCGACCTGCGGGTAGCCGTTGAACAGCTTCGTCGGGATGCGTTCTGCAAACAGCTTGCTCGCGGTGCCGGCGATGCGGCGCTCGGTCTTCTGGCTCCAGCGCGGATGGTCGACGTTCGGATTGACGTTGGAGAAGAAGCCGTACTCGCTCGGCTGCGAGGCGTGCCACGCGGTCTCCGGCATCTTCTCGACGAACTCGATGCGCACGATCGACTTGATCCCCTTGAACCCGTACTTCCACGGCACGAGCAGTCGCAGCGGCGCACCGTTCTGCTGCGGCAACGCCTTGCCGTAGAGCCCGGTGGCCAGGAACGCGAGCGGATGCATGGCCTCGTCGATGCGCAGGCCTTCGCGGTACGGCCAGTCGAGGATCGGATAGCGGATGCCCGGCATCTGCACCGGATCGCCCAGCGTCACGAAGGCCACGTACTTCGCCTTCGAGGTGGGCTCGAATCGCTTGAGCACCGGGCCCAGCGGCACGCCGAGCCACGGGATCACCATCGACCAGCCTTCCACGCAGCGCAGCCGGTAGATGCGTTCCTCGGGCTTGAAGCCCTTCAGCAGGTCGTCGAGCGACAGGCGGCCGGGCTTGGCGCATTCGCCGCCGACCAGGACGGTCCAGGGTTTGGTGCGCAGGGTTTTCTTCGCCTGCGACGGGTCGGCCTTGCCGCTGCCGAACTCGTAGAAGTTGTTGTAGCTGGTGGCGTCTTCGAAACGCGTCAGCTCTTCCGTGGTGCGGAAGCCGGAACTCGCCTGTGCCGGGGTCACGATGGTCTTCGACGGCGGCGGCGGGGGCGCGGCATCGCTGCAGCCCGACAGCGCCAGGGTGGGCATCGCGGCGAAGGCAGCCAGCAGCCGTCGGCGATCGGCGTAGACCGCCTCGTCGGTGATCTGCGAAGCGGGGATGTTGAGGGCGTCGCGCAGGCTCATGTCGGGCTCCTTTGGTAGAGCAATTCGCCCGAGGGCACCGGAAGGTTACGTGCGAAAGCATCCAGCGGATGCGAAGAGTGCTTCCACTCCAATTCTCCTGTTGCATACTGGCCCGCCACCATTCAGGAGCTTTCGCCGACATGTCCCGCGCCTACAACTTCAGCGCCGGTCCGGCGACCCTTCCCGAACCGGTGTTGCGCCAGGCGCAGTCGGAAATGCTGGAGTGGCGCGACGCGGGTGCGTCGATCGTCGAGATCAGCCATCGCGGGCCGGAGTTCCTCGAAGTCGCCACCAGCGCCGAGCGCGCGTTGCGCGCGCTGCTCTCCATCCCCGACGACTACGCGGTCCTGTTCACCCAGGGCGGCGCCACCACGCAGCAGGCGCTGATCCCGCTCAACTTCGCGCAGCCGGGCCAGCCGGCCGATTACGTCGTGACCGGGCACTGGGGCAAGACGGCGCTGAAGCAGGCCGGGCCGTACGTGGCCACGCATGTCGCGGCCAGCAGCGAGGCCGACGGCTATCGCAACATTCCCGCGCGCAGCACCTGGCAGTTCGCCGCCGATGCGGCGTACGTGCACATCACCGCCAACGAAACCATCCACGGCGTCGAGTTCCGCGAGATCCCGGACGTCGGCGACGTGCCGCTGGTCGCGGACTTCAGCTCCTCGATCGCCAGCGAACCGTTGGACATCGGCAAGTTCGGCGTGATCTACGCCGGCGCGCAGAAGAACCTGGGGCCGGTCGGCATCAGCGTCACCATCGTCCGCCGCGACCTGCTGGAACGCGCCGGCCAGCCGCGCGCCGACATCTTCGACTACCGCTCGCAGCTCAAGGGCGAGTCGATGCTCAACACGCCGCCCACCTGGAACTGGTACATGCTCGGCCTCACCGTGCAGTGGATGCTGGACGAAGGCGGCGTGGCCGAGTTCGCGCAGCGCAACGCGCGCAAGTCGGCGCTGCTGTATTCGGCGATCGACGAGAGCGGCGGCTTCTATCGCAACGAAGTCGACCCGGCCGTCCGGTCGCGCATGAACGTGCCGTTCTTCCTCAAGGATGAAGCGCTCGACAAACCCTTCCTGTCCGAAGCCAAGGACGCCGGCTTGATCGCGCTCAAGGGCCACCGCGTGATCGGCGGCATGCGCGCGTCGATCTACAACGCGATGCCCGAGGCGGGCGTGCAGGCGCTGGCCGATTTCATGCGGGACTTCATGCGGCGCCATGGCTAAGGCGAAACCGCCGTCGAAGGCGAAACCCGCGCCGCGCACCAAACGCGTGGCTGCGGCGGTGCCGGAGTCGCTGGGCGCGCAACCGGATCTTGCGGCGGTGCGCGCGCAGATCGATGGCATCGATCGCGAGATCCAATCCCTGATCGCCGAACGCGCCCTGTGGGCGCGGCAGGTCGGCAAGGCGAAGGGCAAGCTCGCCGCCGCGGTGGATTACTACCGGCCCGAACGCGAAGCGCAGGTACTGCGCCGCGTGGTGGACCGCAACGAAGGCCCGCTGGCCGACGACGTGCTGGTGCGGCTGTTCCGCGAAATCATGTCCGCGTGCCTGGCGCAGCAGGAACCGCTGAAAGTCGGTTACCTCGGGCCGGAAGGCACGTTCTCGCAGCAGGCGGTGCACAAGCACTTCGGCCATTCGGCGAAAGGGCTGCCGCTGGCGAGCGTGGAGGAAGTGTTCGACGAGGTCGCCGCGGGGCACGCCGATTTCGGCGTGGTGCCGGTGGAGAACTCGGGGCAGGGCACCATCCAGTCGACGCTCGACATGTTCATCACCTCGCCGCTGAAGATTTGCGGCGAAGTGGAATTGCGCGTCCATCAATACTTGCTGTCGCGCACGGGGCATATCGAAGACATCGAACGCGTGTATTCGCACGGGTTGTCGCTCGCGCAGTGCCGCGGGTGGTTGCGGCAGCACCTGCCGCAGGCGGAGAAGCATGCGGTGGCCAGCAATGCGGAAGCGGCGCGGCGTGCGCGCAACGCGGATGACTCGGCGGCGATCGCCGGCGAGAACGCGGGGCACGTGTACGGATTGAAAGTGGTGGCGGGGCCGATCGAGGATCGCCCGGACAACACGACGCGGTTCCTGGTGATCGGGCGGGCGCTGTTCCCGCCGTCCGGACATGACCGCACGTCGATCATGGTGTTCGTGCGCGACCAGCCGGGCGCGCTGTTCAAGGTGCTGGAACCGCTGGCGCGTCGCGGCATCAGCATGAACCGCATCGAGTCGCGGCCCGCGCATACCGGGCTGTGGCAGTACGCGTTCTTCATCGATGCGGGCGGGCACGTGGAAGAGTCGCCGTTGCGCGATGCGCTGGCGGACCTGGAAGACTTTGCCGAGAACGTCACCGTGCTGGGGTCGTATCCGGTGGCCGTGCCATGACTTCAGACGGTGTGGGTTTCGAAGCGCTGGCGCAGCCCGGCATTCGTGGATTGCGCGCCTACGATCCCGGCCACGATCTCGTGGCGTGGCGGCGGCGCGTGGGGCCGGGGTTGATCGAACTCGGGTCGAATGAAAATCCCTGGGGCCCATCGGCGGCCGCCCGCGATGCGGTGCTGGATTGTTTGCACTCGCTGCATCGGTATCCCGATCCGCTGGGCGGCGACTTGAAACGCGCCCTGGCCGCGAAACTCGGCGTCGAAGTCCCGCAACTCCTGCTTGGCAACGGCTCGCATGAATTGCTGATGCAGGTGGGGCAGGTGTTCGCGGGTGCGGGCGATGAGATCGTGGCGTCGGAGTTCGGCTTCGCGGTGTATGCGTTGGCGGCGCAAGCCGCGGGTGCGACGCTCGTGCGCGCGCCGGCATTGCCGCGATCGCATGCGATGCCGCGCGGACATGACCTCGACGCATTGGCCGACGCGATCACGCCGCGCACGCGCGTGGTGTATCTCGCCAATCCCAACAATCCGACGGGCACATGGTTCGCCATCGACGCGCTCGCCGCGTTCCTGGCGCGCGTGCCCGACACGGTGATCGTCGTGGTCGACGAGGCGTACGCGGAATTCGTCGACGATGGCGCGACCGCGTTGTCGCTGCTTCCTTCGCATCCCAACCTCGTGGTCACGCGCACCTTCAGCAAGGCGCATGCGCTGGCGGGCTTGCGCGTGGGGTATGCGGTCGCGCATCCCGGCTGGGTCGCGGTGATGGAGCGCGTGCGTGAAAGCTTCAACGTGAACCTGGTGGGCCTGGCGGCGGCGGAAGCCGCGCTGGCCGACGACGCGCACATGCGCTGGGCACTCGCGCGCAACGCCGAGGAGCGTGCGAAGCTCAGCGAGGCGTTGTCGTCGCGCGGGTGGTTCGTGCATCCGTCGATGACCAATTTCCTGCTGGTCGAATTCGGCGCCGACACGCCGATGTTCGAAGCCGGCCTGCTCGAACGTGGCCTCGTGCTGCGCCCCATGGGCGGGTATGGTCTGCCGCAGTGCCTGCGCATCACGGTGGGCGATCGCGACGAAAACCGGCGGCTCCTCGCCGCCCTGGATGAGATGCGATGAACGCGAAGGACCCGCTGCAACAGGACTGGATCGCCGCACGCGGGACGCCGTTGCACGGCGTGCTGGACGTGCCGGGCGACAAGTCCGTCTCGCACCGCGCGATCATGCTGGCGGCGCTGGCCGATGGCACGTCGCAGATCGATGGGTTCCTCGAAGGCGAAGACACGCGCGCGACCGCGGCGATCTTCGAACGGCTCGGCGTGAAGATCGAAGTGCCGGCCTCGCGCACGCGCATCGTGCATGGCGTGGGCCTGGATGGTTTGAGCGCACCGCATTCGCCGCTGGATTGCGGCAACGCGGGGACGGGCATGCGCTTGCTGGCGGGCTTGTTCGCCGCGCAGGCGTTCGACAGCGTGCTGATCGGCGATTCGTCGCTGACGCGGCGGCCGATGCGGCGCGTGCTGGATCCGCTGTCGCGCATGGGCGCGAAGATCGCCGCGCACGATGGTTTCCCGCCGCTGCGCATCACCGGCGGCCAGGAACTGCAGGGCATCGTATACAGCTCGGAGATCGCGAGCGCGCAGGTGAAGTCTGCGGTGCTGCTGGCGGGCCTGTACGCGAAGGGCGAAACGCGCGTGCAGGAGCCGCATCCCACGCGCGACTACACCGAGCGGATGCTGCAGGCGTTCGGCTGGCCGGTGGAATTCTCGCCGGGCCTGGTGCGCCTGCCGGGAGGGCATCGGTTGACGGCGGCGCATGTGTCGGTGCCGGCGGATTTCTCGTCGGCGGCGTTCTTCCTCGTGGCTGCGAGCCTGATCCCGGAATCGGACGTCACCTTGCGTCGCGTCGGCATGAACCCGCGGCGCACCGGGTTGCTGCGCGTGTTGCGCGAGATGGGCGCGCAGATCGAGGAAACCGATGCAGGCGAGGAGGGCGGTGAAGCGCTCGCCGACCTGCGCGTGCGCCACGCCCCGTTGCATGGCATCGAAATTCCGCGCGACGCAGTGCCGGACATGATCGACGAGTTCCCCGCGTTGTTCGTCGCGGCCGCATGCGCGAAAGGCGCGACGGTGGTGCGTGGCGCCGCCGAGTTGCGCGTCAAGGAATCCGATCGCATCGCCACGATGGCCGCAGGCTTGCGCGCACTGGGCATCGAAATCGAAGAAGCCGCCGATGGCGCGACGATCCATGGCGGCACGCTGCGCGGCGGCAGCCTGGCCTCGCAGGGCGATCATCGCGTGGCCATGGCGTTCGCGATCGCGGGCCAGTTGGCGGAGGACGAAGTGCGGATCGCGGATGTGGCGAATGTGGCGACGTCGTTCCCGGCGTTCGATTCGCTGGCGCGCAAGTCCGGTTTCAACCTCCGCGCCGCATAACCGCTTGTCTCCTCCCCGCTCCGCGGGGAGGCCGGGAGGGGACGCCCAGATCGCGTCGATCCTTAAAGCTTGAACTCCACCGGCACGACAATCGTCTCCGCCACCGCCTGCCCACCCCGCATCGCCGGCTTGAACCGCCACCGGCGCACCGCATCCACCGCGGCCTTGTCCAGGTCGCGCGACAGGCTGCTGCTCTCCACGCGCACATCCGACGGCACGCCATCCGGCCCGACGTCCACCGCGAGCCGCACCGTGCCCGTTTCATTCCGCCGCATCGCGCGCTGCGGATAGCGCGGCGAGGGCGAGGACACCGGCACCGGCATCGTCGCCGGTGCAGCGGAGGCCATCGTCGGCGGCGGCACGGGCCGCGGCGCCACCGGGGCGACCGGGCGTGGCGCTTCGATCACGCGCGGCCGGTCTGCCGACGCGTTTTCATCCGGTTCTTCCATCCCGCTCGCGCCCGCCGCATCGCCCTGCATCGGCGCGGGCAACGGTGCGAATCCCGGCTCCTGGCTCGTCGGCGCCACGGGCGCGGTGGCCACGTGTTCGCCGCGCGCGTTCATCCACACGACGAGGAACACCACCAGGCCCAGGGCCAGCGCGCCGAGGATCAGGAGCGTGCCGCGCATCGAAGGAAGCACGGATTTTACAGCAGGGGACATGGGGACCTCGCCGGGGGATGTCGCGGGACCGCTGGATTCTGTCACGCACGGGATTGGCGTCCCGTCAGCGCGCGCGCGATCCACAGGCCATAATTCAGCCCCCATACCGAAACGCCCCCGACCTCCCCATGCTCGACCCCGCCCTCCTGCGCAGCCATCCCGCCGACGTCGCCGACCGCCTCAAGGCCACCCGCGGCTTCGACCTGCCGGTCGCGCACATCGAACAGCTGGAGGCCGAGCGCAAGCGCCTGCAGGTCCGCACCCAGGAATTGCAGAACCTGCGCAACACGCGCAGCAAGGCGATCGGCATGGCGAAGGCGAAGGGCGAGGACGTCGCGCCGCTGATGGCCGAAGTCGCCAGCTTCGGCGACGAGCTCAAGGCCTCGGAGATCGAACTCGAACGCCTCCGCGGCGAGCTCGAAATCCTCGCGCTCGGTATCCCCAACCTGCCGCACGCCGACGTCCCGCTGGGCGCCGACGAAGCGCACAACGTCGAGATCCACCGCTGGGGCAAGCCGCGCGTGTTCGATTTCGCGGTGAAGGATCACGTGGAGCTCGGCGCGCGCCATGGCTGGCTGGACGGCGATACCGCCGCCAAGCTCAGCGGCGCGCGTTTCACGATCCTGCGCGGCGGCCTGGCGCGCCTGCATCGCGCGCTCGCGCAGTTCATGCTCGACCTGCACACCAACGACCACGGCTACGAAGAAACCAACGTGCCGCTGATGGTCAATGCCGAAAGCATGCGCGGCACCGGCCAGCTGCCGAAGTTCGAAGACGATCTGTTCGCGACGCAAGTGCACGGCGACGAAGGCGGCCGGCGTTACCTCATCCCGACGTCCGAAGTGCCGCTGACCAACATCGTCCGCGACGTGATCGTGGACGACAACCAGCTGCCGATGCGCATGACCGCGCATTCGATGTGCTTCCGCGCCGAAGCCGGCAGCCATGGCCGCGACACGCGCGGCATGATCCGCCAGCACCAGTTCGAGAAGGTGGAACTGGTGTCGATCGCGCGCCCCGACGAGTCGTACGCCGAACACGACCGCATGACGCGCTGCGCTGAAGTCGTGCTCGAAAAACTCGGCCTGCCGTACCGCCGCGTGCTGCTGTGCACCGGCGACATGGGCTTCGGCGCCACGAAGACCTACGACCTCGAAGTCTGGCTGCCGTCGCAGGACACGTATCGCGAGATCTCCAGCTGCTCCAACTGCGAAGCCTTCCAGGCCCGCCGCATGCAGGCCCGCTGGCGCAATCCGTCGACCGGCAAGCCGGAGCCGGTGCATACGTTGAATGGTTCGGGCGTCGCCGTGGGCCGCGCGTTGATCGCGGTGATGGAGAACAACCAGAACGCGGACGGCAGCATCACGGTGCCGGACGTGTTGCGGCCGTACATGGGGGGGGTTGAACAGATTTCGTGAATCGGGACCGGGGACCGGGGACCAGGGACCGGGGACCAGGGACCAGGGACCGGGGAAAAACAGAAAGCCGCGCATCGCTGCGCGGCTTTTTGCGTTTGACGTTCCTGGTCCCTCGTCCCTGGTCCCCGGTCCCGGCCTTTACGCAGCTTCGCGCAACGGCACCGGAATGGCCGCATGTGCTGCCTTCAACGCATCCTCGCGATGCTGCGGCGAATACGCCACGCCTTCGGCACGCACGAAGGTGATGTCGGTGACGCCCAGGAATCCGAACACCTGACGCAGGTAGGCTTCCTGGAAATCCGCCGGGCTCGTGTCGCCGTACATGCCGCCGCGACCGCTGGCGATCACCAGCGTCTTGCCACCGGCCAGGCCTTCGGGCCCGTTCTCGGTGTAGCGGAACGTCTTGCCGGCCACCGCCACGCGGTCGATCCAGGCCTTCAGCGTCGACGGGATACCGAAGTTGTACATGGGCGCCCCGATCACGATGACGTCGCTGGCGAGGAACTGGTCCATCGTCGCGTCGCCGTCGGCCTTGGCGGCCACGTCGGCGCCGGTGAGGACCTCGCCGGTGAGGTGGGGGAGGGGATTGTTGTCGAGATCGCGATAATCGACCGTCAGACCCGGGACAGCATCCTGCCAACGCGCGACAATCGCCGCGCTCAGCTCGCGGGTGACGGAGTTCGCGCCCAGGGCGCTGGAGTCGAGATGGAGGAGCTTCATGGCGGTGCCTCGATGCAAGGCAGCGGGGTTGCTGCGTTGGGACGTAAGGTAGGCCGTTGCATCCATGGAATAAAGGCGGCCTAGCATCACGTATTGTTGCAATTGTAGGATGATGGCTGTCCAAGCTCAGCCATACGGACCGCCTTTCACGGTTAAAGGGAGCGCCATGCAGGACCTCAACGATCTCTATTACTTCTCCGCCGTCGTCGACAACGGCGGTTTCGCCGCGGCCGAACGCGCGCTCGGCATCCCGAAGTCGCGCCTCTCGCGCCGCATCAGCGCGCTGGAGAACGAACTCGGCGTGCGCCTGCTGCAGCGTTCGACGCGCCGCTTCGCCGTCACCGACGTCGGCAACGCCGTGCACCGGCATGCGCAATCGATGCTGGAAGAAGCGAAGGCCGCGCGCGAAGTCGTGGATCGCCTGAGCTCCGAACCGCGCGGCGTGATCCGCCTGAGCCTGCCCGTGAGCATCGCGCAGCAAATGGTGCCGCAGCTGATGCCCGAGTTCCTGGCCAAGTACCCGCAGGTGCGCGTGCAACTGCACGTGAGCAACCGCCGCGTGGACGTGATCAACGAAGGCTTCGACCTCGCCATCCGCGTGCGCAACAAACTCGACGACGACGGCAGCCTGGTGCTGCGCACCTTCGGCCAGATCCAGGAACTGCTGGTCGCCAGCCCCGCGTACCTCGATCGCGCCGGCCGCCCGACCGCCCCCGAAGAACTGAAAGACCACGTCACGCTCAGCATGAACGAAGACGAGGCGCGTCAGCGCTGGGAACTGCAGGACGCCAGCGGCGAATCGCGCCGCATCGAGTTGAAGCCGCGCCTCTCCGGCTTCGACTTCCCGATGCTCATGGCCCTCGCACGCCAGGGCATGGGCATCACCATGCTGCCGGAAACCCTGTGCGCCGAAGCCATCCGCGCCGGCGAACTCGAAGTCGTCCTCCCCGCATGGCGCCTCCCGCAAGGCATCGCCCACCTCGTCTTCGCCTCGCGCCGCGGCCTGCTCCCCGCCGTGCGCGCCATGATCGACTACCTCGCCGAACGCATGCCCGCGTTGATCGAAGAATCCAGCCTCCACTGCCGCAACTGCGCCCCCGCAGACAAGGCCAACGGCAACGGAAAAGAACGCCGCAAACCCGCGCCCCCCATCGTCGCCCCCGCACGCTAACGACGCGCTGCTCTTGCTTGCCGCGAAAGCAATGATTGGGTTGCGCGTGCGTCACACGCACGCCAGCGACCTCGAATCAAGGTCGGCCCCTTGATCGAAAAGGCTCGAATGGTGATGCCCCAGCCCGTGGTGGGGTGAGAATTTTCGCCGCCACGTCGGCGAGAAATTCTTACCACGCCGCGGGTTCGGGCGACGCGGACTTCACCTCTAGCGGGCTTTTGCAGTGATGCTGAGCGAAGAGCCGGATCCCCGCCTTCGCGGGAATGACGAGCGTCAACCCGACGCAGCCACCTCGTAATGCACGACCTTCGTCTCGTACTCGAGCAAGAACGCCGCATCCTCCTCGTAATACTTCGCCCGCTCCACATCCTCCCCCGCAAACGCCGCGATCGCCTCCATCGACGCCCAATGCGTCAACGTAATGAAGTGCGTCACATCCCCATCCTCGCGCCGCAACAACTGCACCCCAACGTTGCCCGGCACGCTGCGATAGTCGGCAATCGCCCGCGCCTCCAGGAACGCCAGGTACGCATCCGCCTGCGAAGCAAGCACACGCCCATGCCACATGCGAACGATCATGACGGAAGACTCGTAGGGGAATCGCGCGAAACTTAGCGCGCCGGCTGCACGATCGCTACCTGCATCGAATCCGGCGTCTGCTTCGCCGTCACCTGCAGCGTCCGCGTCTGTCCGCCCGCGCTCGCCACCAGTTCCGTGCGCCCCGGCTTGCGGACCTCGATCGTCACCACCCCATCGGCCTCGCGCGTCAGCGCCACCATCTCCGGATCGCGCGACGCCCAGTTGCCGCTGAGGTCCAGCGGATCACTGCCTTCATCGTCGATCGCCTGCATCTTCGCCTGCACGACGAACTTGGTCCCTTCCTGCGCGAACGCATAACGCTCGGGTGTCACCCAGCGATCGCCCATGAACAGCCCGCTGGTGACGCTCGGGTCCAGGCGATAGGCCACGACCATGCGCGACTTCGGCACGCCGGCGATCACGCCTGGCGTCGTGCGTTGCGCTTCAGTCTGGACGTCGGCGTCGCTGCCCGCGGCAGCCGTCCCCGCCATCACCGCCCGCGCACTCGCCGTCGCTGCATGCGCGCGCTCGCGCTGCACCGTCGTCAATCCGAGCGCTGCAATCACCGCGATGCCGACCAGCAGCGCCGTCGTGCGGGTGTTCACTGGTCGAAGTGATCGTTGTTGTCGCCCGCGGTGACGACGTTGGCGACGTTGAGGAACGCCGGCAATCGCGTCGCATGGCCCGCCGCACCCACCGCGGTGAGCCGACGGAAGCAGATCGCAGTGCCGCACGCGCTGACGGCCGTGGTCTGCGAGAGCATGTTCTGCCGGCCGACCGTGTTGTCCGGCGCGCGCCCGTCGACCGGGATGATCAGCTCGGGGCGATCGAACGGCGCCTGTTCGCGCGCGACGCGTTCGTCGGTGAGCGTGAGCAGGAACGCCGTCACCGCGATGCGATCCGCGGACGTCATGACGAGCTGGTTGTCGTGGTCCAGGTCCACCACGTTGAAGTCCTTGTGCGCGGCGTTGGTGACGGGGAAGTCGCCGCCGTGCGCATAGAAGTTCACGACCTGGCGCAGCGTGAGCTTGCCGCCGTTGTGGAAGTAGGGCCCGGTGAGTTCGACGTTGCGCAGGCCCGGTACCTTCGCACCGCCCGTGCGCGCGACGCGGTTGATCTGCGGCGCGGTGCCCATCAGCGGCCCATCGCCGTTGTTGAATTGCTGGTTGAGGCGGGCGCTAGGATTGAACGGACCGAGCACATCGAGATAGCCGTCCTGGATCGGCACGCTGGTGCGCGTGTTCAAGCCGCCGGCGATTTCGCCGACCTGTGGGTGCGTGGTGCCCACGTTGACGTTGCTCGCCCACGGCGCCAGCGTCGGCGGCAGGCGCGGCGTGATCGGCACGGCGCGGAAGCCCGGGTTGATGCGCGGATCCTGGGCGGTGCGCGGGAACAGGTTGCCGGTGGTGCAATTGGGTGCGCACGACGGATCGCCATCGGGATCGAACGCGGCCAGCGTGCCGCCCGGGATCATCGCGGTGCCGCCGACGTTCTTCAGCATCAGGCTCGCCAGCGCGAGCGGCCAGCCCCATCCGTCGTTGCCGCCGCGGATCGAATCCTCCGCGATCGGACGCACGCCGATGTTGTACATGCCCGCGTCGAAGAACGACGCGCCTTCCGGCCGCGAGTTGCCCTGCGCATCCGCGCGCGCCGCATCGAACAGGTCGCGCCGGATCGCGCCCACCGAGTTGTCGTTGACCAGCGCTTCGAGCGCGAAGCCCGACGCCAGGCGCGGCTTGCCGATCGGCTTGACCGGGAGCTTGGTGCCCGGCGTGCTGAACTCGCGGTTGAAGTCCTCTTGCGTCAGGCGCCCGACGAGATCCACCGCATTGGCGGACATCAGCCCACCGGCGTGGCAACTGCCGCAACGTGCGGCACGGAAGTTCGGATTGCGACCCGTGAGGTTGGTGCCATAGAACAGATCCATGCCGAACAGCCGATCCGGTTGCCCGGCGACGATCGCGCGCGTGAAGCCCTGCGTTTCGGTGAGGCAGGGCTGGCGATTGACCGGCGTGGTCGCCGTGCACAACGGCAGCGTGCCGTTGAAGCCGCGCATCGCTTGCGGATTGCGGTCGAGGAAGCGGTCGAACGGCGTGTCGTCGGAGATCAGGATCTCCACGTACGCCTGCATGCCCAGGCCCGCGAACAACGACAGGTTCGCTTCCATCTGGTTGAAGCTGGAGCGGCTCGTCGTCGGCGGGCCCGCGCCGATGTTCAGCACGAATCCATCGAACGGATCGCAGCCGGCGGGCGTCACCACGCCGTTGGTCGCGCTGGTGCACACCGCGGCGACGCCGTCGAGATGGTTGGTGGTGTTCTGCCACAGCGTCGGGAAGAACGCTTGCTGGATCATTTCCTTGTACGTCAGGCACAGGCCCGGACGATTGGCCGCCGTGGGCCGCCCGAGCGCGATGCAACGCGAGCCGCCCTGGTTGGAGAACGGGCCGAGCACGCTGTCGGTCGTCGCGACCAGTTGCCCGGCGAGCGGCGTGACGTTCGGATTGGTCGCGGTGCCGGTGCCCTGCAGCAGCTTCTTGCCGATCTTGGGCCAGCTGCGGCCCTGGAACGACATTTCGAAATTCGACAGCGCGGGCCCGACGATCTGCGAGGCGATGCTCGAGAAGCGGATCAACTGCCGCGTGCGCACCAGCGTGCCGCCGTTGTTGACGTACACGTGGCCCTGCGGATCGGACGCACCGAACACGCTGCCGCCGTTGAAATCGTGGCGGCCGCGGCCGTCCCAGAAATTGTCGTAGTAGAACGCCGCGTTGATCATCGTCGGTGTGTTGCGCGGTTCGACGCGGCGCTTGCCCGCGTACAGCGCGATCGGATCGGTGATCACCGTGCCGAGGTCGGGCAGGAGCGGTCGCACGCCGTTGTCGGCGGTGCCGAACGCGGCCGTACCGGGCGTACGGATGTTGTCGAAGCGGCGCAGGCGCACGCCCATCGAGGCGAGCACGTCGTTGGTGTCGCGCGTGACGTTGGTGGGATTGAGCAGCGGTTCGCCGGGGATGCCTTCGTTGGCGAGGCGATGCGTGGGGAAGTCGCTCGCGGCGATGTCGCGGTTGACGTCCTGGTCGGTTGCGTTCTCCGGCGTGGTGAGGTGGCGGTTGCGGAACAGTTCGAGGTCGGTGTCGCCGCCGAGCACGTTCGGGTTGAGCTGGTTGCGGATGCGTGTGTCGGCGCCGGCGGAGAAATGGCACGAGCCGCACGACTGCACGCCATCGCTGCCCAGCTGCATGTCCCAGAACAGCGCCTTGCCCAGCGCCGTGGCCATGTCGCGGTCCTGGATGTAGTCATTCGGGTTCGACGGGCGCAGCGCCTGCGCGCGGCCGGCGAGGGCGGCGTCGGAATTCACCAGGTAGTTCTGGCCGATGCTCGGCTTGCGTAGCGCCAGCACGATGCCGCGCGGCTGCGCGTTGGCGAGCGGCGTCGGATCGAACAGGCGCCCGGTGTTGCCGACGCATTGCGGTCGCGTTTCCACCCAGCCGCTCAAGGTGTCGTTGCCGCACACCGCTGCGCCGGAGTAGTTGGCGGGCTCGCCCGGATCGCTGCCGTCGGACACGAGCGGGCTGTTGTAGTCGATCGCGGGTGCATCGCCCGGGCGGATGCGCGTGCTGCCGGCGGAGATCGCACCGCGCCCTGCGAAATTCGCGACGCCCGCGAACGCGGGATTGAGCAGGCGGAACTGTTCGCCGGTGAGCGCGTTGTAGTTCAACGGCTGCACGGTGAAGCGCGGCAGCAGCGCGTCGTTGCACGGCGGCAGGCCGGTCGACGGATCGTAGGTGCAGCCCGGTGGCAGGTACGCGCGCCGGCGCACGATCGTGGTGCAGCGCGCCGCGAATCCCTGTGCGTTGCCGAGCGCGGCCTGGCCCGACGCATCGTTGGGGCACGTCGTCGTCGCGTAAGGGTTGTCGAGCATGCGTTCGAGTTCGCTCCACGTCGGCACTTCCTTCAACGACTGGAAGGGCACTTCGGGACGGAAGCGGAAATCGGCGGGAACGGTCGTCGACTCGGCGGGCGTGGTGATGACTTCGCCTGCGGCGGCAATCACCCCGCCGGCGGCCAGGCCACCTGCGAACAACAGCATGAGACGTGCGTTCATTGCCGAGCCACCCTGTAGCTTCGCTGCCGACGAAGCTTTCTCTCCTCGATCATTGCAACGTGCGCGTGAGTGTCGCGCGGACAAAAAACGCACGAATTCCCGTGTGTTTTTCGATCGCGCATTCAATAACGTGCAGTGCGCGTGCACGTGCCGGGAATGCTGCGCGCATCCGCGAAAAATGCACGTGATCGGCGCGTGACGACGGCCGTTCGCGCCCGCTGCTAGCGTTTCGATTCGACGCCACCCAAGGAGTCCGCCATGACCGTTTCGCGCACCGTCTCTGCCGTATCGCTCACCGTGGGGCTGCTGCTGGCGGGTGCCGGCGTGGCGCAGGTGGCGCATCCGGCCGCCAGCCACGACGCCAAGAGCCGCTTCGCCGCCTTCGACACCAATCGCGATGGCAAGGTGAGCGAAGACGAGTACGGCAACGAGAAGACGTTCGATGCCATCGACACCAACCACGACAACAGCATCTCCGCCGCCGAAGTGCAGGCGATCCTCGGCCCGCAGCAGGATGGCCAGCCGTCCGCCGCCGACCGCATCCGCAACGCCGATCGCAACGGCGACGGCGTGCTGAGCGACGAAGAACTGCGCCGCGGCGGCGAGACCCGCTTCCAGTGGCTGGACACCAACAAGGACGGCAACCTGGACGAAGCCGAGTTCCGCGCGGGCTTCGGCGTGCCGTTGATCCACTGAGGCTGCGCGTCCCTCCGGATTTGTCGCTGGGCAGGGGAGCCCGTAAAGTGCGCGCGATCCGGAGGGATGGCCGAGTGGTTTAAGGCACCGGTCTTGAAAACCGGCGTTGTCGAGAGACAACCGTGGGTTCGAATCCCACTCCCTCCGCCATCTCCCACACGTTTCGGTCCGCCTCGTTGGGCCAATGCCCAATTGAACCCCCGCCTCCCGCGGACCTAGTGTCCCCCCGTGCATTCCCGCGCGCCGGTGGACCGATGCCGTGCCGAACGCTGAAACCTACGATGACCAGGTCATCCGGCTGTTCCTGCTCGCCGCGGCACTGTGGGGCGTCGTGGGCATGTCGCTCGGGGTGTACGTCGCTTCGGAGCTCGTCTGGCCGGCGCTGAATTTCGACACGCCGTGGCT
The DNA here is from genome assembly GCF_018406645.1 of Lysobacter helvus. Taxonomy (NCBI): domain Bacteria; kingdom Pseudomonadati; phylum Pseudomonadota; class Gammaproteobacteria; order Lysobacterales; family Lysobacteraceae; genus Lysobacter; species Lysobacter helvus. The sequence goes on from NZ_AP024546.1 coordinate 2,845,135, forward strand.
GTCGTTCGGGCGGCTGCGCCCCGACCACACCTTCGCCATCATCTTCGCCTTCGGCGGTTCGGCGCTGATGGGCACGTGCTTCTACGTCGTGCAGCGCACCGGGCACGTGCGCCTCGCGCTCGGTCGGCTGGCGACGTTCGTGTTCTGGGGTTGGCAAACCGCGATGGTGCTGGCGCTGGTGACCATCCCGCTCGGGTACACGCAGAGCAAGGAATATGCCGAACCCGAATGGACCATCGACCTGCTCATCGCCGTGGTGTGGGTGAGCTTCGCGGTGGTGTTCTTCGCGACGCTGGCGAAGCGGCGCATCCGCCACATCTACGTGGCCAACTGGTACTACGGCGCGTTCATCATCGCCGTGGCGTTGCTGCACATCGTCAACAACCTGGTGATCCCGGTGTCGATCGGCAAGTCGTATCCGATCTATTCGGGCGGCGTCGACGCGATGGTGCAGTGGTGGTACGGCCACAACGCCGTGGCGTTCTTCCTGACCGCCGGGTTCCTGGCGATGATGTATTACTTCGTGCCGCGCCAGGCCCAGCAGCCGCTGTGGAGCTACCGCTTCTCGATCATCAATTTCTGGGCGCTGATCTCGGTGTACATGTGGGCCGGTTCCCACCACCTGCTGTACACCTCGCTGCCGGACTGGGTGCAGTCGGTCGGCATGGCGTTCTCGCTGCTGCTGCTGATGCCCAGCCTGGGCTCGGCCGCCAACGGCCTGATGACGTTCAACGGGTCGTGGCACCAGGTGCGCGTGGACCCCGCGGCCAAGTTCATGGTGCTGGCGCTGGTCTGCTACGCGGGCACGACGTTCGAAGGCTCGATGATGGCCATCAAGTCGGTCAACTCGCTCACGCACGACACGGACTGGACGGTGGCGCACGTGCATTTCGGCGCGATCGGGTGGGTGGCGATGATCGCGATCGGCTCGCTGTACGCGATGGCGCCGAAGGCCCTGGGCCGGCCCCAGATGCATTCGGTCCGCGCGATGAACGTGCACTTCTGGCTGCACACCGTCGGGCTGCTCATCTACATCGTGTCGATGTGGTCCTCCGGGCTCACCGCGGGCCTGATGTGGCGCGAAACCAACGCCGACGGCCAGCTCGTCCACAGCTTCCTCGACAGCCTCGTCGCGATCCGCCCGTTCTACATCGCGCGGTTGTTCGGCGGCGTGCTGGTGCTCAGCGGCATGGTGATCATGGTGTGGAACCTGTGGTGCACCGCCGCGCAGGCGCGCAAACGCACCATCAAGGCCGTGCTGGTGCCGATCCCGCAGGACATCCACGAGCCCACGCCGTTGCAGGTGCCCCCACCGTTGCCGGCGAAGGGGTGACCGACCATGGGCCTGAAATACCGCCACATCGAAACGGTCGAGAAGCACGCGGGCCTGCTGGGCGTGCTGATCGCGATCATGGTGTCGTTCGGCGGCCTGGCGGAAATCACGCCGCTCTTCATCAAGGCCAATTCGATCAAGCCGTCACCGGGCGTCAAGCCCTACGATGCATTGCGCCTGGTCGGGCGCGACATCTACGTGCGCGAAGGCTGCTACACCTGCCATTCGCAGATGATCCGGACGTTGCGCTTCGAGACGCAACGCTACGGCGAGTATTCGACGCTCGGCGACTCGGTGTACGACCGCCCGTTCCAGTGGGGCTCCAAGCGCACTGGGCCGGACCTCGCACGCATCGGCGGCAAGTATTCGGATGCGTGGCATCGCGTGCACCTGGAAGCGCCGCGCAGCGTCGTGCCGCAATCGAACATGCCGGACTACCCGTGGCTCTCGCACACGTACATCAACGGCGAGGAGGTGCAGGCCAGGATGCGCGTACTGCGCACGCTCGGGGATCCCTACACCGACGCGCAGATCGCGGGTGCGCCGGACATGGTCCTGCACAAGACCGAACTGGACGCCGTCGTGGCGTACCTGCAGGGCCTGGGCGTGCATCCGGCGTCCGGCAGCGGCATCGCGGCGAAAGCGCCATGAATCCGATCTGGGGCAATTTGATCGGCGCCGGCATCGTGCTGATGACGGTGGTGTTCGTGGCCATCTGGTACTGGGCGTGGCGCCCGCGCCACAAGCGCAAATTCGACGCGATGGCGCGGCTGCCGATGCACGACACGGACGAGGACGACCGATGAGCGGATTCTGGTCGGGTTGGGTGGTCGTGCTGGCCGTGGTGACGATCGGCGTGAGCCTGTTCCTGTTCGCGTGGGGGCTGCGCGTGCACATCCCCGTGCAGGACGACGGCACCACCGGGCACAACTGGGATGGCATCCGCGAAGGCCTGCACAAGCTGCCGTGGTGGTGGGTGGCGGTGTCGATCGGGGCCTTCGCGTGGGCGATCGGCTACCTCGTGCTGTATCCCGGGCTCGGCAACTTCGCGGGCGTGCTGGGGTGGAGTTCGCCCGAACAACACCAGCGGGACACCGCGGCCAATACGGCGAAGCGCGCCTCGCAGAACAACCCGTGGCGCGCGATGACCATCGCGCAGCTGGCGAAGGATCGCAACGCGATCGACGTCGGCGGGCGCCTGTTCCAGGACAACTGCGCGGCCTGCCATGGCAAGGGCGCGCGCGGGAATCCGCACGTGGGCGCACCCGATCTCACCGACGCCGTGTGGCAATTCGGCGGCAGCGAGGACGCGATCCTGGCAAGCATCCTCGATGGCCGCAGCGCGGTGATGCCGCCGTGGGGCCAGGCGCTGCAGAAGGACGGTGTCGAAGAAGTGGCGTCGTACCTGCAGAGCCTGAGCGGCAACGCGAGTCGCGACTGGCAGGTCAAGGCCGGGCACGAGCGTTACGACATGTTCTGCGTGTCGTGCCACGGGCCGGGCGGCGTGGGCCGCGCGACGATCGCGCCGAGCCTCGCGGACCAGACCTGGTTGTACGGCAACGATTGGTCGGACATCACGACGAGCATCCGTGACGGTCGCACCGGCGTCATGCCGGCCTGGCGCACGCGACTGGGCGTGGATCAATCGCGCCTCGTCGCGGCCTGGGTGGTGGCGCAAGCGGCGCACGGACGCCCGGCAGGAAAGTAGGCATGGCCGCCCCGGGCGAGCGCTGGTACCAGCAGCCCGTGCTCTGGCTCGCGTTGTCGATCCTGCTGGCCTCGGTCACCGGCTGCATCGGATTGATCGTGTTCGCCTCCCGGCTTCCCGCCGACCCGGGGCCTGTCGCCGAAGACACCGTGCTGCGCGTACCGGTCGCGCGGGAAACGCCGCCGCCGCCATGAACCTGCCAGAGCGACGCTGCTGGCATTGCGGCGAAGCGTTGCCACCGGGGATCGACCTCCAGGTGCGGATCGCGGGGCAGATGCGCGCGATGTGCTGCATGGGGTGCCGGGCCGCCGCGGAATGGATCGAACACCTCGGGCTGGAGAAGTACTACACGTTGCGCACGGCGCCCGGCATCGCGTTGTCCGATGCCGCCACCGACGCCGTCGACACGGCGTGGCTCGAAGGCGAGAACGCGCGCCATGTCGTGCGCGACCTCGGCGCCGGCCTGCGCGAAAGCCTGCTGCTTGTCGAAGGGATCCATTGCACGGCGTGCGTCTGGCTGATCGAGCGCGCGCTCGGCGCCATGCCGGGCATCGTGGCCATCCAGGTCAACGCCGCTTCGCGCCGCGCGCGCGTGGTGTGGCGCGAACCGGAGACGACGCTCGCGCGGATCGTGGCAGCGTTGCCCCGGATCGGATTCCGTGCGCGTCCGCTGGATGCGAAGGGGCTCGACGATGCGCGCCGCGACGAATCGCGCACCGCGCTCAAGCGCTTGCTGGTCGCGGCCTTCGGCGCGATGCAGGCGATGATGTATGCGCCGACGCTTTACCTCGGCGCCGCCGCCGATGCGCCCACGCGCGACCTGCTGCGCTGGTTCGGCTTCCTGGTCGCCACGCCCGTCGTGTTCTATTCGGCCAAGCCGTTCCTTGCGGGTGCCTTGCGTTCGCTCAGGGCAGGGCAGTTGGGCATGGACGTGCCGGTCGCGTTCGCAATCATCACCGTGTACGCGGCCAGCCTGCTCGAAGCGCTCCGCGGCAGCGGCGAGGTGTACTTCGATTCGATTTCGATGTTCGTGTTCTTCCTGCTGGCAGGCCGCTATCTCGAGATGCGTGCGCGGCACCGCGCCGGTGATCTCACCGATGCGTTGGCGCGCCTGGCGCCGCCGTTCGCCGAGCGGCAGGAGGCGGACGGGACATTGCGTCGCGTCGCGGTGCACACGCTGCGGATCGGCGACTGCGTGCACGTGGCGGAAGGCGGCATCGTGCCCGCCGACGGGACGCTGCTCGATGCGCAGTGCAGCGCCAACGAGGCCTTGCTCAGCGGCGAATCCGCGCCGGTGCGCAAGCAGCGCGGCGACGTGCTCATCGCCGGGTCCATCCTCGAACGCGGACCGGTGCGCATGCGCGTGGCGCGCGTGGGCGCCGACACGGCACTCGCCTGCGTCACCGCGTTGGTGGGCCGCGCGCAAGCGGAACGGCCACGACTGGCGCGTGTCGGCGAACGTGCGGCGGGGCGCTTCGTCGCCTGCGTGCTCGCGTTGACGACGGTGGTCGCCATCGCGTGGAGCGTCGTCGATCCTTCGCGTGCGTTGACGGCATCGGTCGCCGTGCTGGTGATTTCGTGTCCGTGCGCCTTCGCGCTGGCGGTGCCGGTGGCCATCACGCGCGCGGTCGCGGCGTTGGCGCAGCACGGCGTGCTGGTGGTGAAACCGGACGCGATCCAGGACCTGGCAGGGTGCACGCATGTGTTGTTCGACAAGACGGGCACGCTGACGGACACGACGTTGTCGCTCTCCGATGTCGTGCCGTTGAACGGCATCGCGCGCGATGACGCGCTGCGCATGGCCGCAGCGCTCGCGCGTCGCAGCCGTCATCCGATTGCGCGGGCCATCGCGGCGGCGCATGCCGATCAGGTCGACGATGCCCTCGGCGATGTGGTGTCGCACGCGGGCCTGGGCATCAGCGCCACGTTGGATGGCCGGACTGTGCGGCTCGGGCGCAGTGACTTCGCGCTCGGTGGGCTGCCCGTGCCCATGGCTTGCGACGATGCAGTGGTGCTCGCCGACGACGCGGGTGCGATCGCGGCCTTCCGGTTGTCGGAATCCGTGCGCGCCGATGCACGTGCCGCGATCGCGGCCTTGCAGCAGCAGGGCATGACGGTCTCGATCGCGAGCGGCGATGCCCCGGAGCGCGTCGCGGAGATCGCGCAGCGCCTCGGGGTGTCCGAATGGCGCGCGCGCCAATCGCCGGCCGACAAGGTGGCCTGGATGGCGGCGTTGCGTGCCACGGGTGCGCGTGTGGTGGCGGTCGGCGACGGCGTCAACGATGCGCCGGTGCTGGCAGGCGCGGACGTCGGCATCGCGCTCGCCGAAGGCGCCGAGCTGGCACAGGCCAGCAGCGACATCGTGCTCGCGCGCGGACGCCTGGATGTGATCGCACCGGCGCGCGACATGGCGCGACAGACCCTCGCGATCGTCCGCCAGAACCAGCGATGGGCGCTGTTCTACAACTTCGCCGCGATGCCGTTGGCGGCGCTCGGCTTCGTGCCGCCGTGGCTGGCGGCGTTCGGCATGGCGTTGAGTTCGTTCGGCGTGGTGCTGAACACGTGGCGCATCGATGCGATCAACCCGCCTGCCCATGACGCACGCGCGGCGTTGCGGAGGCGGTGGGCATGATCATCCTGCTGCTGATGATCCCGTTGTCGCTGTTGTTCGTGGGCGCGGCGGTGGCGGTGTTCTTCTGGGCCGTCGACCACGATCAGTTCGACGACATGGACACGCCGGCGCTGCTGCCGCTCGACGATCCGCCGGGAGAGGAGCGGCCGCCGTGACCGGCCTGCTGACGTTGAGCGCGGCGTTGCTGCTAGGGCTGGCTGCGAGCGGGCATTGCCTGGCGATGTGCGGCGGCATCACGGCGGCGCTGGGCATGGCGACGGCGAAGGACGCACGCGGTCGCACGCGCCCGGTGCTGCTCGTGGGGTACCAGGTGGGCCGCATCAGTTCCTACATGCTGGCCGGCGTGCTGGTCGCCAGCGCATTGGGAGCGCTGGTGGGCCTGCTCGACATCGAAGCCGTGCGCCGCACGCTCCGCGTGCTCACGGCGCTCGTGTTGTTGCTGACGGCGTTGGTCGCCTTCGGGGGCTTGCGCGAACCGGGCCGCGTGATCGGCGGGAATGTCTGGCGCCATCTCGCGCCCGTTGGCCGGAAACTGTTGCCGGTCAGCTCGCTCCCGCGCGCCATCGCCTTCGGCATGGTGTGGGGCTGGATGCCGTGCGGCCTCGTCTACACCGTCCTGCTGCTCGCCACGGTGCAGCAGGACGCCGCGAGTGGCGCCGCGACGATGCTGGTGTTCGGCCTCGGCACCGTGCCGGCGATGTTGATCGCCGCGTTCGGTGCGCATCGGCTCGCGCGGTTCGCCGCACTCCCGCACGCGCGTTACATCGCCGGTGCCATGCTCCTGCTGGCGGCGATCCTCACGTGCGCCGCGCCGTGGATGGAGCACGCGATGCCGTCGCTGTACGCCTGGCTCCCGATGTTGTGCAGCACGCGGATCTGACGCGCCATGCGCGAGATCCTGGACGGCAGCTGGAAATTCCCGGTGGCGGCGCCGATGGGGTGAGCCGCGCGCTCAGCGCGCACTCCCGCGGATGAACGTCTGCAGGTCGATCAACGGCTGCTGCGTCACCGTGGCTTCGCTCGGTCGATCCAGTTTCGCGATCACCAGCACCACCGCGGCGAACGCGATCGCCAGGATCGGCATGGCCTTGGAGCGTCGCGATCCCGCGATGCCGGTGAAGTAGCCGATGCTCACCATGCCGAGCACCATCAGCGCGAGCAGCAGGGCCCACACGCCGAACGGCACGCGCGCCTGCAGGCCGATCGCCATGCGCTGCGCGTCGACGTCGTACAGCGTGTTGAGGGCTTCGACGTACAACGCGCCGATGTCGGAGTTCATGTCGCGCGCGGCGTTGGCGCGGGCGAGTTCCCACAGGCGGCGCTGGATTCGTTGGGTTTCCGCGCGCGCATCGCGCAGGTGTGCCGGGTCCATGCTGGCGCCCTGCACGAACGACAGGCGCACATCGAGGTAGCGGGCGGTGAGGCGGCGCGCTTCGGTGCGTTCGGGCTCCGGCAGGAAATCGGCGCGCAGGTAGGCGCCGCGGATCGCGCTCGCGTCGTCGCGCACGAGTTCCTTGCGGGCATCGAAGCGCTGCGCAACGATCCCGAAGGTGAAGGCCAGCATGAAGGCGGTGAGCCCGAGGATCGCGCCCGACACGCCGGAGGCCGAGGATTCCTTCTCGTGGTCGGCGCGTTGCAATGACCACAGGCCCAGGCGCACGCCGGCTTCAGCCGAGGCCATCACGACCAGGATCGTGCCGAAGAAGAACCCCCAGATGGGGATCGAATCCATGCTCATGGCCGATGCTCGCAGCGCCGCACAGGCGCCGAATCTAGCACCGCGCCGGCGTCCGGGTTTTCACGGTTCCCCCGTGGAAAACGGCATGGCGACGCCGGCGACCCACACCACCACGCACCGCATCCGGTTCTCCGACCTGGACCCGTACAGGCACATGCGCACCGCGATGTATCCGGCGTACTACGTCGACCACCGCATGGAGGCGCTGCGCGAACAGGCAGGGTGGGACCTGCGCACGCTCGAAGGGCTGCCCTTCATGACGTTCGTGAAGCGCATCGAGGTCGATTTCATCCGTCCCGTCGTCGGCGACCAGGTCGTCACCATCGCGTCGTTCGTCCGCGCGTTCGTCGGCGCCGATGCGCTGATCGATTGCACGATGACGGATGCGCGCGGGGCGATCGCGTCGAAGTGCCGCATGGTGGTGGCCTACGTCGACAAGGCGACGCAGCGGTCGGCGGACTGGCCGGCCGACGTGCGGGCGTTGTTCGACGAACGCTAGTACTGCTGCAGGTGGATGATCGTGCAGCCCGCCGATTGCATCGCGGCGGAAAACACGACGCCGCCGCCGGGCATCGGGCATTGGTAGAGCACGAGGTAACCCGGCTCCCCGGGGCGCTTGCTTTGTTCTTCCAGGATCGTCTTGCCGACGTCCACGCCCTTGCGCCATGAATCCGGATCCAGCGGCGTGCCGAACGGCGCCGGCGGCGGGGGCAGGGTGGTGACTTTTGCTGGCGGGGTGACGTCGGTGTCGCGCGGCGGCGGCGTGGGCAGCACTTCCGGGTTCGCGAGGCACTGGCCGCGGGTTTCGAGCAGCGTGCGTTCGCAGGCCGCGAGCGTGGTGTAGCGGCAGTCCATCGTGGTGGGCGTGACCGAACAGAAGTTCGCCGCGAGCGCGCCACCGCTCGTGCAGGCCAACGCTACGCCGATCAGGAGGTGCCTTGCCATCGCGGGAAGCATGCGCCCGGTCGTGTATCGGTGGTGCGAGTGACCGCCCACGGCCACCGACGGCGTTGGCTTCAATGACAGGGCGGATCGATCGGAGATCCGGCAAGCAGGGGGAAGTGCCATGTGGCTGATGAACGTCTATCGCGGGCGAGGAGGGGACTACATCCTGGTCCCACATCCGAAGAAGTATTCCGGCAGCGACGCGGGGCTGTACCTGGGCGTCGTGGCAGGCACGAGCCTGGGTGCCGAGATCTGCACGAAGATCGCGTTGCAGCTGACCGAACATCCCTGTGCCCGGCTCACGCCGACACAGTTCTTCTACGGCCAGCCCCGGGACATGGTGGGCTGAAGCGTTGCGCGGTCGGCGACATCCCATGCACTAGACTCGCCGGGTGCCGCCTTCCGACGAACACGCGATCGACCCGACCTCCCGCCTCGCAGCCGACCTGCGCGGCGTGGGCCGCCTCGCGATCGACGGCGTCACCGGCGCGACCGACATCGTTGAAGCGATGCATGCGGCGATCGGGCACCTGCCCGCGATCCTCGGGCGCCCGGCGCCTGCCACCACGACGGGATTGACGGGATTCGTGTATCGCAGCGTGCGGGGCGTGACGCGCCTCGTCGGTGCGGGCGTGGATCGCTCGCTGGCCGCGCTCGCGCCGGTGCTCGGCGGCGGTGGCGTGTCGCCGCAACGCGAGGCGTTGGTGGCGGCGATCAACGGGGTGCTCGGCGATCACCTGGAGACCAGCGGCAATCCGCTGGCGATCCGGATGCAGTTCCGCGTCGCGGGCGCGCCGCTCGAACGCGACGCGCTGCCCGCGAACACCCGCGGCAAATTGCTCGTCACGCTGCACGGCCTGTGCATGAACGACCTGCAGTGGCGTTACGCCGGACACGATCATGGCGAAGCGCTTGCCCGTGAACACGATTACACCCGCGTCGACCTGCACTACAACACCGGGCGCCCCGTCGCGGCGAACGGGCTCGCGTTCGCGACGTTGCTGGATCAACTCGTGCATGCATGGCCCGTGCCGGTCGAAGAGATCGTGCTGCTCTGCCACAGCATGGGCGGCCTGGTCGCGCGCCGTGCGCTCGAGGCCGGGCTGCGCGAACAGCTTGCGTGGACGCAACGTCCGGTCCGCATCGTGTTCCTCGGCACGCCGCACCACGGCGCGCCGCTCGAACGCGCGGGTGCGTGGGCCGACCAGTTGATCGCGATCAGCCCGTACAGCGCGCCGTTCGTGAAACTCGGGAAGGTGCGCAGCGCAGGCATCACCGATTTGCGGCACGGCACGCCGGGCGATGCGCCGAAGGTGCCGAAGCATGTGCGCCTGTACGCGATCGCCGCGCGCACCGACGGGCTCGTCCCGGTGGCCAGCGCTTTCGGCGAACACGACGATCCGGCACGCAACCTGCGCATCCCGGCTTCGCGCCGCTGGCTGTCGACGGACACGCACCATCTCGGCCTGCTCGGCAGCGAGGCCGTTTACCAGCGCCTCGCGCGCTGGCTGCGACGCTGACGGCCATGACGCAGCCTTACACCTGGTTCTTCTGGGCCGCCCTGTCGGCCTGCTTCGCCGCGCTCACCGCGATCTTCGCGAAGATCGGCATCCAGGGCGTCGATTCGGATTTCGCCACGCTCATCCGCACGGTGGTGATTGTGTTCGTGCTCGCCGCGTTCGTCGGCGTGGCGGGCAAGTGGAGCGATCCGCGCTTGCTGCCGCCGCGCACGCTGCTGTTCCTCGCGCTGTCGGCGCTGGCGACCGGTGCGTCGTGGGTTTGCTATTTCCGCGCGCTGCAACTCGGGCACGCTTCGCAGGTCGCGCCCGTCGACAAGTTCAGCCTCGTGCTGGTCGCGGTGTTCGCGTACGCCTTCCTCGGCGAGCGACCGACGCTGCGCGAATGGACGGGCATCGCGCTGGTGGCGATGGGCGTGCTGGTGCTGGCGATACCCGCGCGCAAGGCGTGACCGGGCCGGGGCGCGAGGCACCGGCCGATCACGCGTGACGCATCAGCCCTGCGGGACCAGCGATCCGGTCTTCGCGTCGAACACGGGCGTGGAGGTGTTGGTGCCCTGCACGAGGCGGATCGCTTCCAGGCAGTCGTCCAGCGAGGGGTAGGGACCGCCCGTCGCGAGCAGGCCGTCGACGGCGAACAGGCGCCATCGCCATTCGGCCAGGTCGTGGTGCTGGTACACCTCGAAGCCCATCGACGCCTCCGCGCGCACGATGTCCATACCGGGTACAACGCGCCGCGTTGCACGGACGGCCATGTGACAACGTGTGGATCAGGCGATGCGGGCGCTGTCTTCGATGAGGGCACGCAAGTTGCTGGAGACCGCGACCTCCATGGTCACGAAGGCGTACTGGCGCGCATCGACCTGATTGTTGATGTCGGCGCAGACGTCTTCGGGGAGCTCGGTGCAATTGATGGTCCCGAGCAGCGCCGAGACCGGCCCGCAATCCATCTCCGCGGCGCGCGGGGCGAGCATGCAATCGGCCGAAAGGACGAAGCCATCCCGACAGGAGAAGACGTTGAGCCGCATGGGATCGGTCACGTTCGTGGAAGGTGCGTGACGAGACTACGCCTGTGCGCCGGTCCCTGCTTTCAGGTGGCTGAATTCACCGCATGGTCTTCCCGAGTTCGATGAGCACCTGGTCGGCCTGGTCGATGCGGATCAGACCCAGGCGCGGGAATTCCAGGTCCACGATCACGAACACGCTCAGCGCCAGCGTGGCGGCGAAGGTGGTGGTGTGGAGCCAGCTGCGCTCGCGGCCGATGGCGGTGCCGTACCCCACCAGCAGTGCGCCGAGCAGGCACAGGGCGCCGAGCAGCACGAAGATGACGACCGGCGGGTGGTTCTGCGTGGCCGTCGCGCGCGTGGTGGTGATGTCGATCATGTCGTTCAACGCGGGCAACAGCAGCAGGCACGCGCGGGATTCCACGCCGGTGCGGCTGCAGGCGGCAACCGATTGCGTCCAGATCGCCGACTGCAAGGCGACGCCGGCGTCCAGGCGCGCCCGCGCGTGGTCGATGTCGTCGACATCGCGGTACGTGGCCACGCGCGCATCCACGTAACGGCGGAACAGCGCGCGCAACGCGGGCTGCGCATCGGACGGCAGCAGGTCGAGGCGCAGGTACGCGGTGCCGATCGTGTTGGCTTCGTCGGAGACGAGGTGCCGGCGCGCTTCGAATCGCGAGGCTGCGCCGGAGAAGGTGAAGGCGATCATCAGCCCGAGCAGGCCGAACACCGCAGTGTCCACCGCGCCGGCCCCGGACTTCGCACCATCGGGATCGCGCGCCAGGCGCACGCGCGCGATGCGGCGCCCGATTTCCGAACACACCAGCATCCCCAGGAACAACAGCAGGACCGCGAGCGCGGTGGCTTCGGCCAGGTGGATCATCGGCGCACCGTCTCGTTCGCGGGAATCCCTTTTCGTGCAACGCAATCGGACAATGGATTGCGGCCATTCATCGCAGCGGCGCGCCTGCGAGCAGGAACTGGCGGAAGTCCGGCGGGGCCACCGCGCGGCTGTAGAAGAAGCCTTGCAGCGTGTCGCAGCCGGCATCGCGCAGGAACGCGGCCTGTTCGGCGGTCTCCACGCCTTCGGCCACCACCGCGAAGCGCAATTCGCGGCTCATGGTGATGATCGCGCGGCACAAGGTGGCGGCGTACGCATCCTCCATCGCGCCGGCGACGAACACGCGATCGATCTTGATCTCGTCGATCGGCAGGTGGCGCAGCAGGGCCAGGCTCGAATAGCCGGTGCCGAAGTCGTCGAGCGAAATGCGCACGCCCGAATCGCGCACGCGCCGCAGCATCGCGACGAGGTTCGGCGTGTCTTCCATGATCGCGCTCTCGGTGATCTCCAGCTTCAGTTGCTCGGCGGGGACGCCGGCGAGGCGCAAGGCCTTGCGGATGTCGTCTTCGAACGTGGGGCGTCGCAATTGCACGGCCGAAACGTTCACCGAAATCGGGCGCGCGCCACCGAATTCGCGCATCCATTGCGCCTGCAACGCGAGCACCGCATGCAGCACCCAGTCGCCCAGCGGCACGATGAAGCCGGTTTCCTCGGCGACGGAAATGAAATCGGCGGGCGACACCACGCCCATGTCCGGGCTCGTCCAGCGCAGCAACGCTTCGGCCCCGGTGATGTGGCCGGTGGCGGCCGCGACGAGCGGCTGCAGGTGGAAATGGAAGTGCCCGTGGTCGAGCGCATCGCGCATGCGCGCGGTGATCGCGACGCGGTGTGCGATCGCGCGCGCCTGTTCGGTCGAATAGGCCGCCACGCGATTGCGGCCCTGCTGCTTGGCGAGGTTGAGCGCGAGATCGCTTTCGCCCAGCAGGCGCAGCGCGTCGCTGTCCTGCGTGGCGAGCGTGAGGCCGGCGCTGCACGTCATGTAGATCGGTTCGCCGTCGAACTGGAAGGGTTCGCCGAGCGCCTGCGTGGCCAGCGTAGCGAGGCGATGCACCTCCTCGAGGTTGCAGCCGGGGCACACGAGCGCGAAATCGTCGCCGCCCACGCGGCCCACGACGCAATGGTGCGCCTCGGCGATGCCGGACAAGCGCGCCGCCGCCTGCGTGAGCACCGCATCGCCCGCGCCGTAGCCGAGCGTGTCGTTGACCTGGTGCAGGCGATCCAGGTTGAGCAGCGCGATGCCGCCCGTACCGTCGCCGCGCTCGGCGAGCATGCGGTCGATGCGGCCGCGCATGGCGGCGCGGTTGGGGAGGCCGGTGAGTTCGTCGATGGTGGCGAGGCGCTCGAGGCCCTGGCGTTGCGCGACGCGATCGGTGACATCCTGGAAATACACCGTGACGCCGTTGGCCGACGGAAACACGCGGCTTTCGAACCAGCGCCCGAGCGACGAATAGTGTTCCTCGATTTCCACCGCCCGCTGCGTGTCCATGGCTTTCCGGATCGCCATGCGCAGCGGGATCCCTTCGCGTGGCACCAGTTGCTCCACGGTGCGCCCGACCAGCGCGGCCGCCGGCACGCCGATGATGTCGGCCGCCTTCGCATTCGCGTACGTGACCGTGCCCGCCGGATCGATGGCGATGTACGCATCGGTGATGCGTTCGAAGACCTGGCGCAGTTCGGACTCGCGGTGCGCGCGCTCGGCTTCGAACTTGTCGCGGTACGTGAGCGAGTAGAAGACGTCGCGCAACGGATAGTCCATCAGCGTCGTCGGCGCGGCGGTGTGTTCGACGTAGCGCAGGTAGCCCACCGCCAGCAGCGAATACAACGTGCCCACGATCGCCTTGCCGGTGACGCTGGCCGCCAGCAGGTCCGCGTAGTCGGGGCGCTCGAAGAACGCGCCGGTGACGAAGGCGAAGGCGTCGAACACCAGGGCGCCGGTCAGCGCGATCCAGGTGCGCAGCACCGGCATGCGCGGCAGCAGGCGCCCGGCCGCGGTGTACAGCACGACCAGCAGCAACACATCCAGCACGAGCGCCACGGTGCCGACCGCGGTGACGCGCGCGCCCTGGCTGAAGAGTGCCCCGTCGACGGACAACAGGTTCAACGTGCCCGCGCTGTGCAAATGCCGGCTCACGACCCAGAGCAGGATAGTCATCGTCAGGTTGGCGAACAGCACGCCGTAGATCAGCTTGCGCGCTTCCAGCGCATCCTCGCGCACGTACACCAGGAACAACGCGAGCAGGCTGGCGCCGAAGGGCAGCGTGGACGGGCTGACTACCATGCCGTGCCAGAGCGCGACGTACACGGTGGACGCCAGCACTGCCTGGATCGGCTGGAACACGCCCAGCACGACGTACAGCGGCGTGAGCCCGAACCGCCATCGCAGGCGGAACAATCCGAGCACGATCAGCGCCAGTCCCAGCGCCTCCGCCAGGAACACCAGGATCGGACGCGGGTCCGCCATGAACGCCATGGACGGATTAGGACACTGTTCGCGCCATCGGGCGTGAAGCCCGCGCCTCCCGGTGTTTCAGCACGATGCGCCGCGCGGCGTTGCGCAACGGCAGCAGCGTCATGCGATAGACGGTGCCCAGCGCGCGCCGCGGGCGCGACACGCGCCAGCCGAAGCCTTGCTTGATCGAGGCCAGGCACGGGTTGCACAAGCCGCACGGCGTGCCGGCGCGCGTGGGGTGGTGGCAGAACCAGGTCATCCCCATCAGGCGCATCCAGCCTTCGCGTTGCGCCTGCGCGACCATCTGTTGTCGCGTGGTGCGCACCAAGGGCAGGCCGAAGGCGCCGAAGAGCAGGGAGGCATCCGGATCGGGCGCGCCGGGCGGAATGTGGAACGAGGCGTAGCCCTGCGGCGTTTCCATCGGCGCGATGTTCGCCTGCAGCATCACGCCCGCGCCGTGCAAGGCGCATTCGCAACTCAGTTCGATGCCGCGCAACCGCTGTTGCCGGCAGTAACGCGAGAGCCACGCGTACTGGTTGCCCATGCCGTACCTGGCCGCCAGGCGCGCGTAGCCGGCGTCCAGTTCGGCGTCGGGTGCGATGTCGGAGACGCGCGAGACCTGCGTCGGTCGCAGCAGCGCATGCGCGCGCGGATACGCATCGAACAACGCGTCGCGGATCGCGTCCATGGTGTCGAACTCGAACTGCGTGGATGCGCGCGTGTCGTCGATCAGGTACACCGGCGCGACCGGCAGGCGGTGTTCGAGCAGCAGCTGCAGCAGGCGGAACGTGGAATCCCAGCCGCCGGTCCAGAACAGGTTGACGGGGGTGTCGCGCGACAAGCGAAGATCTCCCGGATTCAAGCGCTGGAGGTTGGCGCCGGCGGAGTGCAGGGCGTGCGAAGCGCGCAGCGCGCACGCGCATTCATCAGGGCAGCAGCGGCGGTGCGTCGTCGTGGTCGGCCAGTCGCTTCGCGCGTTCGGCCCACGTCGCGGCCGTCTGCGGCTTGATGAACAGCGCGACGACATCGCGATGTTCCCGCTGCACCGCGCGTTCGATGCGGCGCACGCAGGCTTCGATGTCGTCCGTGGTCAGCGTGTCCTCGAATTCCGCGCTCAAGGCCGCCACCACCGAGTCCGGCCCGATCTGGATCGCGAGCACGCCGTTGGCGCACCGCACCGCGGGATCGTCGGCGGCGATGCGCAGCAACGCATCGCTCAGCAATTGCGGTGCGGTCTCGCCGAGCAGCAACGCCTTGGTTTCGCGCGCGAGCAGGAACGAGGCCGCCGCCAGCACCACCGCGATGCCGAGCGAGGCCATCGCATCGAAGCGCGGATCGCCGGTGAGGTGCGAGGCGCCCACGCCGGCGAAGGCGATCAGCAGACCGAGGATCGCTGCGGTGTCTTCGAACAGCACGGTGAACGTGCTGGCGTCCTTGCTGGCGCGGAATGCGTCGAACCAGCCGACGTCGTCACCCTTCGCCTTGTGGAACGCGCGCATCGCCACCCACCACGATGCGCCTTCGAACGCGAGCGATGCGCCGAGCACCAGGTAGTTCACGAGCGGGCGTTCGATGGGCTCGGGATGACGCAGGTGCATGATGCCCTGCGCCGCGGACGCCACCGCGCCGAGCGCGAACACCAGCAGCGCGACGATGAAACTCCAGAAGTAGATCTCGCGGCCGTGGCCGAAGGGATGCGCGGGATCGGCGGGGCGTGCGGCGCGCCGCATCCCGTGCAGCAGCAAGAGTTCGTTGCAGGTGTCCACCAGCGAATGCACGCCTTCGCTGAGCATCGCCGAGCTGCCGGTGATGAACGCCGCGACGAACTTCGTGGCCGCGATGGCGCCGTTGCCGAGCAGGGCGGCGACGACCACCTTCTTTCTTCCTTGGGCGGGCATCCGCCGATCCTCCGGCGCGACGGGTGAAGCGCCCGTGCCGGTGTGCGCTTTCGCTCACCCCTGCTTGAACCGCCCGGGGTTTTCGGGTGCACTGACGCGGGGAAAGGATCGGTTCGACAGGGGATTCCAATGGCAATGCATGAATGGGGCGCGCGGGCACGCATGGCCGCGCTGGTGCTGGCGTGTGCGTGGGCGGGGCAGGCGGGGGCGCAGGCGCCGGACTGGAAGGTGTTCCTCAAGCGCGCATCGATCGAGCAGATCCAGGTCTCGCCCGACGGCACGCGCGTGGCCGTGGCCGAGCGCATCGGCGAAAGCACGCAGATCACGATCCGCAACCTGGCGACGATGGCGGCGGAAGTGCGCTTCGATCCGGGCACGCAGGGCGAAGTGGGCAAGTTGCGCTGGATCGACGACGACCGCGTGCTGCTGTCGGCCAACCGCACCGACAGCAAGTACAAGGTGGCGTTCGTGCGGCCGGCGATGTGGATCGTCTCGCGCGACGGCCGGGACAAGTACCTGTTGCCCTCGAATTTCCTGGCGACCATCGAAGGCGATCCCAACCACCTGCTCGTCCACGAATGCTCGGACTGGAAGGACGGCAAGTGCTTCGACGAAGTGCGCAAGGCCGAGATCGGCCACCTGGCGCGCACCGGCGAGAAAGTGATCGTGGCGCCCGACCGCGAATCGGAGTTGTTCGCCGATCGCCATGGCAACGTGCGCTTCTCGATTTCCGAAGACGACAAGGCGATGACGCGCCTGCAGGTGCACACCCCGGGCCAGGAGGGCTGGACGCTCATCAACGACAGCGAAAAGAGCGGCCTGCACGTGTATCCGCTGGGCATCACTGCCGACGGCGAGCACGCCTACCTGGAAGCCGAGCGTGCCACGGGCGCCTCGGCGATCGAGCGCTACGATTTCGCGACCGGCGCGCGCACGCAGGTGCACCAGGATCCGGAATCCG
Source organism: Lysobacter helvus (assembly GCF_018406645.1). Taxonomy (NCBI): domain Bacteria; kingdom Pseudomonadati; phylum Pseudomonadota; class Gammaproteobacteria; order Lysobacterales; family Lysobacteraceae; genus Lysobacter; species Lysobacter helvus. The sequence goes on from NZ_AP024546.1 coordinate 2,862,221, forward strand.
ACGCGACGCGCACCATCTACGCGTTCGACGGGGTGACGCCGATCGGCGCGTATTTCCGCCCGACGCATCCGGTGGCGGTGGTCTGGGATTCGACGCATCCGGATGCGGCGGCGATCAAGCAGATCCTGGCGGCGTTCCCCGGCCGCGTGGTGGCGATCACCAGCGCCACGCGCGATCGCAACAAGGCGATCGTGAAAACCTTCGGCGACCGCGATCCCGGGACGTATTACCTCTTCGACCGCGCGGCGAAGAAGGCGACGCTGATCGCGCGCAGCCGTGCGTGGCTGCCGGAAAACACGCTGCCGCCGAGCCGCGACGTGTCGCTGGTGGCGCGCGACGGCATGCCGCTGCACGGCGTGCTGACGTTGCCGCCGGGCAAGGAACGCAACCTGCCGATGATCGTGCTCGTGCACGGCGGGCCGCATGGTCCGTTCGACGATGCCACCTTCGACCAGGAAAGCGCGTTGATCGCGAGCCAGGGCTACGCGGTGCTGCGCGTGAACTTCCGTGGTTCGGGCGGTTACGGAAAGTCGTTCGAAACCGCCGGCTACAAGCAGTGGGGCCGCGCGATGCAGGACGACGTGACCGATGCGACGAAGTGGGCGATCGCGCAGGGCATCGCGGATGCGGGCCGCGTGTGCGTGTACGGCGCGAGCTACGGCGGGTATTCCGCGCTGATGGGCGCGGTGCGCGAGCCGGCGTTGTATCGCTGCGCGGCGAGCTACGCCGGGCCGCTGGACCTGGCGAAGATGTACAAGTGGGGCGGCATCCGTCGCTCGGACTACGGCATGGAATACCTGGCGCGCGTGCTGGGCAAGGATGAAACGGACCTGGCGGCGCGTTCGCCGGCGAAGCAGGTCGCGTCCATCAAGGTGCCGGTGTTGATCGGGCACGGGCGGCTGGACGGCCGCGTCGACGTGGCGCATTCGCGCGCGATGGTCAAGGCGATGAAGAAGGCCGGCCTGGCGGTGGAGTCGATCGAATATCCCAACGAAGGCCACGGCTTGAACATCGACGCGGACGAAGCGGATTTCTACACGAAGCTGCTGGCGTTCTTCGCGCGCAACACGGCGCCGGCGACGGCGGCCTCGGCGCCGTGATTCGCCGCCGTCGCGCCGGCAGGTCGCCGGCGCGGCGGGGTTCGGTTACTGCACGCGCTGGTTGCGCAGGTCGACCTCGGCGCTGTTGTCCTTGTAGTCCACCTTCGGGTCGATGCCGAGCAGCATCTTGACGCCCGCGAGCAGGTTGGATTCGTTGAGCCAGATTTCGGCGTGGTCGGGATCGAAGCGCAGCAGCACGAGTTTCGGATCGTCCTTGCCTTCGAACCACGCGGCGATGAAGGGATTCCACAGGCGATCGATGACGGCGCGGTCGTTGTCGATCGTCAACGTGCCCTGCACGCTGGCGAACAGGTCGTGGCCCTTCGAGGTGAATGCGGCGATGGCGCGCCCATTCTTGCGGCTGCCGTTGCCTTCGAGGTGATCGGCCACGGCGTTGGGCTTGCCGGTGAAGAACCAGATCGGGCCGCCCGCGTCGCCTTCGATCTGCGCGGTCATCGGGCGCGAATGCCCGTCTTCGACGCCATCCAGGCCGAGCATCAGCGTGCGGTCGGACTTGAGGGCCTTCCAGAACTTCGCGGCGAGTTCGCTCGGATCGTGTTCGTGGTGCATGCGGGTGGCTCCGGATCGATGCGTGGGAGCGCACGAATAACGCATCGACGATCAAGGCCGCGTGCGCGCAGCGGGCAACAGCCGCTTCACGAAGCGAAACATCCGCAGGGCAAAACCTGACGCGCTTCGCAGCGGCTCGCGGCGCGGCGAACGTAGGCTGGGCGCCGGCAAGGAGGTCAGGGAATGACGATCCGCGTGTTCGTGGTCGACGACCACGTGCTGGTGCGCGACGCGCTGTGCAGTTTGCTGGCAGCGCAGGGTGGCTTCGCCGTGGTGGGGCAGGCCGACTCGGGCGAGGACGCATTGCCCGTGCTGCGGCGGCTGCGTCCGGACGTGCTGGTGTGCGACGTGCACCTGCCCGGCATCAGCGGGCTGGAAGTCACCGAGCGCGTGGTGCGCGGCGAATTCGGCACACGCGTGATCGTGCTGTCGGCGTTGCAGGATGGTCCGATTCCACGGCGTGCGATTGCGGCGGGTGCGTCGGCGTATGTCGGCAAGGGGCACGACGCCGAGGAGTTGATGCGCGCCATCCGCGAGACGGCGCGCGGCAAGCGTTACCTGGCCAACGGGATCGCGCAGCAGATCGCGTTGTCGGGGATCGACGGCAATGCGTCGCCATTCGACGCGTTGTCGCCGCGCGAACTGGAAGTGGCGTTGCTGCTGGTGCGCGGGATGCGGCAGGAAGACATCGCGCGGCGCCTGCACCTGAGTGCGAAGACGATCAACACGCACAAGACGCGCTTGTTCGACAAGCTGGGGATCAGCGATTCGATTGCGCTCGCGCGGATGGCGAGCCGGTATGGCATGACCGATCCCGCGCACGCCTGGTAGGCGGGCGCGGGAGGGTGGGACGTTACACCTGCATCACACGTTGCGCGGCGCGTCTTCGTGCGGCGGCTGCGGGTGCGGCGGCGTGGCTTCGGGTTCGAAGGCCTCGGCGACGCGCGCGTGCGTGTCGTCGACCGCGGGTTCGTCGGCGATCGCATCCGCCGCGGCCTGGGCGGGGTCTTCGCTCGGCATGGCATCGAACAGGCCGGGCGAGGGCTGCGACGGCGACGCGGCGCCGAACAACGACGCGACGTCTTCGGCCTGCGCGGGCTGCGGGTCTGCCTGCGAGAACGACGGTGCATACGCGGCGGCATTCGACGGCGTGGCGGCCGGTTCTTCGAATGCGGGCTCCTGGAACGCCGGCGGCTGCGTGGCGGCGATGTCGCGCGACGTCGATGCCGGTTCGATCGGCTCCGGCGAATTCACTTCGTCGATGGCCTGCGCGGGCGTGGCGACGTCGGCGTAGGGCGCGTCGTTCCAGTCGCCCGGTGCGTTCTCGATCGCGCTCGCGAGCGATTCGGTCGCCAGCGTGTGGCGGCTGGTGTCCGTATCGGTGCGCGCGGGTTCGACTTCGATCGGCGCGGACGCGAAGGCGTCCGGCGTGGCGACGGCATCGCGTGCGGGCGCCGCGGCGGGGTCGGCGGGCGAGGCCGGTGCGACGTACGGGGCAGGCGTGGCGACCGGCGCAGGCGTTGCGACCGGAGGCGCGGTCGGCGCGGAGGCGGCGATCGGTGCCGGCGTGGCGATCGGTGCGGGCGTTGCGGCCCGTGCCGACGCGACCGGTGCCGATGCGATCGGTGCGGCCGGCGCTTCGTCGTCGAAATCGAATTCCGGCTGCGCGCGCGTGTTGGCCGCGACGTCGCCGCTTTCGACGTCATCGTGGTCCTGGTCGTGCTCGTGCGCCATGCCATCCTGCGTGGCTTCGCCTTCCGCGCCGCCCTGGCCGCGACGACGACGACGGCCACCGCGACGGCCGCGACGACGGCGTGCGCCGCCTTCGCCGCCTTCGGCGACGTCCGTGGACGGTGCGGCATCGTTGGTGACGACGGAGGTCGCGAGCGTGGCATCGGCGGCCTGGTCGGCGGCGAGCGTGGCCGATGCGAGCGTGGCATCCGTCATCGCGTTGGCGGCGACGACGCCGGGCTGCACGACCTGCGCATTGGCGAGCGCGGGATCGACGACCGGTTCCTGGCGCGGCTGGCGCTGCTTCTGTTCCTGGCGCTGCTGGTCGCGAGGCTGCTGCTCGCGCGCCTGCTGGGCCTGCTGTTCGCGCGGCTGCTGTTCGCCACGCGGCTGCTGCTGGTCGCGCGGCTTCTTCTGATGCTGTTGCTGCGGCTGGGCCTGTTTTTGTTGCTGACCCTGCTGCTGGCCCTGCTGCTGCTTCTGTTGCTGGCCTTCGTTGCGCGGGCCCTTCTGCTGCTGCGGCTGGTCCTTGCGATCGCGGCGCTGCTCGTCGCGACGGCCCTGGCCGTCACGGCCCTGCTGCGGACGACCACGACCGTCGCGGCGACCATCGCGTTCGCGACGACGCTGTTCTTCCGTCGCACGCGGCGCGGGCGCCGGCGTGGCGACCGGCGCGGGCGCACCGAACAGGCGCTTGAAGAACCCGACCACGCCACCGACCGCGGGCGCGGCGACGGGGGCGGCCACCGCCACCGGCATCGGGGCGGGCTTGGGTTCGTCGCGGACTTCGTCGCGCACCGGTGCCGGCTGCGCCGGCTTCACCGCGGTGACCGCGGGCAGGTTCGGGATGTTGAGGTGGGCCTTGGTCAGCGCGTGCGTGGCGAGCTTGCGCGGCGTGCCGCGCTGGTAGCTCGGCTTGCTGGTTTCTTCGCCGAGCTCGTTCTCGCGGATGCGCGTGACTTCGTAATGCGGGGTTTCTAGCTGGTCGTCGGCGACGATGACGATCGGCGAATCGTGGCGCTGCTCGATTTCACCGAGCGCACGGCGCTTTTCGTTGAGCAGGTAGTTGGCGATCTCGGTCGGCGCCTGCACCAGGACCTGCCCGGTGTTTTCCTTCATCGCGTGCTCTTCGGCCACGCGCAGGATGGACAGCGACAGCGATTCGACGCTGCGCATGCGGCCGTGGCCGTCGCAACGCGGGCACACCAGCTGGCTGGATTCGCCCAGGCTCGGACGCAGGCGCTGGCGCGACATCTCCAGCAGGCCGAAGCGCGAGATGCGGCCCAGCTGCACGCGGGCGCGGTCGTACTTGAGCGCGTTCTGCAGCTTGTTCTCGACTTCGCGCTGGTGCTTGTTCGACGACATGTCGATGAAGTCGATCACCACCAGGCCGCCGAGGTCGCGCAGGCGCAGCTGGCGCGCGACTTCTTCCGCGGCTTCCAGGTTGGTGTGGAACGCGGTTTCTTCGATGTCGCCGCCCTTGGTGGCGCGGGCGGAGTTGACGTCCACCGCGGTCAGGGCTTCGGTCTGGTCGATCACCAGGGCGCCGCCGGAGGGCAGGCGCACGGTGCGCTCGTACGCGTTCTCGATCTGCGATTCGATCTGGAAGCGGTTGAAGAGCGGGGTGTCGTCCGTGTAATGCTTGAGCTTGCGCAGGTTGTGCGGCATGACCTGCTGCACGAACTCGCGGGCCTCGGCGTACATCTCGTCGGTATCGACGAGGATCTCGCCGATGTCGGCGCGCATGTAGTCGCGCAGGGCGCGGATGATCAGGCGCGATTCCTGGTAGATCAGGAACGGCGAGGGCTTGCTGAGGGCGGCTTCGGCGATGGCCTTCCACACCTGCAGCAGGTAATCCAGGTCCCACTGCAGTTCTTCCGCGTCGCGGCCCACGCCGGCGGTGCGGATGATCACGCCCATGTCGTCGGGGATCTGCAGCTTGTCCATCGCCTCCTTGAGGGCGGCGCGGTCGTCGCCTTCGATGCGGCGCGAGACGCCGCCGGCGGTCGGCGAGTTGGGCATCAGGACCATGTAGCGGCCCGCCAGCGAGATGAACGTGGTGAGGGCCGCGCCCTTGTTGCCGCGTTCTTCCTTGTCGACCTGGACGACGATCTCCTGGCCTTCGCGCAGGAGTTCCTTCAGCGACGCCTTGTTGGGGTCGACGCCGGCCGCGAAATAGTCGCGGGAGATTTCCTTCAGGGGCAGGAACCCGTGGCGCTCGCCGCCGTATTCGACGAAGGCGGCTTCCAGGGAGGGCTCAAGGCGCGTGATGCGGCCCTTGTAGATGTTGGATTTCTTCTGTTCCTTCGACGGTTGTTCGATGTCGATGTCGTACAGGGTCTGGCCGTCGACGGTGGCGACGCGCAGTTCTTCCGCCTGCGTCGCGTTGATGAGCATTCGCTTCATTGTGCGTTCCTCGCGCGCTGTCGCACGCGGAACGCCGGGGCGTTCGCCTCTGGATACCGCGGCGCCACCCGCGCCCGTGTGGCGCATGGTGTCGCTTCTCGTATTCCAGCGCTTCAACACCACGGCAGGCCGCGGGAGCGCTTGTTGCTGTCCGAAAATTTGCGGGGCCGGCGGCCGCTCGGCAGGAATGCCTTCGCGTCGCACGGGTCGTTGTTCAGCGCCGACGTCTGACGCATCGGGCGATGCGCGGGCCTGCCGACGAGCCGCTAACATGGCCGCCCCGGGGGCGGTGGTCGCGCACTTCGAACGGGGATCGCGGGAGGCGGGCTTTCGGCCCTGCGCGTTGCGGATGCCGGTTGTGGCATCCATTGGCGCAATCTCCCAGCGAAATCAAACCCTTACTTCGCGCGGCGAGTGTAGCAGATCAAGGCGAGCATGGACCCCATCGATCAACCCCCCGGGCGAGCCCCGGCCCAGGCCAGGACCGTCCGGATTGCAGAGGACCGGGACGGCCAGCGGCTGGACAACTTCCTGCTCGGCTATCTCAAGGGCGCGCCGCGTTCGCTGGTCTACAAGCTCGTGAGATCGGGCCAGGTGCGCGTGAACGGCGGGCGCGTGAAGGCCGACCGGCGCCTCGAAGGCGGCGACGAGGTCCGCATCCCGCCGGTGCGCCTGGACGAACCGGCCGAGAAGGGCACGCCCGCCAAGGGCCTGCTCGAGGCGATGGAGGGCAGCATCGTGTTCGAGGACGCGCGCCTGCTGGCCATCAACAAGCCCTCGGGCGTGGCCAGCCATGGCGGCAGCGGGATCAGCTTCGGCGCGATCGAAACCCTGCGCGCCCTGCGGCCCAACCAGTCGCTCGAACTCGTCCATCGCCTCGACCGCGACACCTCCGGCCTGCTGGTCATCGCGAAGAAGCGCTCGGCCCTCACCGAACTGCAGGCGCTGATGCGCGAGGAAGGCGGCATCGCCAAGCGCTACCTCGCGTTGCTGGTCGGCCGCTTGCCCAACGGAACGATGAGCGTCGATGCGCCGCTGCACATCGGCCTGCGCCAGGGCGGCGAACGCCACGTGCAGGTCAATCCTGCGGGCAAGGCCTCGCTGAGCCACTTCAAGGCGCTGGAACGCCGCGGCGGGCATTCGTACTGCGAGGTGCGCATCGAAACAGGGCGCACGCACCAGATCCGCGTGCATGCGCAGCACATCGGCCATCCGGTGGCGGGCGACGACAAGTACGGCGACGAAGCGGTGAACAAGCGACTGCGCGAACAGGTGGGGCTGAAGCGGATGTTCCTGCATGCCTCGACGCTGGAATTCGTGCTCGACGGCGGCAAGGCGCCTTACCTGCTCAACGCGCCGCTGGCGCCGGAACTCATCGACGTGCTCGACAAGCTGGCCTGAGGCGCGCTCAGCCGGAGAGGCGTTCGGTCTTGGCGGCCAGGATGAAGTCGTTCTCGCTCAGGCCGCCCACGTCGTGGGTGGAGAAGCGCACGACGCAGCGGTCGTAATGCACGCCGAGGTCGGGATGGTGGTCTTCGCGGTTGGCGATGAAGGCCAGCGCGTTCACGAACGCCATCGTGCGGTAGTAGTCCTTGAACTTGAATGTCTTGACCAGCGCATGGCCGTCCTCGGCCAGTTCCCAGCCCGGGACCTGCGGCAGCAGTTCGCGCACCCGCGCTTCGGTGAGCTTGTGCTCGCTGCCCTTGCGGGCGATGCAATGGGCGTCGGCGAGGGCGATCAGGTCGGTCATGGCAGGGCTCCCATGCGCAAGCGCATGAACCAGAACATATCGGGCGTGGGCATGGAGTGGACCCGCGGGCAAGGCGGGTCGTCCGGACGCGTCTAGAATAGCCCGCATGATCCAACTCTCCGAATCCGCGCAGGCGCACTTCCGCCGCCTCATCGAACGCGAAGCCCTGCCGGGCCTGGGCGTCCGACTCTCCGCCGTGCATGCCGGCACGCCCCGCGCCGACGTGCGCCTGGAGTTCGCCGAGCCGGCGGACCTCACCGGCGACGAGTGGGCCATCGATTGCGAAGGCTTCACCTTGTGGATCGATCCGGCGAGCGCACCGTTCCTCGATGCTGCAGAGATCGACTACGCGCAGCAGGCCACGGGCGGCCAGCTGCAGATCCGCGCGCCGAGGATCAAGGGCGAGGTGCCGGCCGAGGATGCCTCGCTGGTGGAACGCGTGCGCTGGGTCGTCGAGCAGGAAATCAATCCGCAGCTCGCGCAGCATCGCGGGCACGTGTCGGTGCAGGAAGTCTCGAGCGACGGCGTCGTGCTGCTGCGCTTCGGCGGCGGCTGCCACGGGTGCGGCATGGCCGATGTCACGCTGAAGCAGGGGATCGAAACGACGCTCCTGACGAAGGTGCCGGGCGTGACCGCGGTGCGCGACGCCACCGACCACGCGACCGGCGACGCGCCCTACATCCCGCGCGACGCGGCGTAAGCAGGTCGCGACCCGCGTGTTCAACGCCGCGGATGTCATCGAAGCGCTGGCGCAACGACGCCGGCTGAAATCCATCCGCCCGGAGGCGCCGGGCACCTTGCCGCCGGGCTGGCAGACGTGGCTCGACGGCATGTCGACGAGCCCGCGCGCGATCAAGGGCGCGCCGCCGCAGGACGTGATCGCGGAATTCGCGCAACGCCCGCTGGCGTCGCCGCCGAAACGCATGCCGACGCTCACGCGCTGGCAGGCATTCCGCACGTTGCTGCGCCAGCAATGGAATCCGCCGCATCGCGAGGAACGCGGGCAGCGCCTCTTCGCGGCATTCGTCAGCGGCGCGTTGCACGCGGTGTTCCTCGTGTTGCTGATGATCCTGGCGTGGGTGCGTATTCCGCCGCCGCCGGCAGGCAGCGCGGGCGAGACGGTGGTGCAGGTCGAATTCATCGGCAAGGGCACGCCGGAGGAAACGGGCGGCGGTGCACCGGAAGGCCCCGCGCCCGAACCGTCGCCCGCACCCGCTGCGCCCGCGGCGCAGAGCGCGGCGGAAAAGCCCGCCGAAACCACGCAAACGCCGCCGCCGAGCGAAGCGCAACCCACGACGGAACCGCCGACGGAACCGGCCCCGGTCGCCGCGCAACCGGAAGTGGAACCCACGCCGGTCGAGCCGCAACCTGCAGCACAACCGTTGCAGGTCACCGAAGTCACGGTGCCCGACACCACGTTCGTCCTCGCACCGACGCGTCCGCGCGACGTGCAGTTGCCGGAACCGCAGATCGTCGTGCCCGAATTGAAACAACCCGCACCCGGCGTCGCGCGCGTGGCGGTGCCGCAGCAGCAGGTGTTGCAGGTGGAGCAAGTCGCACCGACACCGGTGCGCGTTGCGCCGACGTTGCGCGCGGAAGAAGAAGCGCGCCTGTCGCAGGCACGCGCCTTGAACGCGCCGACGACCACGCCCGAATTGCAGGTGCCCACCGTGCGCGCTCAGGTGCAGGCGTTGCCGATGCCGTCGCGCGGCACGCAACCGTCCGCGCAATCGGGCACGGCGCCTGCGGCGAGCGCTTCGCCGACGGGGACGTCGACGGCGGCGACGCCCGGTGGCGGTCCGCCGTCGCCCGGCAGCGGCACGCGTCCTGCGGCGCAAACGGGCACCGGCACCACGCCTTCCGCGAAACCTGGCGCATGGCCCACGCCGCAACGCGGCGACGATTTCGGCGTCGGCACGCGCAATCGACCGGGCGCCGCGCCCGGCACGCCCGGCGCGCAAGCAGGCGGCAAGCCGGGCCTGTTCAAGGCCGACGGCACGCCGAACCTTGGCGAAGCGCCATCGCCGCAACGCAATGCGCCGGGCACGCCGGAAGCGCAGGCGATCGATCTCGACAAGGCCGGCCGCTGGCTCAAGCGCCCGCCGTACGACTACACGCCGACCGCGTTCGACAAGTACTGGCGCCCGAGCGAAACGCTGCTGCAGGAATGGGTGCGCAAGGGCATCAAGAAGCTCGAGATCCCGATTCCCGGCACGGGCAAGCGCATCAGCTGCGTCGTGTCGTTGCTCGCGGTGGGCGGCGCGTGCGGGCTCACCGATCCCAACCACAACGAGCAACCTGCCACCGCGCGTCCGCCGCCGGACATTCCGTTCAAGCCGCAGTTGCAGGAAAACAACGGCAGCGTGCGTCCGGCGCCCGCGCCGCCGGCGACGACGGTGCGTCCGCCCGCTGCGGGCTGAAGCGCATCGTCGCCAACGAAAACGGCCCGCTTGCGCGGGCCGTTCGTGTTTCGCGATGCGTGGGCGCGGATTACTCCAGGCCGTGCAGATCCTTCAGGTGGCTCGGGGCGGACTGGAAGTACGCGCCCAGGTCGGCGATCTGCTGGTCCGTGAGCCCCTTCGCCTGGCTGCTCATCAACGCGTGTTCGCGATCGCCCTTGCGATAGGCGAGCAGCGCGTGCGTGAGGTAATCGGCGTACTGGCCGCCGAGCTTCGGGTAGGTGGGATCGATCGGCGCATTGCCTTCGGCGCCGTGGCAATCCACGCACGCCTGGCCCGTTTCCTTGTTCTTCGTCGCGGCGAGCGTCTTGCCGGCGTCGATGTGGCCGGCGGGCAGGCCGGCGGAGGACGAATGCGGGGTTTCGTTCGCTTCGGCGGCTTCGTGGCCGCCTTCGGGCGCTTCGGACTTGGAGCACGCGGCGAGCGAAACGGCGAGCAGCGCGATGGCGGCGGTGGTGCGGAGGGTCGTCATGGCGGGGCTCACTTCACGCTGGACAGGTAGGCGGCGATGTCGGCGATGTCCTGTTCCGAGAAGCTCTCGGCCTGGGCCTGCATCGTCGGGTGCTTGCGCTTGCCCTGGCGGTATTCGTGCAGCGCGTTGGACAGGTACTGCGCGGTCTGTCCGCCGATGCGCGGCACGTGGTAGTTCGGGTATGCGTTCTTGTAGCCGGTGACGCCGTGGCAGCCCTGGCACGTGTACGTGAGCAGGCGACCCTTCGCGGCGTCGCCGGTGGGCGCGGCAGCGGCGGCGGGTGCGGCGGCGGCGGTCGATGCAGCCGCGGGCGCGGCGGTCGTCGAAGCAGCGGCCGGCGCGGCGGCGGTGGTCTGCGACGCGGCAGGGGTCTGCGCGGCGGCGAGGAGCATGGGCACCAGCCACAGGCTGGCAGCGATCGTCAGCGGTCGCATCATCTGGAAGTTGTCCGAAGCGGAATTGTTTTTTCGCGCGCGGCGGACGCGATGCGACACACCGAGCGAGCGGCGAAGTATAGCTTGCACGTGAATGCAGGCGACAATGCCATGGCCGTCGCCGGCGGTCACCCGCGTGCAACCGGTCGCGTGGACGCTGCATCCCTTGCGCGTCCCGTTCGCGATTCGCGCCGATCCACGGATGAGTCCGACGTGGATCAGCAAAGCGCCGTGAAGTCACCATGACCTATGGCGCATGGTGGACCCGGCGGCCAAGTGATTTACTTGCCTACAACACCCAAGGGGTCTGCCCACATGCCTGTCAATACCTTCGTCCACGGCCGCCCGTTGCGCGCCGGTGCCCTCCTGATCGCCTGCGCCCTCGCGCTCGCCGCCTGCAAGAAGGGCGACGGGGACGCCATGGCCAAGGGCAAGGAGGACAAGGGGCCGGAGGCCATTCCGGTCGAAGTGATGGCCGCCGCCAAGCGCCCGATCGCCGCCAGCTACACCGGCACGGCGCCGCTGGAAGCCCGCGGCGAGTCGCAGGTGATCGCCAAGACCTCGGGCGTGGCCCTGCAGGTGCTGGTCGAGGAAGGCCAGCAGGTGCATGCCGGCCAGGTGCTCGTGCGCCTGGATTCCTCGCGCGCCGCGTTGCAGGCCGCGCAGACCGCCGCGCAGATGCGCAAGCTGGAAGCCAACTACGCCCGTTCGGTCACGCTGGCGCAGCAGAAGCTCATCAGCGCCAACGACATCGACACGATCCGCTTCGACCTGGAAAACGCGCGCGCCGCGAACCGCCTGGCCAACCTCGAGCTGTCCTACGCCAACGTCGTCGCGCCGATCTCCGGCGTGATCGCCGAGCGCAAGATCAAGGACGGCAACTTCGTGCAGATCAACACGCCGATCTTCCGCATCGTCGACACCTCGCGCCTGGAAGCCACGCTCAACGTGCCCGAGCGCGAAGTCGCCACGCTGACCAGCGGCCTGAAGGTGGACCTCGCCGTCGACGCGCTGCCGGGCCACAAGTTCGAAGGCACGATCGACCGCATCGCGCCCGTTGTTGATTCGGGCAGCGGCACGTTCCGCGTGATCTGCACCTTCGCCGGCGGCGGCACGCTGCAGCCGGGCATGTTCGGCCGCATCCGCATCGATTACGACCAGCGCACCGACGCCCTCGTCGTGCCGCGCGTGGCGCTGCTCGACGACGAAGGCGATCCGGCGGTGTACGCGGTCAAGGCCGGCAAGGCGGTGCGCGTGCCGGTGAAGCTGGGTTACCTCGACGGCCAGTGGGCCGAAGTGCGCCAGGGCCTGAAGGTGGGCGACCAGGTCGTCACCGCGGGCAAGGTCGCGCTGCGCGAAGGCAGCGCCGTGCAGATCATCGGTGGCGCGGGCCAGCCGCAGAAGAAGCTCGCGGCGGGCGAGGGCGGCAGTGCCGCCGCTTCCACCGCGCGCTGATCCGCGCTGACGCACCGACGAGTTTCCCCCGACAACCGCGCCGCCACCGGAGACGCGCGTGACGCACGCAAACGACAAATCCGCCGCAAGCCATTCCGCTGAAGGCGGTTCCCTCAACGTCGTCGAATTCTCCACGCGTCGCCGCGTCACGGTGATGATGGCGACGCTGACGTTCCTGATCTTCGGCGTCATCGCGCTGATGCACCTGAAGGTCAACCTGCTCCCCGACCTCAGCTATCCCACGCTCACCGTGCGCACCGAATACACCGGTGCGGCGCCGACCGAAATCGAAACGCTGATCTCCGAGCCGGTCGAAGAAGCCGTCGGCGTGGTGAAGGGCGTGCGGAAGCTGAAGTCCGTCTCGCGCACCGGGCAGAGCGATGTCGTGCTCGAGTTCGCGTGGGGCACCGACATGGACAAGGCCTCGCTGGAAGTGCGCGACAAGATGGAGTCGCTCGCGCTGCCGCTGGAAGCCAAGCCGCCGGTGCTGTTGCGCTTCAATCCCTCGACCGCGCCGATCATGCGCCTGGTGCTGGCCAACAAGGGCCAGGATTCGCAGGCCGCGCTGACGGCGTTGCGCCGTTACGCCGACGATGACCTGAAGAAGAAACTCGAGCCCGTCGAAGGCGTGGCCGCGGTGAAAGTGGGCGGCGGCCTGGAAGACGAAGTGCAGGTGGACATCGACCAGCAGAAGCTCGCGCAGCTGAACCTGCCGATCGACACCGTCATCCAGCGCCTGCAGCAGGAGAACATCAACATCTCCGGCGGTCGCCTGGAAGAAGGCTCGCAGCGGTTCCTCGTCCGCACGGTCAACCAGTTCGCGACCGTCGACGAAATCCGCGAAATGCTCGTCACCACGCAATCCGCCGGCGGCGGCAGCGCGCAGAGCGCGGCCGAGGAAATGGCGCGCGTCGCAGCGGCAACGGGCAACGCGGCCGCGATGGCCGCGGCGTCGGGCGTGCAGAGCGCATCGTCCGGTGGGTCCGCGGTGGCCGGCGGTCGTCCGATCCGCCTGAAGGACATCGCCGACGTGCGCCAGGGCTACAAGGAGCGCGAAGCGATCATCCGCCTCGGCGGCCATGAAGCCGTGGAGCTTGCGATCTACAAGGAAGGCGACGCCAACACCGTCTCCACCGCCGATGCCATCGCCACGCAGATCGAGAACATCAGGAAGACGATGCCGGCGGACATCGAACTGACGGTGGTCGACGACCAGTCGCAGTTCATCCGCAAATCGATCCACGAAGTGAAGAAGGACGCCATCATCGGCGGCCTGCTCGCGATCCTGATCATCTTCCTGTTCCTGCGCGATGGCTGGAGCACGTTCGTCGTCGGCCTGTCGCTGCCGGTGTCGATCGTCACCACGTTCTTCTTCATGGACCAGTTCAACCTGAGCCTCAACGTGATGTCGCTCGGCGGCCTCGCATTGGCGACGGGCCTGGTGGTCGACGACTCCATCGTGGTGCTCGAATCCATCGCCAAGGCGCGCGAACGGGGCCTCGGCATCGTCGAGGCGGCCATCGCCGGCACGCGCGAAGTGAGCATGGCGGTCGTGGCGTCCACGCTGACGACGATCGCGGTGTTCCTGCCGCTGGTGTTCGTCGAAGGCATCGCGGGGCAGCTGTTCCGCGACCAGGCGTTGACCGTGGCGCTGGCGATCGCGATCTCGCTCGTCGTGTCGATGACGCTGATCCCGATGCTGTCCTCGCTCAAGGGCCGCGCGCCGCTGGCGTTCAAGGAAGAAGCGCCGCATCCGCGCTGGGAGCCCACGTCGAAGTGGCAGCGTCCCATCGCGTTCGTCGGCCATCTGTTCGGCCTGCTGTTCCGCCTGCTGTCGTTCGCGTTCTTCTGGATCTTCGTGCGCGGCTGGCGCTTGCTGGTGGCCATCGTCGGTCCGGTGATGCGCGCCTTCAGCCGCGTCGCGATGGGGATCTACGATCGCCTCGAAGCGCTCTACCTGCGCACGCTGCCCGAAGCGCTGCTGCATCCGCGCAAGGTGCTCGCGGTCGCGGTGCTCGCGTTCCTGGCCACCGCCGCGGTCGTTCCGCTGCTCGGCTTCGACCTGATCCCGCAGCTGGCGCAGGATCGTTTCGAAATGACCGTGAAGCTGCCGCCCGGAACGCCGCTGCGCGACACCGACCAGGTGGTGCAGGAAATCCAGCGCGAACGCGGCAAGGACGATGGTCTCACCGCGCTGTACGGCGTGAGCGGCACCGGCACGCGCCTGGATGCCAGCCCCACCGAGAGCGGCGAGAACATCGCCAAGCTCACCGCGGTGATGAAGGACGGCGGCAGCGAGAAGCTCGAAGCGCAGCTCACCGAAAAACTGCGCGGCAGCATGCAGGGCCGCACGGATGCGCAGCTCGACTTCAGCCGCCCGGAACTCTTCAGCCTGTCCACGCCGCTGGAAATCGAACTGCAGGGCGCCGACCTGCCGCAGATCGAAGCCGCCGGCCGCAAGCTCGCCGCGATGCTGCGCGCCAACGACCACTACGCCGACGTGAAGTCGACGGTGGAGCAGGGCTTCCCCGAGATCCAGATCCACTTCGACCAGGACCGCGCCGCGGCGCTCGGCCTGACCACGCGCCAGATCGCCGACATCGTGGTGAAGAAGGTGCGCGGCGAAGTCGCCACGCGCTATTCGTTCCGCGATCGCAAGATCGACGTGCTGGTGCGCGCGCGTGCATCGGACCGTGCTTCGGTGGAAGACATCCGCAACCTCATCGTCAACCCGAACAGCGCCACGCCCGTGCGCCTGTCGTCGGTCGCCGATGTCGTGGCGGGCGTGGGCCCCAGCGAAATCCACCGCGCCGACCAGGTGCGCGTGGCGATCGTCTCGGCCAACCTGCGCGACATCGACCTCGGCGCCGCGGTGCAGGAAGTGCGCCAGCTGGTGCGCGACCACCCGCTCGGCGCGGACGTGGGCATGCACATCGGCGGGCAGGGCGAAGAACTCGCAAGCTCCGTGAAGTCGCTGCTGTTCGCCTTCGGCCTGGCGGTGTTCCTCGTCTACCTCGTGATGGCCTCGCAGTTCGAATCGCTGCTGCATCCCTTCGTCATCCTGTTCACCATCCCGCTCGCGCTGGTGGGTGCGGTGCTCGCGCTGCTGGTCACGCGTTCGGCGGTGTCGGTGGTGGTGTTCATCGGCCTGATCCTGCTGGTGGGCCTGGTGGTGAAGAACGCGATCATCCTGATCGACAAGGTCAACCAGTTGCGCGAAGAGGGCGTGCCGAAGCGCGAGGCCCTGGTGGCCGGTGCGCGTTCGCGCCTGCGCCCGATCGCGATGACCACGCTGTGCACGCTGTTCGGCTTCCTGCCGCTGGCGCTCGCCTTCGGTGAAGGTTCGGAAGTGCGCTCGCCGATGGCGATCACCGTGATCGGCGGCCTGCTGGTGTCGACGCTGCTGACGCTGGTGGTGATCCCGGTCGTGTACGACCTGCTGGATCGTCGCTCGGACGAGTACTACGCCGAGAAGCTGCGCCGCCAGGCCGCCGATGCGAAGGCGGCCAAGACGCTGATCGAGCACGACCAGGATCCGCTCAACGGGAACGGGATGACCCCGGAGGCCGGCACGTGAGCATCGCCGAGCTCAGCATCAAGCGGCCCGTCACCACGATCATGCTGTTCGTGTCGATGGTGGTGGTGGGCCTGATCGCGGCCGTGCGGCTGCCGCTGGAAGCGATGCCCGATGTCTCGGCGCCGTTCCTGTTCGTGCAGCTGCCGTACGCGGGCTCCACGCCGGAGGAAGTGGAGCGCACGATCCTGCGCCCCGTGGAAGAAACGCTTTCGACGATGACCGACGTCAAGAGCATGCAGGGCAACGCGACGTCCGAGCAGGGCAGCGTGTTCCTGATGTTCTCCGACTGGGATCGCGACATCGAGATCGCCGCGGCCGAAGCCCGCGAACGCATCGATGCGATCCGCGCCGACCTCCCCGACGACCTGCAGCGCTACTTCGTGTGGAAGTGGTCGACGAGCGACGAGCCGGCGATCGAACTGCGCCTGACCAGCAAGTCGCTCGACCTCACGAAGGAATACGACCGCATCGACCGCGTGTACAAGCGCCGGCTCGAACGCATTCCCGGCGTGGCGAAGGTGGAACTGGAAGGCGCGCCGCAGAACGAAGTCGAGATCGCGATCGACCAGGACCGCCTCAACGCGCACGGCCTGGCGCTTAACGACCTCGACACGCGCCTGCGCGCGGTCAACTTCTCCGTCTCGGCGGGCCAGATCGACAACGGCACGCAGCGCCTGCGCGTGCAGCCGATCGGCGAACTCACCGACCTGCAACAGTTGCGCGACCTCGTGCTGGCGAAGGGCGTGCGCCTGTCCGACGTGGCCGACGTGCGCCTGAAGCCCGAGAAGATGCCGTACGGCCGTCGCCTCGACGGGCGCCCGGCGGTGGGCATCGACGTCTACAAGGAGCGCGACGCGAACCTCGTCGACGTCTCGCGCGGGGTCAAGGCGGAACTGGCGGAGATCGCGAAGGACGGCGGCGTGCCCGACGTCGACCTGCTGGTCCAGTGGGATGCGGGCGAAAGCGTCGTCGGTTCGTTGTTGAGCCTGGCCGAAGCTGGCGCGATCGGCCTGCTGCTGTCGATCGCGGTGCTGTACTTCTTCCTGCGCCACTGGCCGTCGACGATGATGGTGACGCTGGCGATCCCGATCTGCTTCATCATGACGCTGGGCTTCATGTACTTCGTCGGCATCACGCTCAACGTGCTGACGATGATGGGCCTGCTGCTGGCGATCGGCATGCTGGTGGACAACGCGGTCGTGGTGGTGGAAAGCATCTACCAGGAACGCGAACGCCTGGGCGGCGATCCCAAGCTCGCCTCGATCATCGGCACGCGCCACGTCGCCATCGCGCTGTCGGCCGGCACCTTGTGCCACTGCATCGTGTTCGTGCCGAACCTGTTCGGCGAAAAGAACATGATCAGCATCTACATGGGCCAGATCGCGATCACGATCTGCGTCTCGCTGCTGGCCTCGTGGCTGGTGGCCGTGAGCCTGATCCCGATGCTGTCGGCGCGCATGAAGACGCCGCCGGCCGTGCGCAACGAGAAGGGCCTGATCTCGCGCCTGCAGCGCCGCTATGCCCGCATGCTGCGCTGGACGCTCGAGCATCGCGGCTGGAGCGTGCTGGGCATCCTGCTGATCGTGGTGATGAGCCTCGGCCCGATGGTCTGGACCAAGACGAACATGTTCGGCGGCGACGACATCGGCGAGATCGACATCTACTACCAGTGGAAGGGCGCCTACACGAAGGAGCAGATGTCGGACGAGATCCTGAAGGTCGAGAAGTTCCTCGACGCGCATCGCCAGGATTACCACATCGAACAGGTGTTCTCGCGCTATCGCGAACAGGGCTGGGCGGGCACCAACATCAAGCTGTCCACCAAGGACGCGAAGGAAATCACGCGCGTCACCGAAGCGCTGCGCAAGGACCTGCCGAAGTCGGCGCGCGCCAACCTCGGCATCGGCGACCAGGGCGGCCCGGGCGGCGACAAGCAGGGCAAGGAAATCCAGGTGATGCTGGTCGGCGATTCCACGCAGACCCTGAACGACATCGCCGAGGAAGTCGTGCCGCTGCTCGCGCGCAACAAGCAGTTGCGCGACGTGCGCGTGGACAACGGCGACCGCAACAGCGAGCTCACCGTAACGGTGGACCGCGATCGCGCGGCGGCGTTCGGCTTCAGCGCGAACGACGTGGCGACCTTCGTGGGCCTGGCCTTGCGTGGCGCGCCGCTGCGCGAGTTCCGTCGCGGCGACACCGAAGTGCCGGTGTGGGTGCGCTTCGCCGGCGCCGACAACTACGGCACCGAGGACCTCGCCAGCTTCACCGTGCGCACCGCCGACGGCCGCAGCGTCCCGCTGCTGTCGATGGTGAACGTGCAGGTGCGCGCGGCCGCGTCCACCATCGAGCGCACCAACCGCCAGACCACGCTCACGATCACCGCGGGCCTGCCCGACAAGGTGACGCAGCCGGATGCGCGCAAGGCGATCGAGACCACGCTGAAGACGGTGAACTTCCCGGCCGGCTACAACTTCTCGTTCGACCGCCCGGAGTTCATGAGCGACGACGCCGCGGTGAAGCAGATGATGTTCAACCTCGGCATCGCGCTGGTGATGATCTACATCGTGATGGCCGCGGTGTTCGAGTCGCTGCTGTTCCCCTCGGCGATCATGAGCGGCGTGCTGTTCTCGATCTTCGGCGTGTTCTGGCTGTTCTGGCTCACCGGCACCCAGTTCAACATCATGGCCTTCATCGGCATCCTGGTACTGATGGGCGTGGTGGTGAACAACGGCATCGTGATGGTCGAGCACATCAACAACCTGCGCAGGCGAGGGCTCTCACGCACGGACGCATTGGTGGAAGGCAGCAAGGAACGCCTGCGCCCGATCCTGATGACGATGGGCACGGCGATCCTGGCGATGGTGCCGATCGCGGTGGGCAACACGCAGATGGCGGGCGATGGCCCGGCGTACTACCCGATGGCGCGCGCGATCGCCGGTGGCCTCGCGTTCTCCACGGTGGTCAGCCTGATGTTCCTGCCCACCATCTACGCGATGCTCGACGACCTGCGGCACGGCACCGTGCGCATGATCCAGCGCGCACGTGGCGACAAGGGCGGGGTGCCGGCGGCATCGGTCACCGCCATCCACGTCGACTGATCAGGCGAGCAGTTTCGCCAGCAGCTTGGCACCGCCCATCCACACACCGATGGCGGTGCCCAGGCTGGTGAGGAAGAAGTTGAGCAGCACGCGTGCCACGCGGTTGCGATACCACCCGCGCACGCTGCCGACGTCGTCGCGCAGCGCCATGAAGTCGGCGTAGGTGGGCTTGCGCACCCACGCCTCGACGATCGCGCTGATCGTGCCGGACGCCAAGGCGGGATGCAGCGGCGTCACCGGCGAGGCGATGAACGCGGCGAGGATGCTGAGCGGATGGCCGCCGGCCGCCGCACAACCGATCGCACCGAGCGTGCCGGTCATCAGCACCCAATAGAGCATCAGTTCCGCGCCGACTTCGAAGCCGCCGCGGTAGAAGCCCCACGCGAACCCGCCGAGCACGAACACCGACAGGAACACGGTGAACCACGGGAAGCTGGACTTCTCCTTCACCGATTCCAGTTCGTGGCGGATCGATTGCGGTGCCACCTGGTCGTCGCGCAGGTGGCGCGCCAGGCCTTGCAGGTGTCCGGCGCCGACCACCGCCAGCACGTTGCGCGCGCCGGAGGCGGCGGTCGCGCTTTCGCGCAGGCGCGCGGCCATGTAGCGGTCGCGTTCGGCGATCACGGTGTCGTACAGCGCGGGGCTGTCCTTCGCGAATTCACCGAAGCTCGATTCGAGCATGTCGCCTTGCTTGAGCTTTTCGATCTCGTCGTGGCCGACTTCCTCGTCGCCGAACAGCGAGGTGATCAGGCCACCGAAGATCTTCGCGCGGCCCCACCAGCCCAGGCGCTGCGAGGCGCGCTTGAAGGTCAGGCCGACGTCGCGGTCGATGAGGTGCACGGTGAGGTCGCGCGCCTTCGCATCGTTCACCGCGGCCTTGAGTTCGGCGCCCGGTTCGATGCCGAGTTGTTCGGCGAGGCGCCGCTGGTACGCAGCGAGGCCGAGGTTGGCGGCGAACAGCGCGGTCTTGCCTTCGCGCAGCACCTTCACCAGGTCGAGCTTCGCGAGCGCTTCGGGATCGGACAACGCGGCGAGGCGCTGCGGATCCAGTTCCACCGCGATCGTGTCGTACGTGCCGCCGGCGATCGCCGCGTGCACGGCGTCGACGCTCGCCTTCGAGACATGCGCGGTGCCGAGGAGGGCGTAGCGGACGCCGTCGCGTTCGACGATGGCGTGCGGCTGGTCGGCGAGGGAAGGATCAGCGGGCGAAACGATCGGGTCGGTCATCGGGACTGCGTCTGGGGAAGGCGACCGCCGGGGCACCGGCGGCCGCGCAGCATAGACGTTCGCCCGCGCCGGGCGCACCCGTTCAAGCGAGGCCGAAGGGCAGATTCGGCGAAGACACCACGCGTTCGCCCACCGCTTCGCCGCGCAGGAAGCGCAGCGCCGCGGCGATGACGCCGGCGTCGCCCGCGATGCGGTTGTGGCCCAGGCCCTGCGTGCTGAGCAGGCGCGAGTCCGCCCAGTAGCGCGCGTAACGCTCGCCTTCGGCCCACGGCACTTCCTGGTCTTCCACGTCGTGGACGATCAGCGCGGGGCGGCCGATGCGCGGCACCGTGTGGTGCGCCTGCAGGCTGTCGAAGGTGACGCCCACGCTCGCTTCGAAACCGGCGATGAGTCCACGCCACAGCCGCTGCGGCAGGCGCACCAGACGCGCGAAGCGGTAAGCGGCGTCTTCGGGATCGGCGGCGGGGGCGATCAGCACGATGCGTTCGGCCTGCAGGCCCTGCGCGAGCGCAACGCTGGCGGCGGCCCCCCCGAGCGAATGCGCGACCAACGCCGCCGCCGGCCCGAAGCGGCGTGCGACGGCGAGCAGCGTGCTGGCGAAATCCGGCAGCGTGGTGCGTTCGCCGGTGCTGCGCCCGTGCGCGGGCTGGTCGAACGCGACGACGGCGTAACCCGCCGCGCGCAACGCCGGCACCCACGCCAGGAAACGCGTGCCATGGCTCGACCAGCCGTGCGCGAACAACACGTAGGGCTGCGATGCCGGATCGCCCCACGCATACGTCGCGATGCGGTGGCCATCGAGGTCGAAGCTGTCGCAGGTCGCATCGCCCACCGGCGCCTGCAACGCCCGCGCGCGGCTGCTTTCGAACGGCGTGGAGAACAACGCGCCAGCGCGGCGCAACGTCGCGGCCGGATCGAACGCGCTCCCGACACGCATGACGGCGCGCATCCACAGCAGGGGAAGGGCGGATCGAACGGTCGTGCTAATTCTGGAGGCGGCGATGGTCATGGGGGAACTCCGCGAAGGATCAGCGTGGGGCGTGGTGGGCGATCCAGCGCTCGATCGCGCGGTCGCCGTGGTGTCGCGCCACGTCGTAGCCGAACAGGCCGGCTTCGTGGTGGGCGGCGAGGGGAATGGCGTAGAGCTCGAAGACGCATTGTTCGACGTCGTCGGCGGCGAGGTGGCCGCAATCGATCGCCTGCTGCACGGCGCGATGAAGTTCGGCGCGCCAGCGCGTTTCGTTGTGCAGCACCTGGTCGCGCAACACGCCGGGCCGGTCGTCGTATTCCATGACGGAGCCGACCAGCACGCAGCCACCGCGCTGCGTGCCGCGCACCCATTCGAACCAGTTGCGCATGATGGCGCGCACGCGCGGCAGGCCACGCGGTTGCGCCAGCGCGGGGATGAGCACGGCGTTGCCGAAGCGCAGCGCGGCTTCTTCCAGGACGGCGAGCTGCAGGTCTTCGCGCGAACCGAAGTGCGCGAACACGCCGCTCTTCGACATGCCGACCGCGGTGGCCAGCGGGCCGATCGACAGGCCTTCCACGCCGGAGGCGCGGGCGATGTCGTAGGCGCGGGCCACGATGGATTCGCGGGTGGCGGCGCCTTTCGACGTGGCGGTCAGGGTGGTCATGGCGGCGGACAATAGCACGACCGTTCGTATCTGGAAGACCGTTTGTCGGCCCCGCCGAAAAAACTAGTCGCGATACCGCTTCAGCAGGTCGCCGTAAGCGTCGATCCGGCGATCCCGCAGGAACGGCCAGATGCGGCGGACGTGTTCGCTGCGGGCCATGTCGACTTCGGCCATCAGGATTTCGGGCTCGCCCTTGGCCTCGGCCAGGAATTCACCCTGCGGCCCCAGCACGTGGCTCGAGCCCCAGAACTGGATGCCCGACGTGCCGAGCGGCGAGGCTTCATGACCGACGCGATTGCAGCTCAGCACCGGCAGCCCGTTGGCGACGGCGTGGCCGCGGTGGCTGAGGATCCACGCGTTGCGCTGGCGATCCTTCTCGGCCTGGTCGTCGTCCGGATCCCAGCCGATCGCGGTGGGATACAGCAGCAGTTCCGCGCCGGCGAGCGCCATCAGGCGCGCGCCTTCGGGATACCACTGGTCCCAGCACACCATCAGGCCGAGGCGGCCGACCGACGTGTCGATCGGTTCGAAGCCGAGGTCGCCGGGCGTGAAGTAGAACTTTTCGTAGAAGCCCGGATCGTCCGGGATGTGCATCTTGCGGTACTTGCCGGCGGTGCTGCCGTCGGCGTCGAAGACGACCGCGGTGTTGTGGTACAGGCCCGCCGCGCGCTTTTCGAACAGCGAGCTCACCAGCACGACGCGGTGTTGTTTCGCGAGCGCGGCCAGGCGTTCGGTGCTGGGGCCCGGGATTTTTTCGGCGAGGTCGAATTCGCTGACGTCTTCGTGCTGGCAGAAGTACGGGCCGTTGTGCAGTTCCTGCAACAGCACGAGCTTCGCGCCGCGCCTGGCGGCTTCCGCGACGCGCGCTTCGATGACCGCGAGGTTCTCTTCCGCGCCGCCGTGGTTGCGTTCCTGGATCAGCGCGACGGGCAGGGTCTTCTTCGCGGTCATCGGATCAATCCTTGCGGCAATTGCATGGTGATGCAGTGCAGGCTGCCGTTCTGCCAGATCAGCGAACGGCACGGCACCTGCACGATCTCGCGGCCCGGGAAGGCCTGCGCCATGACGGCGGCCGCGGCATCGTCGGCGGTATCGCCGTACGCCGGCATGAGCACCGCGCCATCCACGATCAGGAAGTTCGCATACGAGGCGGCGAGGCGACGGCCTTCGTCGACGATGGGCTTGGCCCACGGCAGCGGATACAGGCGATACGGTTCTTCGTCGCGCGTGCGCAATGCGGCGATGTCTTCGGCCATCGCGCGGAGCTCGATGAAGTGTGAATCGGATTCGTCGTCGCAGGCCTGGAACACGATCGCGTCGTCCGGCGCGAAGCGCGCCAGCGTGTCGATATGAGCGTCGGTGTCGTCGCCTTCGAGATACCCGTGGTCGAGCCACAGCACGCGATCCTGCACGAGCCAGTCGCGCAGTCGCTTGTCGAGCTGCGTGCGCGACAGGTCCGGATGGCGTTCGTGCAGGCACGTCCACGTGGTGAGCAGCGTGCCGGCGCCGTCGGTTTCGATCGCGCCGCCTTCCAGCGCGAAGTCGATCGATTCGCGCGTGGCATCGGTGAACACGCCGGCGTCGACGAGGTGTTCGATCAGTTGGTCGTCGCGACTCGCTTCGAATTTGCCGCCCCAGCCGGTGAATCGGAAATCGAGCAGCTTGAAGCCGTTCGGCGTGCGCAGGGTGATCGGGCCGGAATCGCGCAGCCACGTGTCGTCGTAGTCGACTTCGACGAAACGCACGCGCGACAGGTCGACGCGCGAGGAACGCAGGCGCGCTTCGGCATACGTCTGCAGGTCGGCGTCGGCCACGCAGACCACCACGTTCGTGCGGGGCACGAGCGCGGCGACGAGCGCGATGTAGGTTTCTTCGACGTCGCCCAGGCGCGCGGCCCAGTCGGTGTCGGCGTGCGGCCAGGCGATGAGGACCGCGGACTGGGGTTCCCATTCCGCGGGGAACCGCTCCTGGTCGGAGCGGAGGAGGGCTTCGGGCATCAGCGGATCGCGGGTTTCGGGCCTACTTCGTTGGCGTCGGCCTTGTTGGCCACCGCATCGATGACGCGGCTCTTTTCGAAGTAGACGGTGAAGGTGGGGTAGGTCCAGCGGTTGATGGTCGGCCACTGGCGCTTCTGGCCGCCGCGCGGGTCGAGCTGGTCGGCCGGCTTGCCGTACTTCGCTTCGACCTGCTGCATCGTCATGCCGCGCGCCGGCATGGCCGCGCTGTTTTCCTGCTGCACGCGCTCGACGAGGAGCGTGTCGCCCTCGGTCACGACGGCCTGCGGGGTCGCTTCCTGCGCGAAGGCGGCGCCGGCGAAGGCGAGGGCGAACAACATCGGCACCACGGTACGCATGTTCATCGCGAGCACTCCCCTTGTGAATGGGGCGGATTGTAAGCACAAGGATGCAGGGGACGGGATTACGCCCCCGTCACGGTTCCGGGCATCACTGGCCGCGGAAACGAGAAAGCCGCCTTGCGGCGGCTTTCGTTTGATCGCAAGGAACTGCGTATCAGCGCTGGCGCGCCTTGAAACGCGGGTTGGACTTGCAGATCACGAAGACCTTGCCACGACGGCGGACCACCTTGCAGTCGCGGTGACGGGCCTTCGCGGACTTCAGGGAGGACAGGACCTTCATGACGAACCTCGGCAACGAATCGGATGGATGGAATGCGCGCCGCAGGGTGCGACGGGCAGGGCGGTAACGCGAAGCCGCGCATTCTGCCGGCTTTTCTTCGCCCGCTCAAGTGGTTGCGGCACGCAGTTACAATCCCGCCCCATGACCGACGCCCCGATCGACCCGTCCCGCGCCCCCGTCCTCACCATCGACGGCCCCTCCGGCTCCGGCAAGGGGACCATCAGCCGCCACGTGGCCCGCGCCCTGGGCTGGCATTACCTGGACTCCGGCGCGCTGTACCGGGCGGTGGGCATCGCGGCCAGCTGGGCCGACATCGACCTGTCCGACGCCTCGGCCCTGGTCCGCTGCACCTTCGATACCGAGATCGAGTTCGGGGACGAAGTGGGCGACGAGCCCCGCGTGATCGTCAACGGCCTGGACGCCACCGATGAGCTTCGGACGGAAACGGCCGGTGCCGCGGCCTCGGCCATCGCCGCCATCCCCGAAGTGCGGGCCGCCCTCAAGGATCGCCAGCGCGCCTTCCGCCGCGCCCCGGGCCTGGTGGCCGACGGCCGCGACATGGGGACCGTGATCTTCCCCGACGCCGGCATCAAGGTGTTCCTCACCGCCAGCGCCGACGAAAGGGCCGAAAGGCGCTATAAGCAGTTGAAGGAAAAAGGAGTTTCCGTTACATTGCCCGGCCTGCTGCGCGAGATCCTCGCCCGTGACGCACGCGATGCGAACCGGGCGGTGGCGCCCTTGCGGCCGGCCGATGACGCCGTCCGCATCGACACCACCGGGCTTTCGATCGACGCCGTCGTCGAACGCGTGCTGGCCTTGCTGCCGGCGCGCTGACGCCACGCTTCGCCGAAGCCCCGCACTGCAGGCAACCGCTCTCCGCGCATCCCGCGCGGCGGGTTCCATTCCTCCAACCCCCTGGCCCTTCATCCCGAAGCGCCACCTGAGAATTCCCTAATGTCAGCTGCAATGACCGAATCTTTTGCCGAACTGTTTGAAGAGAGCCAGGCCGGACTCGCCAAGCTCAAGCCGGGTTCCATCGTCACCGGCATCGTGGTCGAGGTGCGTACCGACGTCGTCGTGATCAACGCCGGCCTCAAGTCCGAAGGCATCGTGCCCATCGAACAGTTCCGCAACGACGCCGGCGAGATCGACGTGGGCGTGGGCGACGAAGTGAAGGTCGCGCTCGACTCGCTCGAGAACGGCTTCGGCGAAACCGTGCTGTCCCGCGAGAAGGCCAAGCGCGCGATGGTGTGGGACGAACTCGAGCAGGCGCTCGAGAAGAACGAAACGATCACCGGCCGCATCAGCGGCAAGGTCAAGGGCGGTTTCACCGTCGACATCAAGGACGTCCGCGCGTTCCTGCCGGGCTCGCTGGTCGATGTGCGCCCCGTGCGCGACCCGGTGTACCTGGAAGGCAAGGAACTCGAGTTCAAGCTCATCAAGCTCGACCGCAAGCGCAACAATGTCGTCGTCTCCCGCCGTGCGGTGGTCGAGAGCGAACATTCGGAAGAGCGCGAGCAGCTGCTCGAGAAGCTGGTCGAAGGCGCCGTGCTCAAGGGCGTCGTCAAGAACCTCACCGACTACGGCGCGTTCGTGGACCTCGGTGGCATCGACGGCCTGCTGCACATCACCGACATGGCCTGGAAGCGCGTGCGCCATCCGTCCGAAGTCGTGGAAGTCGGCCAGGAGCTGGACGTCCGCGTGCTCAAGTACGACCGCGAGCGCAACCGCGTCAGCCTCGGCCTGAAGCAGCTGGGCGAGGATCCGTGGGACAACATCGCGCGTCGCTACCCGGCCAACACCCGCGTGTTCGGCAAGGTCAGCAACGTCACCGATTACGGCGCGTTCGTCGAGATCGAGCCGGGCGTGGAAGGCCTGGTCCACGTGTCCGAAATGGACTGGACCAACAAGAACGTCAACCCGTCCAAGGTCGTGCAGGTCGGTGACGAAGTGCAGGTCATGGTGCTCGACGTCGATGAAGAGCGTCGCCGCATCTCGCTCGGCATGAAGCAGGTCACCAGCAATCCGTGGGAGACCTTCGCGGCCATCCACAAGAAGAACGACAAGGTGTCGGGCCAGATCAAGTCGATCACCGACTTCGGCATCTTCATCGGCCTGGACGGCGGTATCGATGGCCTGATCCACCTGTCGGACATCAGCTGGAACTCCACCGGCGAAGACGTGGCGCGCAACTACAAGAAGGGCGACACGCTGGAAGCCGTGGTCCTGGCCGTCGACCCGGAACGCGAGCGCATCTCGCTCGGCGTCAAGCAGCTCGAGCAGGATCCGTTCGGCCAGTACATGGCGACCAATCCGAAGGGCACGAAGGTCAAGGGCACCGTCAAGGAAGTCGACGCCAAGGGTGCGACGATCGACCTCGGCGACGGCGTGGAAGGCTACGTCTCGGCGCGCGACATCTCGTACGACCGCGTGGACGATGCCAGCCAGCACCTCAAGGTGGGCGACCAGGTCGAAGCGAAGTTCATCGGCATGGACCGCAAGGGCCGCACGCTGCAGCTGTCGATCAAGGCCAAGGACGAAGCGGATACCGCCGAAGCCATGGCCGAGTACAACAAGGTGTCGGACGCCGCCAGCGGGACCACCAAGTTGGGTGCCCTGTTGCGCGAGCAGCTCAACAGCAACAAGTCCGAGTAAGGCAACAAAGCACGACGGCGGCCCGGTCATTCGGGCCGCCGTTCGTACACCCCGCTCTTCGTAAAGCTGCCCATTCCTGCGACCGACGAGCCGCACTGCATGACCAAGTCCGAACTGATCGAGATCCTCTCCGCGCGCCAGGGCCACCTGAAGGCGGACGACGTCGATCTCGCGGTGAAGTCGCTGCTCGAAATGATGGGCGCGTCGCTGTCCGGCGGCGAGCGCATCGAAATCCGCGGATTCGGCAGCTTCTCGCTGCACTACCGTCCGCCGCGCCTGGGGCGCAACCCGAAGACCGGCGATTCCGTCGCCCTCCCGGGCAAGCATGTTCCGCATTTCAAGCCGGGCAAGGAGCTGCGCGAACGCGTCAGCGACGTGTTGCCCGTCGAGCCCGATGCCTGATCCCTCGAGGCCTCGGCTAAGCTGGTGGCCCTCGCAACCGGACCACGCGATGGAGCCGCGGCAACGATGATCCGAGTGTTCCGCTTCCTGTTCGCCGTTGCCTGCCTCGTGGCGGGCCTCGTCGTCGGCGTCCTCAATCCCCAACCTGCCGTGCTCGATCTCGGGTTCGCCAACGCGTCCGCTTCGCTGGGCGTGGTGGTGCTGATCGCCGTGCTGGTCGGTTTCCTCGCCGGCGGCCTCGCGCTCGCGGCGAGTGTCGTGTGGCCCATGCGCCAGCGCCTGCGTCGCGCGCAGTCCGCGGCGCCGCCGCCGCCCACGTTCCCGCAAGGATCCTGATCGGTGGCCTTCATCAACGAGTGGTTCTGGTTCTTCCTGCTGCTGCCCATCGCGGCGGCGAGCGGCTGGCTGATCGGCCGGCGCGGCGGCGAACGCCATAGCGACACGCAGGTCAGCCGCCTGTCCACCACGTACTTCCGCGGCCTGAACTACCTGCTCAACGAACAGCCCGACAAGGCGATCGAAGTCTTCCTGCGCATCGCCGAGCTCGACAAGGACACGTTCGAGACGCAGGTGGCGCTGGGGCATCTGTTCCGGCGTCGCGGCGAAGTGGACCGCGCGATCCGGCTGCACCAGGCGCTCGTGCAACGCCCCGACCTGTCGGACCAGCAGAAGGTCCAGGCACTGCTCGCACTGGGCGAGGACTACATGCGATCGGGCCTGCTCGATCGCGCCGAAACGGTGTTCACCGATCTCGTGCGCCTGGACATGCGCGCCCCGCAGGCGCTCAAGCATTTGATCGGCATCTACCAGGCCGAGCGCGACTGGGGCAAGGCGATCGAGAACGCCACGCGCTTCGAGGAAGCCACCGGCGAGCCGATGGGCAAGCTGGTCGCGCAGTTCGAATGCGAACTCGCCGACCGCCATCGCGCCGCGGGCGAGAACGAAGCCGCACGCGCCGCCGTCGCACGCGCGTACGAAGCCGACGCCAACTCCGTGCGCGCCGGCATCCTCGAAGGCCGCATCGAACTGGAAGCCGGCAACGACGGCGCCGCCATCCGCGCGTTCGAACGCGTGGCGCGCATCGATCCGGACTACTTGCCGGAAATCCTCCCGCAACTCTTGCCGTGCTACGACCGCGTCGGCGATGCGCCGGGCGCGCGCAACTTCCTCGGCGAGATGATCGAACACTACCGCGGCGTCGCCCCCGTGCTGGCGCTGACGCAGATGGTGGAAGCGGAGCAGGGCGTGCCCGCCGCGCGCGAATGGCTCGCGCTGCAGTTGAAGGATCGTCCGTCCGTGCGCGGCGAAGCGGCACTCATCGACCTCACGCTCGCCGACGGCGCCGATCCCACCGCGACGCTGCACGACCTCAAGCACATCACGGACCAGTTGCTGGTGCGCAACCCGAGCTACCGCTGCAACCGCTGCGGCTTCGGCGCACGCGCGCACCATTGGCAATGCCCCAGCTGCAAGGAATGGGGTTCGGTGAAGCCGCTGCTGAACTACGCGGTCGTTTGATGACCCTGTCTGCGCTGCTGCTGGCGTGCTTCGCGATCGGGGCAGGCGGAACCTGGCTCGCGCGGCGTTATGCGTTGCGCCATGCGTTGCTCGATTCGCCCGGCGAACGTCGCGCGCATACGGTGCCCACGCCGCGCGGCGGTGGCATCGGGATCGTCGTGGCCCTGCTGCTCGCGGGCGTGCTGCTGCTGGCCGTGCGTGCCGGCTCGGTCGACGTCCGCCTCCTGCAAGGCACACTGCCGGGCCTCGCGCTCGTCGCACTCGTCGGCCTGCTGGATGACCACGCGTCGATGTCCCCGTGGTTGCGCCTGCTGGTGCATGGCGTCGCCGCCGCGTTGCTCGCATGGGCCACGTGGTGGGCCACCGGAAGTGGCTGGCATGCCGTCGTCGCCTTCGGGCTGGCGCTCGTGCTGACGAACATCTGGAACTTCATGGATGGCATCGACGGCATCGCTGCGACGCAGGCGGTCCTCGTCGCCGGCGCGGTCGCCATCGCGGGCCGCGACACGTGGACGACGTGGGCGCTCGTGCTCGCCGCCGCGACGCTCGGCTTCCTGCCCTTCAACGTGCCGAAGGCGCGCATCTTCCTCGGCGACGTCGGCAGCGGGGCGCTCGGGTTCGCCATCGCCGCGCTCATCGTCGGGCGCATCGGCAACGCATCGCCGGTCGCTGCCCTGGCTTGGTGCCTGCCCATTTCCGCCTTCGTGATCGACGCGACGCTGACCCTGGCGCGCCGCGTGCTGCGCGGCGAACGCTGGTGGGAACCGCACGCCCAGCACGCCTACCAGGCGTGGGCCCGCAGGCGCGGGACTCACATGCCCGTCACGCTGGCCTATGCCGGATGGACCCTGGTGGCGATCGCACTCATGCACGCGCTGTCCTGCGCGACCCCCGTTGTCGTGTTCTTGTCCTGCCTCGCGTGGTATACCGCCGGCGCCGGGCTCTGGCGGTGGCTGCAAGGACCGACGAGGCAAGGAACGGAACCCCCCGCGGTGAAGGAGACCACCGGACAATGAAGACCTGGCGCATGCAATGGGCCTCTGCACTGCCGCGATCGGCCGTCGTGCTGCACGACCTGGCCATGGTGTGGCTGTGCTGGCATGGATTGCGCCTGTTGCGCTATTCGCTGGCCGAAATCGCCACCCGGCAACCGCTGTGGTCCACCGAGGACGCGATCGTCCTGCTCGCGCAGGGCCTGGTGCTGTGGCGCGTGGGCCTGTACCGCGGCCTGTGGCGCTTTGCCAGCGTGCCCGACCTGTTCAACCTGGCCAAGGCCGCGATCTTCGGCACGATCGCGATCGGCCTGGGCCTGTTCCTCTACAACCGGCTCGACGAAGTCCCGCGCACGGTGCTGCTGCTGTATCCCTTCGCGCTGGTCGGCCTGCTGGGCGCGCCGCGCTTGGTGTACCGCGCGTGGAAGGAACACACCCTCGCGCGCAACCGCACCGCCGCGGTGCGCGTGCTGATCCTCGGCGCCGGCCGCGCGGGCGAAGCGCTCGTGCGCGACCTGCGCCGCACCGGTGCCTACGAACCCGTCGGCTTCCTCGACGACGCGGCGCAGTTGCGCGGCAGCAAGGTGCAGGGCGTGCCCGTGCTCGGGCAGATCGCTTCGATCGAAGAGATCGCACGCGAAACCGCGGCGCGCCTGCTGGTCATCGCGATGCCGTCCGTGCACGCCTCGCTGCTGCAGCGCGTGGTCGCCGCATGCGAACGCACGGGCCTGCCGTTCCGCATGGTGCCGCGCCTGGACGACATGCTCGAAGGGCGTTCGTTGCCGGGCGAACTGAAGGAAGTCGCGATCGAAGACTTGCTCGGCCGCAGCCCGGTGATGCCGGACTGGAAGTCGATCCGCGGCTGGCTCGGCGGGCGCTCGGTGCTGGTCACCGGCGGCGGTGGTTCGATCGGCGCGGAGCTGTGCCGCCAGTGCGCAAAGCACGGTGCGCGCCGCGTGGCGGTCGTCGAGATCGACGAACTCGCGCTGACCACGATCGTCACCGACCTGCACCGCGATTTCCCGGACCTGGACTGCGTGCCGGTCCTCGGCGACTGCGGCGATCCCGCCGTCGTCGCGCATGCCTTGCGCCTCGCCGAACCGGACGCCGTCTTCCATGCCGCCGCCTACAAGCAGGTGCCGTTGCTCGAAGCGCAACTGCGCGAAGCCGTGCGCAACAACGTGCTCGCCACCGAAACCGTGGCCGTCGCATGCCGCGAAGCGGGCGTCGGCACCTTCGTGCTGATCTCCACCGACAAGGCGGTCGATCCGGTCAACGTGCTCGGCGCCACCAAGCGCCTGGCGGAAATGGCGTGCCAGGCGATGGCGGACCGGCGCTCCACGCGCTTCGTCACCGTGCGGTTCGGCAACGTGCTCGATTCGGCCGGCAGCGTGGTGCCGCTGTTCCGCGAACAGATCCGCAAGGGCGGGCCGGTGACGGTCACCGATCCGGAAGTCACGCGCTTCTTCATGACGATCCCGGAAGCCTGCCAGCTGATCCTGCAGGCCTCGGCGATCGGTTCGCACGAAGCGGTGTACACGCTCGACATGGGCGAACCCGTCGCGATCCGCCTGCTCGCCGAGCAGATGATCCGCCTGGCGGGCAAGCAACCGGGCCGCGACATCGCGATCGTGTACTCGGGCCTGCGCCCCGGCGAGAAGCTGCACGAGACGCTCTTCCACGCCGACGAGCGCTATCGCCCCACGTCGCACCCGAAGATCCTGCAGGCCGAAGCGCGGGCCGTGCCGGGCGAAGCCACGTTCGAAGCGCTGCGCGTCCTGCGCGAAGCCACCGCGCGCTACGACGTCGACGCCCTGTTCAAGCAACTGCGGTCCGCCGTGCCGGAATTCTCGCCTGCACCTGTTGTGCACGTCGCGCCAGCCACCGTGGTGGCCTTCCCCGCACGCAACGCACGCAAAACCTGATGACCCCCACCAACAAACGCATCCGCACCGCCGTCTTCCCCGTCGCCGGGCTCGGCACGCGCTTCCTGCCGGCCACCAAGACGGTGCCGAAGGAAATGCTGCCGATCATCGACAAGCCGCTGATCCAGTACGCGGTGGACGAAGCCATCGAAGCCGGCTGCGAAACGCTCGTCTTCGTGACCAACCGCTACAAGCACGCGGTCGCCGATTACTTCGACAAGGCCTACGAGCTCGAACAGAAACTCGAACGCGCCGGCAAGCACGAGCAGCTGGAACTGGTGCGCAACGTGCTGCCGCCGCACGTGCGCGCGGTGTTCGTGACGCAGGCCGAAGCCCTGGGCCTGGGACACGCCGTGTTGTGCGCCAAGCCTGTCGTGGGGGACGAACCCTTCGCCGTGCTGCTGCCCGACGACCTGATCTGGAACCGCGGCCCCGGCGCACTGAAACAGATGTCCGACCACGCGCAGGCCACGGGCGCCAGCGTGCTCGCGGTGCAGAACGTGCCCGCCGACAAGACCGGCAGCTACGGCATCGTCGACACCGACGAATTCACCGGCCGCCAGGGCCGCATCAACGCGATCGTCGAGAAGCCCGATCCGAAGGACGCGCCGAGCACGCTCGCCGTCGTCGGCCGCTACGTGCTCAGCCCGCGCATCTTCGACCTGCTGGAACAGGTGAAGCCCGGCGCCGGCGGCGAGATCCAGCTGACCGATGCGATCGCCGCGCTGTTGAAGGAAGCGCCCGTCGATGCCTATCGCTTCAAGGGCACGCGCTTCGACTGCGGCACGCACATCGGCCTGATCGAAGCGACGATCCGCTACGCGCTGGACCACGAGACGCTGAGCGAGGCCGCTGCGAAGACGATGCAGACGGCGCTGGACGAACTGGGCGTGGTCGAACTGAAGTAACGCGTCGCGCGTCAGCCGTAACGCCACCACGCATACGCCGTCCACGCCAGCAGGATCGCGGCGAGGGCGAGCAGGGCGGTGCCGAACACTTCGACGCGGCGCGCCCAGGCGAACGCGTCGCGGTCGCGCAGCACGCGCACGTCGCGCCAGGTTTTCCAGTCGCGCGGCGGGAAGCGGCCTTCGAGGCGACTGGCCAGGGCGAAGCGACGCATCGCAATGCCCAGTGCGCCGGCGGGCAAGGCCAGGCCCAGGCCGAGCGCGGCGAAGAGGCGGCGCAACCACGTGTACGTGCTGCCGGGATCGCTGGAATGCAGCACGGCGCCCATGTGCGCGAGCCACGTGTTGAGTTGCCACAGCAACACGCCGCACAGCGCCGCGACGAGCGCGAGCAGGGCGAGGCTGCGGTTGCGGTAGGCTTTGTCGGCGCGATGGATGTCCATGGCGCCATCACACGTGCTCGCCGCCACGATGTCCAGCCCGCCCGTCAGCTATTACCGCGCAACCGTCCCCGCGTCGGCCCCGAGGCCCGCGCCGTCGGGCAGAAGTGCGACGCGCGTCTGCATCGTGGGGGGCGGCTTCGCGGGATTGAACACGGCGCTCGGCCTGGCCGAACGCGGCGTGCGCGACGTCGTGTTGCTCGAAGCGGAGACCGTGGGCCACGGCGCGTCGGGTCGCAACGGCGGCTTCGTGTTCGGCGGGTTCTCGCGCGGCGAGGGCGCGTTGCTGCACGACCTCGGACCCGATCGCGCCCGTGCGCTGTATCGCGGCACGCTCGACGCAGTGGAATTGATCCGCGCGCGCACCGATCGTTACGCGATCGACTGCGAGCGCACCGATGCCGGCGTGATCTGGGCGAACTGGTTCCGCGATCCGGACGTGCTGCGCGCGCGCCAGCGCCTGCTGCAGGAATCTTTCGGCGTCGACTGGCAATGGATGCCGCGCGAACAGGTCCGCGACGTGCTGCGCACCGATCGCTACACCGACGCCTTGTTCGAACCGCAGGCCTTCCACTTCCATCCGCTGAAATACGCGCGCGGCATCGCGGCGGCGGCCGAAGGGCAGGGCGTGCGCATCCACGAGCACGCGCCGGTCGTCGCGCTGGAACGCCAGGGCGCCGGCTGGAAGGTGCGCACCGCCTCGGCGGAGATCGATGCCGAGCACGTCGTGCTGGCCTGCGGCGGTTACCTCGCAGGATTGCGCCGCGACGTGGACGCCAGCGTGTTGCCGATCGCCACCTACGTGATGGTCACCGAACCGCTCGGCGATCGCCTGCACGATGCGATGCGCACGCGCGCCGCGGTGTACGACACGCGCTTCGCATTCGATTACTACCGCCCGCTGCCCGATACGCGCCTGCTGTGGGGCGGTCGCATCTCGATCCTCAACCGCGACGCGCGCGCGGTCGAACGCGTGTTGCGGCGCGACCTGCACCGCGTGTTCCCGCAGCTCGATGGCGTGGGCGTGGACTTCGCGTGGTCGGGCCTGATGAGTTACGCGCGGCATGAGATGCCGCAGGTCGGGCGCATCGATGACGGTCTGTGGCTGGCGCAGGCGTTCGGGGGCCACGGCGTGGCGCCGACGACGTTCGGCGGCGAAACCGTCGCCGCCGGCATTGCGCACGGCGACGAAGGTTGGAAGGAACTCTCGCGTTACGGCCTGGACCCGGCGTACAAGCCGGTGGGCTTCCTCGCCGCGCAGGCGAGTTACTGGTCCGCGCAGTGGCGCGACGCCTGGAAGGCGCGCGCCACCTAGGTCACACGCGTTCGAAGATGCCCGCGGCGCCCATGCCGGTGCCGATGCACATCGTCACCAGGCCGTACTTCTGCTGGCGGCGCTGGAGGCCGTGCACGATCGTCGCGGTGCGCACCGCGCCGGTCGCACCGAGCGGATGGCCGAGCGCGATCGCGCCGCCCAGCGGATTGACCTTCGACGGATCCAGCTTGCTGTCGCGGATCACCGCCAGCGCCTGCGCAGCGAAGGCTTCGTTGAGTTCGATCCAGTCGATCTGGTCGAGCGTGAGGCCGGCGCGCTGCAACGCCTTCGGAATCGCGGCGATCGGGCCGATGCCCATGATGTCGGGTTTGACGCCTGCGACCGCGAAGCTCGAGAACTTCGCGAGCGGCGTGAGGCCGTAGTCCTTGATCGCCTGTTCCGAAGCCAGCAGCACCGCCGCCGCACCATCGCTCATCTGCGAACTGTTGCCCGCCGTGACCGTGCCGCCGAACTGACCGTTGCGGAACACGGGCTTGAGCTTGGCGAGCCCTTCGAGCGTGCTGTCCAGGCGCGGACCTTCGTCGATGGCGACCTTGCGGCGGACTTCCTGGATCACGTTGCCGTCGGGCAGGTGCGAGATCACTTCATACGGCGAGATCTCGGAGGTGAACTCACCGGCCTGGATCGCCGCGATCGCCTTCTGGTGCGAGGCGAGCGCGAACGCATCCTGGTCTTCGCGCGACACCTTCCACTGTTCGGCCACTTTCTCGGCGGTGATGCCCATGCCGTAGGCGATCGCGACGTTGTCGTTGTTCGCGAACACCTGCGGGCTCAAGGCGACCTTGTTGCCCATCATCGGCACCATCGACATCGATTCGGTGCCGCCGGCGAGCATCAGGTCGGCGTGGCCCATGCGGATCTGGTCGGCGGCCAGCGCGACGGCCTGCAAGCCCGACGAACAGAAGCGGTTGATCGTCTGCGCCGCGATGGTGTGCGGCAAACCGGCGAGCAGCAGGCCGATGCGCGCCACGTTCATGCCTTGCTCGGCCTCGGGCATCGCGCAGCCGATGATGGCGTCGTCGATGCGCGAAACGTCGATGCCCGGCGCCTGCGCGACCACGCTGTGCAGCACGTGCGCGAGCATGTCGTCGGGACGGGTGTTGCGGAACACGCCGCGCGGCGCCTTGCCGACCGGCGTACGGGTGGCGGCGACGATGTAGGCGTCCTGCATTTGCTTGGTGGTCATGTGCGTTCTCAGTTCCTGAGCGGCTTGCCGGTCTTCAGCATGTGCGCGATGCGTTCCTGGGTCTTCGGCATCTGCGCCAGCGCGACGAAGTGTTCGCGTTCCAGGCGCAGCAGCCAGTCTTCGTCGACCAGCGAACCGCGATCGATCTCGCCGCCGCACAGCACGGTGGCGATGCGCGTAGCGATTTCGTAGTCGTGCGGCGAGATGAAGCGGCCTTCCAGCATGTTGACGAGCATCATCTTGAACGTGGCGATGCCGACGTCGCCGGCGACTTGCACGCGGCGCGCGGGCAGGGGCGG
Organism: Lysobacter helvus; assembly: GCF_018406645.1. NCBI lineage: Bacteria > Pseudomonadati > Pseudomonadota > Gammaproteobacteria > Lysobacterales > Lysobacteraceae > Lysobacter > Lysobacter helvus. Next base: position 2,898,428 of record NZ_AP024546.1, read on the forward strand.
GCGATAGCCGCCTTCGGCCAGCGCGCGGGCATGCGCGCGGGCGACGTGCAGCAGCTCGTAGGCGTTGAACACGACCGGGTCGCCGTCGCGCGCGAGCTTGAGCGCCTTCGCTTCGAACGCGGAGGTCGACACCTTGCCCATCGCGACGCTTTCGAACGCGGTCTTGAGCTGCGCGAACACATCGCCGCCGGGGCCGGCCGCGTCGGACGCACGCACCGCGAGTTCCTTCAGGCCGCCACCCGCAGGCAGCAAGCCGACGCCCGCTTCGACGAGGCCGACATAGCTTTCGAGCCCGAACACCGTGCGCGCCGCGTGCATCTGGAATTCGCAGCCGCCGCCGAGCGCGAGCCCGCGCACCGCGGCGACGACGGGCACCAGCGCGTACTTGATGCGCTGGCTGGTCGCCTGGAACTGCGCGACCATCGCTTCGAACCCCTTGACGTCGCCGGCCTGCAACAGGCCCAGCGCACCGGCGAGGTCCGCGCCGGCGGAGAAGGGTTCCTTCGGTTGCCAGATCACCAGGCCGCGGAAGTCGCGTTCGGCGATCGCCACGGCTTCCTGCAGGCCGGACAGCACCTGGTCGTTCACCGTGTGCAGCTTGGTCTTGAAGCCGACGACGGCGATGTCGTCGCCTTCGTCCACCCACATGCGCACGCCGTCGTTCTCGAACACGGTGCGGCCCTGCGAGGCCTTCTCGCCCAGCAGCGGATCGGGGAAGCGCTGGCGCGCGTACACCGGGTTGTCGGAGCGCGGCACCATCGCGTTGCGCGCGGGGCTGAAGCTGCCCGTCGGCGCATGCACGCCATCGCGGCCATCGAACACCCAGTCCGGCAGCGGCGCCGTGCTCATCGCCTTGCCGCCCACGATGTCTTCGGCGATCCAGTCGGCGACCTGCTTCCAGCCCGCGGCCTGCCAGGTTTCGAACGGACCGAGCGACCAGCCGTAGCCCCAGCGCAGCGCGAGGTCGACGTCGCGCGCGGTGTCGGCGATGTCGGCCAGGTGGTAGGCGCTGTAGTGGAAGGTGTCGCGGAAGCAGTTCCACAGGAACTGCGCCTGCGGATGCGTACTCGCGCGCAGGGCGGCGAACTTCTTCGCGGGGTCGCGTTCCTTGAGCAGCGCGGCGACGTCCGGATCGATGTCGCTGTTCGACGCGCGGTAGTCCTGCGCCGCGAGGTCGAGGACGAGGATGTCCTTGCCGCGCTTGGTGTAGAAGCCCGCACCGGCCTTCTGCCCGAGCGCGCCCTTCGACACGAGGGCCTGCAGCCAAGCCGGCGCCTGGAAGTACGCGTGCCACGGATCATCCGGCAGCGTGTCGGCCATCGTCTTGATGACGTGCGCCATCGTGTCGAGGCCGACGACGTCGGCCGTGCGATACGTCGCCGACTTCGGGCGGCCGATCGCCGGGCCCGTCAGCGCATCGACGGTGTCGAAGCCGAGCTTGCCCTGTTCGGTGTGGTGCATCGCGGCCAGCATCGAGAACACGCCGATGCGGTTGCCGATGAAGTTCGGCGTGTCCTTGGCGATCACCACGCCCTTGCCGAGCGTGGTGACGAGGAAGGACTCGAGCGCGGCGAGGATGGCGGGCTCGGTGGTCTTCGCCGGGATGAGTTCCGCCAGGTGCATGTAGCGCGGCGGGTTGAAGAAGTGCACGCCGCAGAAGCGGTGGCGCAGGGCTTCGGGCAGTACGCCGGCGAGCGCATCGATACCGAGGCCCGAGGTGTTGCTGGCGAGCACCGCGTGGTCCGGCACGAACGGCGCGATGCGCTTGTACAGGTCCTGCTTCCAGTCCATGCGTTCGGCGATCGCTTCGATCACCAGGTCGCAGCCGCGCAGCAGTTCCAGGCCCGTGTCGTAGTTGGCCGGCACGATGCGTTCGGCGAGCGATGCGGTGGCGAGCGGGGCAGGCGAGAGCTTCGCGAGGTTCGCGATCGCCTTCGCAGCGATCCCGTTCGGATCGCCTTCCTTCGCCGGGAGGTCGAACAACACCGTGTCGACGCCCGCATTGGTGAGGTGCGCGGCGATCTGCGCCCCCATGACACCAGCCCCGAGCACCGCGGCGCGGCGCACAAGCAAGTTCTTAGACATGTTTCTTAAGTCCTTGAAACGAAATGTGAAAGATCGTGTTCTTGAGAAACCACTTCAACTCTTGAAGCCGGCCGCCGCGAAGCGGATCAACTCCTTCGCCGCGTGCTCGCGATGTGCGGATTCGGAGACGCCGGACGGCCGCTTGATCAGGCCGAAATCCGCCATGGCATAGGTGAGTGCGCCGGACAGGAAATCCAGCCGCCAGTACAGCGCTTCCTTCGTCAGCCCCGGCATGCAGCCGGCGATCGCCTTCGCGAAATCGCGCAGCACGTGGCCGTACTGGTCGGAGAGGAACTTGCGCAGGCCGTCGTTCTTTTCCGCGTAGGCGCGGGCGATCACGCGGATGAAGGCGCCGCCGCCGTGGCGGTCCTGCGCCATCGCCAGCGCCGGTTCGACGAAGGCGGCGAGGATGGGTTCGAGGTCGCCCGGGTGGTCCTTCTGGGCAACTTTCAACGCGGCCAGGCGCGCGGCGCTCATGTCGTCCATGCGGCGGCGGAAGACCTCGTTGACCAGGTTTTCCTTGCTGCCGAAGTGGTAGTTGACCGCGGCGATGTTGACGTCGGCACGGCTGGTCACCTGGCGCAGCGACGTGCCGGAAAACCCGTACTGGGCGAACAGTTCTTCGGCGGCACCGAGGATCCGGTCCTTGGTGGAGAAATGGGCGGTGGCGGTCATGGCGGGGTCTCGCTGCGGGGCCGGCAAGCGGCCGTTCGAATCAAACGCTTGTTTGATGCTAGTCCGTACGCCGACGTATCGTCAACGCCGCGCACCCCACGCCCCGGTGAACGCGACAGGGTTCCACGCGTGCATCGAACGTGTTCAGTGGTTAGAATCGCCGCCAGCCATATCGGCTAAACCCGCGTCCCGCCGCGGGTTTTTCTGTTATCTTCGGCCCCGCGCAAAGACGGGTCCGACATTAGCCCGGAGAGTTTCCCCATGGCGCTGGAGCGCACCCTTTCGATCATCAAGCCCGATGCCGTTGCCAAGAACGTCGTCGGCGAAATCTATTCCCGTTTCGAGAAGGCCGGCCTGAAGGTCGTGGCCGCCAAGATGAAGCACCTGTCGAAGCAGGAAGCGGAAGGTTTCTACGCCGTGCACCGCGAGCGCCCGTTCTTCAGCGCGCTGGTCAACTTCATGAGCTCCGGTCCGGTGATGATCCAGGCACTGGAAGGCGAAGGCGCCGTGCTGAAGAACCGCGACCTGATGGGCGCCACCAATCCGAAGGATGCCGCGCCGGGCACGATCCGCGCCGACTTCGCCGATTCGATCGACGCCAATGCCGTGCACGGTTCCGACTCGCTGGAAAATGCCGCGATCGAAATCGCGTACTTCTTCCCGGCCACGGACGTCTACACGCGTTGAGCGACATGACCGCGATCGCCGCCAAGCAGAACCTGCTCGACCTCGATCGCGAGGGACTGGAGCGCTTCTTCGCCGACACGCTCGGCGAGAAGCGTTTCCGCGCCCACCAGGTGATGAAGTGGATCCACCATCGCCACGTCACCGACTTCAATGAAATGACCGACCTCGGCAAGGCGCTGCGCGCCAAGCTCGAGGACAGCGCGCACGTGCTCGTGCCGAAGGTGCAGTTCGAAAAGCCTTCGCTGGACGGCACGCACAAGTGGCTGCTCGGCATGGATGGCGGCAACGCCATCGAAACCGTCTTCATCCCCGACAAGGGCCGCGGCACGCTGTGCGTGTCGTCGCAGGTGGGCTGTGCGCTCAACTGCCAGTTCTGTTCCACCGCCACGCAGGGCTTCAACCGCAACCTCTCCACCGCCGAGATCATCGGCCAGGTGTGGGTGGCCGCGAAGCACCTGGGCAACGTGCCGCATCGCCAGCGCAAGCTCACCAACGTGGTGATGATGGGCATGGGCGAGCCGCTGATGAATTTCGACAACGTCGTGCGCGCGATGAGCGTGATGCGCGACGACCTGGGCTTCGGCCTGGCCAACAAGCGCGTCACGCTGTCCACCGCCGGCATGGTGCCGATGATCGACAAGCTGGGCGAGGTGAGCGACGTGTCGCTCGCCGTGTCGCTGCATGCGCCGAACGACGAGCTGCGCAGCGAGCTGGTGCCGCTCAACAAGAAGTACCCGATCGCCGAGCTCATGGCCTCGTGCGAGCGTTACGTTGCGCGCAAGCGCGGCAGTTCGATCACCTTCGAATACACGCTGATGAAGGGCGTCAACGACCAGCCGCAGCATGCGAAGCAACTCGCGCGCCTGATGCACAAGTTCGACAACGCCGTGCAGATGAAGGACGCGGCGAAGGTCAACCTGATTCCGTTCAATCCCTTCCCCGGCACGCGCTTCGAGCGCTCGGCCGACGAAGACATCCGCGCCTTCCAGAAAACCTTGCAGGAAGCGCGCGTGCTGGCCACGGTCCGCAGGACGCGTGGCGACGACATCGATGCCGCATGCGGCCAGCTGAAGGGGCAGGTACTTGATCGGACCCGGCGACAGGCGGAATTCCGCAAGCACCTGGCAGAACAGGGGATCGGCGATGCGGCCGCGTAAGGCCCTCGCACTGCTCCTGCTCTTGGCCCTTGCCGGGGCCGGCTGTTCGCGCGTTGCCCTGTTCAAGACCGATCCGTCCCGCAAGGACTTCGATCGCGTCGCCGAACCCGTCGAAGTGCACGACACCGCCGCCAGCCGCGAGCGCGACACCGCACGCCTGGCCGCCGACCGCTCGCAGCAGAAACTCCTCGAAGGCGACCTCGACGCCGCCGAAGCGCAGGCCAACAAGGCGCTGAAGGCGGACCCGAAGCTCGCCGACGCCTACACGCTGCTCGCCGTCATCGCCGACCGCCGCGGCAACAGCGCGCTGGCGGGCACGCAGTACATGCGCGCCGCGGAACTCGACCCTTCCGGCGCCACGCTCAACAACTACGGCACCTGGCTGTGCACCAACGGCCGCGCGGCGGAATCGCTGCCGTGGTTCGACAAGGCCCTGCAGGATCCCTCGTACCGCTCGCGCACCAGCGCGATGGCCAACGCGGGCAAGTGCACGCTGGATGCCGGCCGCCCGCTCGACGCCGAGCAGATGCTGCGCGCCACGTTGCAGATGGACCCCAACGATCCGGTGGCCCTGGGCACGATGGCCAGCATCGCGTTCCGCGCCGGGCGTTACATGGAAGCGCGCGCGTTTTCCGAGCGCAGGCTCGCCGCGGCGGCGGTCACGCCCGAAGCGCTCCAACTTGCGTCACAGATCGAAGACAAACTCGGCGACAGTGCCGCATCCGCGCGCTACGTTCGCCGCCTGAGGGAAGAGTTCCCCGGCGTTGCGCAGGGGAACGCGGGGGGATCGAAAGCACCATGATGGACGCCGATCACTACGTTTCCGAGTCGGGGGTGGGCCTGCGCCTGCGGAAGGCGCGCGAGGCCGCCGGCTTGTCGCTGGAAGACGTCGCCGCGCAGTTGCACATGCCGTCGCGCGTCGTGCAGTCGCTGGAAGAAGAAGACTGGGCCCGCCTGGGCGCACCGGTGTTCGTGCGCGGGCAACTGCGCAGCTACTCGCGCCTGCTCGGGCTGGTCACCTCGACCACCATCGCCGCCTCCGGCGTCGCACCGATCGAACCGCCGGCGCTCGTGCCGCGCAGCTACACCCCGCGCATGCACCGGCTCATCGAGCAGGGCACGCGGCGGATGGTCTACATCGTGATCACCGCGGCGATCGTCGTGCCCGTGTGGCTGGCGACCAAACCGCATCTGAACAGCACGCGCGATCCGGCCACCGTGCAATCGCTCGATGCACCGGCCGCGGGCGCACCGTCGCTCGGCCAGGCCACCTCGGTGCAGCACCCCGCCTCCGAAGCGCCGGTGGTGGCGTCGATGACGCCGTCGCTCGCGCCGCGCCCGTCCGCGCAGCCCGCATTGATCCTGCGTTTTTCGGGCGACAGCTGGATCCAGGTGCAGGCGCCGGATGGCCGCACGCTCGAGAAAAGCCTGGTGCCCGCGGGCTCCACGCGCAGCTACGTGGCCGGTGAAGTCGGCCGTGTGACCCTGGGCAATGCGTCGGCCGTGGCGGTCCAGCAAGGCGACCGCGCGCAGGACCTCACGCCCTTCCGCCGTGCGAACGTCGCACGCTTTCAGGTATCCTCCGACGGCTCTCTGGCGCCGGTCCGCGACTGACGCAGGGCCACGCAGGCAGGTCGACACGGTGGTGCGACGTGCGCGCGTGCGCAATCCGCATCCCCCTGAACGACTCATAGAAAAAGCCCAGAGGCAGCATGGCGATCGACGACCTGCTCGACGAACACGAACAAAGCGAACGCGTCCGCGGCTGGCTGCGCAACAACGGCGGCGGCCTGGTGATGGGCATCGCCCTCGGCCTTGCCGCCATCGGCGGCTGGCAGTGGTGGCAGCAGAAGCAGGTGGGCGAACGCCTCGCCGCCGCGCAGCAATACGACACGCTGGTGCACGAGGTGCAGGCCGGCGACGTCAAGAAGGCGCAGGGCACCGCCGCCACGCTGGTGAAGTCCGGCAACGACTACGCCGCGCTCGCCGCGATGCAGCTGGCCAAGAAGCAGGTGGAGGCCGGCGACACCACGCAGGCCATCGCCACGCTGCGCGCCGTGCAATCGAAGGATCCGGCCATCGCCGCCGTACTGCAGTCGCGCCTGGCGCGCCTGCTCATCGACGATGGCAAGCCGCAGGACGCCCTCGCGCTCCTCGGCGACAAACCCACGGGCGCAGCCGCGCTCGAAGCCCGCGGCGACGCGTTGTATGCGCTCAAGCGCACCGACGACGCCCGTGCCGCCTACACGCAGGCGCTGGCGAAGCTCGACGTGGCCATGCCGCAGCGCCGCGTCGTCGAACTCAAGCTCATCCAGGTCGGCGGCAACCCGACCCGTCCGGAGAACCGCAGCTGATGAAGGCCCCCACGCCAGTGAAGTCGTCCGTGCAACGCGTTTCGCTCGTCCTGTGCTGCGTGATCGCGCTGGCCGGCTGTTCCACCGTCAAGGGTTGGTTCGGCGCCGGCAAGGACGAGAAGAAAGCGCTCGAGCCCGCCGAGCTCACCGAGTTCACCCCGACCGCCACCGTCAAGAAGCTGTGGTCGGCGAAGGCCGGCGGCGGCGAAGGCGCGATCGGCGTGCGCCAGGGTCCGTCGGTCGCCGACGGCAAGGTGTTCATGGCCGCGGTCGAAGGCGGCGTGCGCGCGGTGGACCTGCAGACGGGCGCCGAAGCCTGGAAGTGGGATCCCAAGCGCGAGAAGGGCAAGGAAAAACTGCGCCTGTCCGGCGGTCCCGGCGCGGGCAACGGCCTGGTCGTGGTTGGCGGCCTGGACGGCGAAGTGATCGCGCTCGACGAGAGCACCGGCGCCGAGAAGTGGCACGCCCGCGTGGGCAACGAAGTCATCGCCGCGCCCGTCATCGGCGAAGGCCTGGTGTTCGTGCGCGCCAACGACGGCGTGGTCACCGCGTTCGATGCCGCCTCCGGCGAGCGTCGCTGGTTCTGGCAGCGCGAACTGCCCGCGCTCACCGTGCGCGGCAACGATTCGGTCGCGCTCGGCCCGGGCTTCGTGTTCGTCGGCAACGACGACGGCTCGGTCACCGCGCTGTCGTCCACCGACGGCCGCCTGCTGTGGGAACAGTCCGTCGCCCAGGCCGAAGGCCGCAGCGAACTGGACCGCATGTCCGACATCGACGGCACGCCCGTGATCGACGGCACCACGCTGTACGCCACCAGCTTCAAGAAGCAGACCATGGCGATCGACGGCCCCAGCGGCCGCCCGATCTGGCAGCGCGACAACGGCGGCGCCGGCCGCGTGGGAAACGGCAGCGACCGCGTGGTCGTCGCCGATCCCGCCGGCGCGGTGTGGGCCATCGACAAGGCCACCGGCGGTTCGTTGTGGCAGCAGCCCGCGCTCGCGCGCCGCAACCTCGCGGGTGTGGCGGTGCAGGGCGATTACGCCGTGGTCGCCGACTACGACGGGTACGTGCACTGGCTGCGCCTGGACACCGGCGCGTTCGCCGCGCGTTCGCGCGTCGGCGGCGATCCCGTGCGCGCCACCCCCGTCGTGGCCGACGGCGTGCTGCTCGTCCAGAACATCGACGGCGAAGTCACCGCGTTCCGCATCCAGTAACACGGTCCGCGTCCGCGCGGACTTCGCTCCATTCCGCTCGGTCAACCCGGATCTTCCATGCTGCCCCTCGTCGCCCTCGTCGGTCGTCCCAATGTCGGGAAATCGACGCTCTTCAACGTCCTGACGCGTTCGCGCGACGCCCTCGTCCACGACGAGCCCGGCGTCACGCGCGACCGCAACTACGGCGTGTGCCGCCTCGATCCCGAGCGCCCCTTCGTGCTCGTGGACACCGGCGGCATCGCGGGCAGCGAAGAAGGCCTGGCCGGCGCCACCGCGCGCCAGTCGCGCGCGGCGGCCGAAGAAGCGGATCTCATCCTGTTCGTCGTCGACGGCCGCGAAGGCGCCTCGGCGATCGACGACGAAATCCTGTCGTGGCTGCGCAAGGTCGACACGCCGACGTTCCTCGTCGTCAACAAGGTCGATGGCCTCGACGCACAGGCCGCGCTCGCCGAGTTCGCGCGCTACGGCATCAAGGAAGTGCTGGGCGTGTCGTCCGCGCACAAGCAGGGCCTCGATGCGTTGATGGCGCGCACGATGGCCGTGCTGCCGCGCGACGGCGACACCGAAATCCTCGACAACGATCCCGAGCGCGTGCGCATCGCGTTCGTCGGCCGCCCCAACGTCGGCAAGTCCACGCTGGTCAACCGCATCCTGGGCGAGGAACGCATGATCGCGTCGGACGTGCCGGGCACCACGCGCGATTCGATCGCGGTGGACCTGGAGCGCGACGGCCGCAAGTACCGCCTCATCGACACCGCCGGCCTGCGTCGCAAGGGCCGCGTGGAAGACGCGGTGGAGAAGTTCTCCATCGTCAAGACGCTCGGCGCGATCGAACAGTGCCAGGTCGCCGTGATCATGCTCGACGCGGTGGAAGGCGTGACCGACCAGGACGCCAGCGTGCTCGGCGCCGTGCTCGATGCGGGCCGCGCGCTCGTCGTCGGCGTGAACAAGTGGGACGGCCTCACCGACTACCAGCGCGAACAGAACGAACAACTGCTCTCGCGCAAGCTCGCGTTCGTCGACTGGGCCGAAGCGGTGCGCATCTCCGCGCTGCACGGCTCGGGCATGCGCGAACTGTTCAAGGCGATCCATCGCGCGCATTCGTCGGCGACGCGCCAGTTCACCACCGCCGAGACCACGAAGGCGCTGGAAATCGCCTACGAAACCAATCCGCCGCCCGTCGTGCGCGGCCACGTCGCCAAGCTGCGCTACGCGCATCCGGGCGGCGACAACCCGCCGACCTTCATCGTGCACGGATCGCGCCTGCGCACGCTGTCGGACAGCTACCGGCGCTACCTCGAGAACTTCTTCCGCAAGCGCTTCAAGCTCGTCGGCACGCCGGTGCGCTTCCTCTTCAAGGAAGGCGAGAACCCGTACAAGGACAAGCCGAAGAACCCGCTCACCGCGCGCCAGGTCGCGAAGAAGCGGCGCCTGATGAAGCACGTCAAGGGCAAGTGAGATGACGGCCGCGCCGCGCGCGACCGGCGTGACGCTCGGCGTGCTCGCCGGCGGTCGGGGGTCGCGGCTGGGCGGGATCGACAAGGCGTGGATCGTGCGCGACGGGATGTCGCAGGTGGCGCGCCTCGTGCAGCGGTTCGAACGCGAAGTCGATGCGGTGCTGGTGAGTGCCAATCGCGATCTCGTCCGTTACGAACACGCCGGCCTGCGCGTCGTCCCTGACCGCATCGCCGACCTCGGCCCGCTCGGTGGCCTCGACGCACTCGCGTCCGCCTGCGATACGCCGTGGTTGCTCACGCTGCCGGTCGACCTGGTCTTCGTCAACGACTGCCTGCTGCCGACGCTCGCGTCGGCGGGCGGGCAGGGCGCGTCCATCGAGGACGACGACGGGCCGCAACCGCTGGTCGCGCTCTGGCACGTGCCCGCGCTCCGCGATGCACTCATCGATGCGTTGGCGAGCACCGATCATTCCGTGCACGCCGTGCAATCCACCCTCGCAATGCCACGCCTCCGCTTGAACGGCGTGCGCCTGGGCAACCTCAACACGCCGGCGGACCTCGCCGCCGTCCACGCTTCGATCGGATGACCATGCGCGACGACGTTCCGATGCAACTGGCGTTCGACGATGCGCAGGCAATCGTCGATCGCGTCGCGGCGCAACACCGCATGCCGGTCGAACGCCTCGCGCTCGCGCGCACGCATGGCCGCATCCTTGCCGAAGATGTCATCGCCGCGATTCCGTCGCCGCCGTTCGACAACAGCGCGATGGACGGTTTCGCCGTGCGCCACGCGGACCTCGCGGGGCAGGGGGACACGACGCTGCCACTGGCGGGCGAACAATTCGCCGGCCTCGCGCGCGACCTCGTCCTCGCGCAGGGCACCTGCATCCGCATCACCACCGGCGCGCCGATGCCGACCGGCGCCGACACCGTGGTCATCCGCGAAGTCGTGCGCGACGAGGGCGATCGCATCGTCGTTCCCGCGGGCATCGTCGCCGGCGCCAACGTCCGCCACGCCGGCGAAGACGTGCGCATCGGCGATACCGTGCTCGACGCCGGCTGCGTGCTCACGCCCGCGCGCGTCGCCACCGCGGCCTCGCTCGGCGTCGATCAACTGTCCGTGTTCGCGCGCCCGACGGTCGCGGTGTTCACCACCGGCGACGAACTCGTCCCGCCCGGCATGCCGCTCGCGCCCGGCCAGATCCACGACAGCAACCGCGAACTGCTGATGGGCCTGCTGCGCGCCGACGGCCTCGAACCCACCGCCTGGCCCGCCTTGCCCGACAACCCGGAGCGCGTCGAATCCGTGCTGCGCGACGCCGCGTCGAGCTTCGACCTGGTGATCACCTGCGGCGGCGTCTCCGTCGGCGAGAAGGACCACGTGCCCGCGATGCTCGTCGCGCACGGCGAGATCCATTTCTGGAAGGTGCGCATGAAGCCCGGCATGCCGCTGCTGTTCGGCACGCTCGATCGCGCGCGGTTCCTCGGATTGCCGGGCAATCCCGTCTCCGTGTTCGCCACCTACGCCACGCTCGGCCGCCGCCTGCTCGACGGCCTGCAGGGCCGCACCCAACCGCGCCGCGCCTTCCGCGCGCAACTCGCCGCGCCGATCGACAAGCCGCACGCGCGCCGCGAATTCCTCCGTGGCCGCCTTGACGCGGGCGCCGACGGCGTCCTGCGCGCCTGGCCCGACGCCGCCACCGGCTCCCACCGCCTGCATGCGGCGGCCCGCGCCGACGCGTTGATCGTGGTCCCGGAAGGCCCGCAACAGCTTCCTGCCGGCACCGTCGTCGACGTGCTGCCGTATTGACGCAACGAGCGGATAATCGCGCCATGTCCCTGCATGTCCTTTCGCCCCGCCAGGCCCGCGAGCGCCAGCAGGGCGGTGCGATCCTCGTCGATGTCCGCGACGCGCACGAACGCGCGCTCGGCACTGCGCAGGGCGCGCGCGGCATCGACCGCGCCACGCTCGAAGCCGATCCCGCCGCGTACCTGCCGGACCGCGAGGCCGAGATCCTGCTGATCTGCCAGAGCGGCCGGCGTTCGCAGTTCGCCGCCGAAGCCCTGATCGCAAAGGGCTATCGCCACATCGCGTCCGTCGACGGCGGCACGCAGGCGTGGTCGCTCGCCGGCCTGCCGATGGACATGCCGCAACTCGACGACGATTTCAGCGAACGCTATTCGCGACACCTGCGCCTGCCGGAAATCGGGCTCGCGGGACAGAAGCGCCTGGAAGCCGCAACGGTGCTCGTCATCGGCGCCGGCGGCCTCGGTTCGCCCGTCGCGTATTACCTCGCGGCCGCGGGCGTCGGCACGTTGCGCATCGCCGACGACGACGTGGTCGATCGCAGCAACCTGCAGCGCCAGATCCTGCACACCGATGCGCGCATCGGCGTTGCGAAGGTCGAATCGGCGCGCGACACGCTGTCCGCGCTCAACCCGCGCACGCGCATCGAAGCGATCGCCGAACGCGTGACGTCGGCCAACGTGGAAGCGCTGCTGCAAGGCGTGGACGTCGTGGTCGACGGCGCCGACAACTTCCCCGTGCGCTACCTGCTCAACGATGCGTGCGTGAAGCTGGCCAAGCCGCTGGTGTACGGCGCGGTGCATCGCTTCGAAGGGCAGGCGAGCGTGTTCGATGCCGGCCGCCATCGCGGCGTGGCGCCGTGCTATCGCTGCCTGTTCCCGGAACCGCCGCCGCCCGAAGCCGCGCCCAATTGCGCCGAGGCCGGCGTGCTCGGCGTGGTGCCCGGGATCGTGGGCCTGCTGCAGGCCACCGAAGTCCTCAAGCTGCTGCTCGGGATCGGCCAGCCGCTCACGGGCCGGCTGCTGCACATCGACGCGCTGGGCCTGCAATTTCGCGAGACGCGGCTCGCGCCGGACCCGGATTGTCCCGTGTGTCCTGCCGGGCGTGATTTTCCCGGTTACATCGACTATGCGAGGTTTTGCGCCGGGGGCTGACCCGCTCGGGCCCCCGCAAGGACACGGGGACCCCATGGACGCACGCCGCCGATCGCTTCCCTTCGCCGCCCTGACGTTGCTCGCGCTCGCCTTCGCCGGCCATGCGCGGGCAGGGGAGCCTTGCCCGCTCAACGCACCGCTGCCCACCACGTGGGGCCAGCGCATCGCGTCGGTCGCCTGCGCCGAGCATCGCCTGTGGTATTCGCCGTTCCTCGACGAGCGCGGACGCCTGGCGAGCACCACCGTCGCGGAAGCCGAAAACGTGCGGCTGCAGGACCGAACCACGCCCGCGTGGCGCCGCGTCGTCGACTACTGGCGCGCGACCGGCTTGCTCTCGCAGATGTCCTCGCATCCCGGTGCGAACGAATGCGGCACGTCGGCGCTGGACAGCCTGTACGGCAGCGCGATCTGCCGCGCGTTCGTGATCGACACGCCGTGGTCGGCGGTGTTCGTCACCTTCGTCGAGATGCGCGCGAGCGTGCCGGGGTTCCAGGCTTCGGCGAGCCACGTCGATTACGTGCGCCAGGCCCTGCGCGGTGATCCCGCAGGGCCGTACCGCTTCGCCGATCCGGATGCGGAAACGCCCGCGATGGGCGACCTGCTGTGCTTCACCCGCGGCCTGACCGTGCCGTTGGGGTCCGCGAATTTCCGCGCCACGCTCGCCCGCGACGGCAGCGGCATGGCGATGCATTGCGACATCGTCGTGGAATCCGATCCTGCGGGCGGCACGCTCTACACCATCGGCGGCAACGTGCTGCAGGGCGTCACGATGCGCACGTTGCGGCTCAACCGCGAAGGGCGCGTGTGGGGCTTGCCGCGCAAGACCGCCACCCCGGTCGCGTGTCGCCCGGGCGCGGACGAGGCCTGCAGTTTCGATCGCCAGGATTGGGTGGCGTTGCTCAAGCTCCAGGTCACGGCGCCGCTGCCGCCGCCGATGGCACCGCCATCGCCCGCGTGCTGCACGCTGTGCGCATTGCCCATGCCGCCGGGGATGCAGCGTTGCCCTGCACCGTCGGCCGCGCCCTTGCAGGTGCAGCCACCGGCCACGCCCTGACGCGCGTCAGTTCGGTTGCGGTGCGGCTTCGTTCCGGCGTCGCGGACGCGAGCGCTGGTCCATCTGCACGCCGAGCAGCGTGTTGCAGTGGATGCACGAGAACGTGAGGCAGCGCCCCTTGGATTCTTCGTCGACTGTCGCGACCGCCGATTCGATGCGCACGTGCAACACGCGGTTGTTGCACTTCGGACATTCGGCCAGGTTGATCATGCGGCGTCCTCGGAAACGATCAGGGTGACGAAACGAAGTTCGATATCGCCTTCGCGTAGGCCGGATCGTTCGCGACCGAGGAATGATCGGCGTGCGGAAGGTCCAGCACCTGCGGGGGTTTCGGCAACGCGGCGAGCAGGCGATCGGTGCTCGCGGGCGGCACCACGTCGTCGCGGCCCGCGCGCACCACGAGCAACGGCCCGTTGTATTTGGCGAGGTACGCGGCTTCGTCGTAGCGGTCCTGCAGCAGCCAGCGCACCGGCAACCACGGGTAATGCGACTGCGCGACGTTGGCCATGCTGTCGAACGGCGTGACGAGCACCAGCTTCGCCACCGGGCGCTTCGACGCGACGTAGCTTGCCACCGCGCTGCCCAGGCTGCGGCCGATCACCACGATGCGCGCACCCGGCTGGCGCGCCTGCACCTGGTCGAACACGTACAGCGCGTCCTCGAGGATGTCCGCTTCCGTCGGCGTGCCTTCGCTCGCGCCGTAGCCGCGATAGGGCACCAGGTAGATGCTGCTGTGCGGGAACCAGCGCCCGAACTGCTGGCGCCGGTCTTCGATGCGCTCGGCGTTGCCGCCGAAATACACCACCGCGCCGGGCTGCCCGATGTTCACCAGCCAGCCGTTGAGCATCACGCCGTTGCGCGCGATGCCGAAGTCGGTCTGCTTGACGTCCGCGCGCGTGTCCTGCGGCAGGTACAACAGGTCGCGCTGCTTGGCGTACATCCACCCGCACATGCCGGCGTAGGCGAGGACGGGCAGGGCGGCCAGGGCGGCGGCGAGGGTCTTCTTGCGATTCATCGGCCGGCATCCTTGCGCTGGGCGGCATCGAAGGCCGCGAGTTGTTCCGGGGTCGCTTCGCGCTGGTGCCTGCGCTTCCAGTCGGCGAAGGGTTCGCCGTAGACCGACTCGCGCGCTTCGTCCTTCGTCATCGCGATGCCGCGCGCCTCGGCGGCTTCGCGGTACCAGTCGGCGAGGCAGTTGCGGCAGAAGCCGGCGAGGATCATCAGGTCGATGTTCTGCACGTCCGCGCGCTCGCGCACGAGGTGGTCGCGCAGGCGGCGGAAGGCCGCGGCCTCGATCTGCGTGGTTTCGAAATCGGCGTCCATGGCGTCCGCGCGTGTCCTGTTCCTGGCATAACGGCTCGCGAGGCTACAACGGGCCGGCATAATGCGCAGCCCGACTGCATCACAGGCCCGGTGGCCTCCGGATGACGAACGCCTCGACCCCGCCTCCCGCCCGCATCCTCGATGGCAAGCGCATCTCCGAGGACCTCCTCGATTCGCTCGCCCTGCGGGTCCGCGCGCGCATCGCGCAGGGCAAGCCCGCGCCCGGGCTGGCCGTGGTGCTGGTCGGCAACGACCCGGCCTCGTCGGTCTACGTGCGCAACAAGCGCCGCGCCGCGCAGAAGGTGGGCATCCGGGCGATCGACTACGACCTGCCCGAATCCACGACCGACGCCGAGCTGCTGGCCCTGGTCGACCGCCTCAACGCCGACCCGGACGTCCACGGCATCCTGGTCCAGCTCCCGCTGCCCGACCGCCGCGACGCCACCCAGCTGATCCACCGCATCGACCCGCGCAAGGACGTCGACGGCTTCCACCCGGAGAACGTGGGCCACCTGGCGCTGCGCCAGTTCGGCCTGCGCCCGTGCACGCCGCGCGGCATCACCACGCTGCTGGCCTACACCGACCGCCCGGTGCGCGGCGCCAGCGCGACCATCGTGGGCGTGTCCAACCACGTCGGCCGCCCGATGGCGCTGGAACTGCTGATCGCCGGCTGCACGGTCACCAGCTGCCACAAGTTCACCCCGCCGGCGGTGCTGGAGGCCTCCGTGCGCGGCGCCGACATCCTGGTCGTGGCCGTGGGCCGCCCGGGTCTGGTGCCCGGTGAATGGGTCAAACCCGGCGCGGTCGTGATCGACGTGGGCATCAACCGCCTCGACGACGGCCGCCTGGTGGGCGACGTGGGCTTCGACGCGGCCGCGCAGCGCGCCAGCTGGATCACGCCCGTCCCCGGCGGCGTGGGCCCGATGACGGTGGCCACCCTCATGCAGAACACTCTGGAGGCGGCAGAGGCATCGGACGGCGCCGCTTAAGAGGTAGAATGCCGCGCTTCCCGCACTCGGGGGGCTCCATGCTCCGCATCCAGGCAGAAGCGCTGACCTACGACGACGTCTCGCTCGTTCCCGCGCATTCCATCGTCCTGCCCAAGGACGTCTCGCTCGCCACGCGCCTTACCCGCAACCTGCGCCTCAACCTGCCCATCGTGTCCGCCGCGATGGATACGGTGACCGAAGCGCGCCTCGCAGTGACGATGGCCCAGCTGGGCGGCATCGGCATCCTGCACAAGAACATGTCCGCGCAACGACAGGCCGCCGAAGTCGCGCGCGTCAAGAAGTTCGAAGCCGGCGTGATCAAGGAACCCTTCACCGTCGCGCCCGACACCACGATCGGCGAAGTGCTGCGCCTCACGCGCGCACGCAACATCTCCGGCGTGCCGGTGGTGGATGGCGGTCGCCTCGTCGGCATCGTCACCGGGCGCGACATGCGCTTCGAGAAGAAACTCGACGATCCGGTCCGCCACATCATGACCAAGCAGGATCGCCTGATCACCGTGCGCGAAGGCGCCAGCGACGACGAAGTGCTGCAGCTGCTGCATCGCCACCGCATCGAGAAGGTGCTGGTGGTCAACGATGCGTTCGAGCTGCGCGGCCTGATCACGGTCAAGGACATCCAGAAGAAACAGGACAACCCCAACGCGGCCTACGACAGCAGCGAACGCCTGCTGTGCGGCGCGGCGGTGGGCGTGGGCGGCGACACCGAACAGCGCATCGAAGCGCTGGTGGCCGCGGGCGTGGACGTGATCATCGTCGACACCGCGCACGGCCATTCGCAGGGCGTGCTCGACCGCGTGCGCTGGGCCAAGAAAACCTTCCCGAAGCTCGAAGTCATCGGCGGCAACATCGTCACCGGCGATGCAGCGCTCGCCTTGATGGACGCGGGCGCGGACGCGGTGAAAGTCGGCGTCGGCCCCGGTTCGATCTGCACCACGCGCATCGTCGCCGGCGTGGGCGTGCCGCAGGTTACCGCGATCGACATGGTCGCCGAGGCGCTGCAGGACCGCATCCCGCTGATCGCCGACGGCGGCATCCGTTACTCGGGCGACCTCGGCAAGGCGATCGTCGCCGGCGCGTCGAGCGTGATGATCGGCGGCCTGTTCGCCGGCACCGAGGAATCGCCGGGCGAAACCGAACTGTTCCAGGGCCGCAGCTACAAGAGCTATCGCGGCATGGGCTCGCTCGGTGCGATGGAGCTGGGATCGAAGGACCGCTATTTCCAGGACGCCAGCGACGCCGACAAGCTCGTGCCCGAAGGCATCGAAGGCCGCGTGCCGTATCGCGGCGCGCTCAGCGGCGTGGTGCACCAGCTGGCCGGCGGCCTGCGCGCGACGATGGGCTATGTCGGCTGCGCGACGATCGAGGACATGCGCGTCAAGCCCTCGTTCGTGAAAGTCACCGCGGCCGGCACGCGCGAAAGCCACGTGCACGACGTGCAGATCACGAAAGAACCGCCGAACTACCGCGCGAGCTGAGGCAAGGGACCGGGGACCAGGGACCCGGGACCAGTAACAGCAACGACGTTTTGATTTCCCCGGTCCCCGGTCCCGGGTCCCCGGTCCCGGAGATTCCATGCACGACATCCATCGCGACAAGATCCTCATCCTCGATTTCGGCGCGCAGTACACGCAGCTCATCGCGCGCCGCATCCGCGAACTCGGGGTGTACTGCGAGATCTGGGCGTGGGACCACGAACCGTCCGAGATCGCCAAGTTCGGCGCGAAGGGCATCATCCTGTCGGGCGGTCCGGAATCCACCACGTTGCCGGGCGCGCCCAGCGCACCGCAGCAGGTCTGGGACGCGGGCCTGCCGATCCTCGGCATCTGCTACGGCATGCAGACGATGGCCGCGCAGCTGGGCGGCGCGACGGAAGCCGCCGATGCGCGCGAGTTCGGGCATGCGGAAGTCGAGATCGTCGCGCAGGATGCGTTGCTCGACGGCTTGAAGGACCAGCCGGGTTCGCCGCCGCGCCTCAACGTGTGGATGAGCCACGGCGACCACGTCGCCGCCGCGCCGCCGGGCTTCACCGTCACCGCGCGCACCGATCGCATTCCCGTTGCCGCGATGGCCGACGACGCGCGCCGCTGGTACGGCGTGCAGTTCCATCCCGAAGTCACGCACACGCGGCAGGGCCAGGCGCTGCTGCGCCGCTTCGTCGTGGACATCTGCGGCTGCGACACGCTGTGGACCGCGGCCAACATCATCGACGACCTCGTCGAGCGCGTGCGCGCGCAGGTGGGTTCGGACGAAGTGATCCTCGGCTTGTCGGGCGGCGTGGATTCGTCCGTCGTCGCCGCGCTGCTGCACAAGGCGATCGGCGACCAGCTGACGTGCGTGTTCGTCGACACCGGTTTGCTGCGCTTCGAGGAAGGCGACCAGGTGATGGCGATGTTCGCGCGCCACATGGGCGTCAAGGTGCTGCGCGTGGATGCGCACCAGCGCTACTTCGACAAGCTCGCCGGCATCGCGGACCCGGAAGCCAAGCGCAAGGTCATCGGCAACCTCTTCGTCGACATCTTCGACGAGGAATCCAGCAAGCTCGCGAACGCGCGCTGGCTCGCGCAGGGCACCATCTATCCCGACGTCATCGAATCGGCCGGCAGCAAGACGGGCAAGGCGCACGTCATCAAGTCGCACCACAACGTGGGCGGCTTGCCGGAACACATGAAGCTCGGCCTGGTCGAGCCGCTGCGCGAACTGTTCAAGGACGAAGTGCGGCGCCTGGGTGTCGAACTCGGCCTGCCGCACGCGATGGTGTATCGCCATCCGTTCCCGGGCCCGGGCCTGGGCGTGCGCATCCTCGGCGAAGTGAAGCCGGAGTACGCCGAACTGCTCGCGAAGGCCGACCACATCTTCATCGACGAACTGCGCAAGGCCGATCTCTACGACAAGGTGAGCCAGGCCTTCGCGGTGTTCCTGCCGGTGAAGTCGGTGGGCGTCGTGGGCGATGCACGTGCGTACGAGTGGGTGATCGCATTGCGCGCCGTGGAAACCATCGACTTCATGACCGCGCACTGGGCGCACCTGCCGCACGAGTTCCTCGGCCACGTGTCCAACCGCATCATCAACGAGCTGCGCGGCGTGTCGCGCGTGGTGTACGACATCAGCGGCAAGCCGCCCGCGACGATCGAGTGGGAGTAGGGCGCCCTCACGAAATAATTCCGGCGGGCATGTCGATTTTCGCCCCGCTCGTTCGTCGTCAAGGGTAAGGGCCTGGACGGGCCTGCCAACGAGGAGATCGACAATGCGCGTCATGGTCTTTGCAAAGATGGACCCGAACGTCCCGATGGAACCCACGCCCGAGCAGCTGGAAGCCTTCCAGGCGATGGATCGCTTCACGGAAGAACTCGTCGCCGCCGGCGTGTTCGTGGCAGGCGCGGGCCTCAAGCCCGAATCCGAGTCCAAGCGCATCGTCGACCAGGGCACGCAACGCATGGTCGTCGACGGTCCGTTCGCCGAAGCGCGCGAAGTGGTCGCCGGCTTCTCGATCTGGGAAGTGAAGGACATGGACGAAGCCCTGGCCTGGGCGATGAAGGCCCCGAACTTCGGCATGGGCGCGGTCGAGATCCGCCCGTTCTTCGAGGCGGCGGACCTGGAAGGCTTCGTGTCGCCCGAGGAACTGGCGGCGCCGCGCGACGGCGATCGCGGCAGGCTCGGGGTCGCGTGAGCCAAGCCGACACCGACATCGCCTGGATGCAACGCGCGCTCGCACTGGCCGAGCGCGCGGAGCACGAAGACGACGAGATTCCCGTTGGCGCGCTGCTGGTGTCGGCCGACGGCGAAGTGCTCGGCGAAGGCTGGAACCGCAACATCACCGATCGCGATCCGTCCGCGCACGCGGAGATCGTCGCGCTGCGCCAGGCCGGCGCGCGCATCGGCAACCACCGGCTGCTCGGCAGCACGCTGTACGTCACGCTCGAGCCTTGCGCGATGTGCGCGATGGCGATGGTGCATGCGCGCGTCGCACGCGTCGTCTATGGCGCGAGCGATCCGAAAACCGGTGCGGCCGGCAGCGTGTTCGACCTGCTGGCCGATCCGCGCCACAACCATCGCGTCGACGTGGTGGGCGGCGTCCTCGCCGAAGAAGCGGGCACGCGCCTGACCAATTATTTCCGCCGCAAGCGCGGCAAGCCGGCGCTCTGACCTACGTGCGCTTGCGGTCCAGTTCCTGGTCGATCTCCAGGTCGAAGCTGCGCACCGACAGGCTCACCTCGCTGCCCATCACGATGCTCGCCATGAGCAGGAACAGCACGCCCACCAGCGCGAGCGCCGTTGGCAGCAGTACCAGCCGGTTCCCCGTGAACGCATCCACCGCCAGGCTCAGGCTGGTGCCGACGAACGCGCCCAGCGCGCCGTAGAGCAACTGGCACGCGCGCAGCACGAGGTGCGCGCGGCGGCGATGGCGGTTGATCTGGTCGTCGCGCTCGGCGCGGTCCGGGGCGTCGTATTCCCAGCTCACGATCAGCGCCCGCAGCCGGTCCACCACGCGGGCCAGGCGCGCATTGGCCGAGACCAGCAGCGAGGCCGTGGCCGCCATCAGCAGGGCGGGGGCGAGCATCGCGGTCAGGATGGCGTAATGCGCCAGCGCGTTCTGGAACATGGGGCCTGCATCCGGGGGCGGGGGGCCGGGCTATGATGCGTCACCCTAGGCAGGCACCGCGAGCGCATGGCGAATTCCCAGAGCGAAGGACGGCTCATCTGGATCGACCTGGAGATGACCGGGCTGGATACCGGTCGCGATTCGATCCTCGAGATCGCCACCATCGTCACCGACTCCAACCTGGAGGTCCTGGCCGAAGGCCCGGAACTCGCGATCGTCCACCCCGTCGCCATCCTCGAATCGATGGACGAGTGGAACCGCAACCAGCACCGCAAGTCCGGCCTGTGGCAGCGCGTGGTCGCCAGCCGGGTCACGCTGGACGAGGCCGAGGCGCGCACGCTGGCCTTCCTGTCCGAATGGGTGCCCGCCAACGCCTCGCCGATGTGCGGCAACTCGATCTGCCAGGACCGCCGCTTCCTGCATCGCCTGATGCCGTCGCTCGAGAGGCACTTCCACTACCGCAACCTCGACGTGAGCACGCTCAAGGAACTCGCGCGGCGCTGGGCGCCCGGGATCCTCGGCAACCTGCGCAAGCAGGCCGCCCATACGGCCCTCAGCGACGTGCGCGATTCCATCGCGGAGTTGGCCTACTATCGGAAGCACATGGGGCCGCTGGCGGGCCTGCCGACCAACTAGGGGCAGGGCGCGCCGCGGAAGCCGAACGAGGGCCGCGCGATCGATCGCATGCACGCTGACCAAGCACAGGCCCGGCCCGCGCGGCGCGCACGCACCGCGGCGTTGCTGGCCTGCGCCGCGCTGCTGGCCCTGGCCGCGATCGTCCTGCCGGCCGCCGCGCAGGCCGCGCCCCACGACAAACCCGTCAACGCGTACTTCCGCGAAGTCTGGACCACGCGCGAAGGCCTGCCGCACAACCAGGTCAACGCGATCGCGCAGACGCCCGACGGGTATCTCTGGTTCGGCACCTGGGAAGGGCTGGTCCGCTACAACGGGCTCGAATTCCACGTCATCGATCGCAGCAACACGCCGGCGCTGCGCGACAACGGCGTGCGTTCGATCCGCGTCGCGCCCGACGGCGCGCTGGTGGTGGGCACTTCGCGCGGCGGCGTGAGCGTGCTGCAGAACGGCACGTGGCGCACCTGGGGCAAGGCGCAGGGCCTGTCGCAGGACGAGATCATGGATGCCGTGCGCGACCAGCGCGGCCGCCTGTGGGTCGCCACTGAAAGCGCGGGCCTGACACGCGTGGATCCCGACGGCCACGTGCAGGTGTATTCGCAGGGCCACGGCCTGCCGTCGAACGTGACGTTCGGGCTCGTGCGCGATCGCGACGATTCGATCTGGCTGTCCACCGCCGCGGGCATCGTGCACTTCGCCGGCAGCGGTCGCATCGTGGTGTACGACCACCACGACGGCCTGCCCGACGCACCGATCTTCCACCTCGAACAGACCAACGACGGCCGCCTGTACGCCGGCACCGAACGCGGCGCGTTCGTGCGCACGGGCGAGCGTTTCGAAGCGGTGTCGCCGCTGCTGCCCGCCGACGGCGTGCCGAGCATCGTGCGCGACGCCGCGGGCGACTTGTGGGTGGGCACGATCAACCACGGCCTGCTGCGCCTGGGCGCCAACGGCGTGGATGCACTCGGCAGCCAGAAGGGTTTGCCGAACAACCGCGTCGCCGCGTTGTTCGTCGATCGCGAAGGCAGCCTGTGGGCCGGCACCAACGCCGGGCTCCTGCGCCTGCGCGATGCGCCGTTCACCACGTACAACACCGAGCAGGGCCTGAGCGACGACTACGTGCGCGCGATCGCGCAATCGCGCGACGACAGCGTCTGGATCGGCACCAGCCGCGGCCTCAACCGCTGGCGCGACGGGAAGGTCACCAACGTCTACACCAGCGCCGACGGCTTGCCGGGCGATTCCATCCTCAGCCTGATGCCGGACGACGACGACAGCCTGTGGGTCGGCACGTATGTCGGCGGCCTGCTGCGCTTGCGCGACGGCAAGGTGGTCGAACACCACGACAACGCGAACGGGATGCCCGGCAGCAACCAGGTTCGCGCGCTCGCGCGCGGGCCCGACGGTGCGTTGTGGATCGGCACTTCGCGCGGGCTCGTCCGCATGCAGGACGGCAAGTTCAAGCTGTTCGGTTCGGATGCGGGCTTGCCGCGCGATTTTGTCCTCGCGCTGCACGTCGCGCGCGACGGCGCCGTGTGGGTGGGCACGGCGAACGGTGCGGCGCGCGTGGTGGATGAGCGCGTCGAACCGATCGACCTGCATTCGATGAACGATGCGCAGGACGTCTTCGATTTCCACGAAGACGCCGACGGCACGGTGTGGATCGCCACCGATCGCGGGCTGGTGCGGTATCGCAACGGCCGGAAGGCGGCGATCGGGCTGCCGCAGGGCCTGCCGGTGGATACGTTGTTCCAGGTGGTCGACGACGAAGCCGGCAGCCTGTGGCTCACGTCGAACCGCGGCGTGATGCGCGTGCAGCGCAGCGATGCCGAAGCGGTGCTCGACGGCCGGCGCAAGACGCTCAACCCCGACCAGTTCGGCGAAGCGGACGGGCTGGCGAGCAGCCAGTGCAACGGCGGTTCGGGGCCCGCGGCGATCCGCGATTCGCAGGGACGCATCTGGGTGGCGACCGCGCGCGGTGCGGCCACGGTGGATCCGACGGTGTTGCACAGCTACCGCCGCACGATCGCGCCGGTGGTGATCGAACAGATCCTCGCCGACGACCACGCGATGCCGACCGATGCGGCGCTGACGCTCGCGCCGGGCACGCGCAAGCTCGAGTTCCACTACGCCGGGCTCAACTTCCAGATGCCGCGCCTGCTGCGCTACCGGCATCGCCTGGTGGGCGTGGATGCGGACTGGGTGGAGCGCGGCAACCAGCGCGTGGCGCAGTACACCAACCTGGGGCCGGGCAAGTACAAGTTCATGGTCACCTCGTCCGCGCCCGGGCTGGGGCAGGGGTGGAATCCGCAGGTCACGACGACCGAGATCGAAATCCAGCCGCAACTCTGGCAACACCCGTGGTTCGCCGCGGCATGCATCCTCGCGCTTGCGCTGCTGGTGGTGGGCTACATCCGCTGGCGCACGCGCAGCTTGCGCGTCCGCGCGGTCGCGCTCGAAACCGTGGTCGACCAACGCACGCGCGACCTGCGCGACCAGACCACGCGCCTGCTGGTGGCCGACGAAGAAAAGACGCGCCTGGTACGCGAGCTGCAGGAGAAGTCGGAAGCGTTCGAGCGCCAGGCGCGCGAAGATCCGCTGACCGGCCTCGCCAATCGCCGGTCGCTCGACGAACGCCTGGCGCAGGCCTTCGACCTCGCGGTGCGCACGCAGCAACCGCTGACGCTCGCGTTGCTGGACATCGACCACTTCAAGCGCATCAACGACGAGTACTCGCACGCGGCGGGCGATGAAGCGCTGCGGGCAGTAGCCGAGGTGTTGTCGCGCCTGTTCGACGGCGGCACGATGCTGGCGCGCTGGGGCGGCGAGGAATTCGCGGTGCTGTTCCCGATCACGTCGCTGGAGCGCGCACGCGAGCTGTGCGAAGCCGCGCGTGCGGCAATCGAGGCGATGAATTGCGATGCGTTCGCGCCCGGCTTCCACATGACGCTCAGTGGCGGCGTGTGCGAGCGCACCGGCTTGTCGCACCACGAGAAACTGGTCAGCCGGGCCGACCAGTTGCTCTACGAGGCGAAGCGGGCAGGGCGGAACAGGATCGTCGGTTAGCCCTGCTTCGCCTTCGCCAGCTGCAGCCAGGTATCGACCACGGTGTCCGGATTCAACGACACCGATTCGATGCCCTGTTCCATCAACCACAGCGCCAGGTCCGGATGGTCGCTCGGCCCCTGGCCGCAGATGCCGACGTACTTGCCCTTCGCGCGCGCGGCCTTGATGGCCATCGACAGCAATTTCTTGACCGCCGGGTCGCGTTCGTCGAACAGGTTGGCGACGATCGCCGAGTCGCGGTCCAGGCCCAGCGTGAGCTGCGTCAGGTCGTTGGAGCCGATGGAGAAGCCATCGAACAGGTCGAGGAATTCGTCCGCCATCAATGCGTTGGACGGTACCTCGCACATCATGATGATCTTCAGGCCATCCTTGCCCTGCACGAGGCCGTTCTCGCGCAGCACCTCGATCACCTTGCGGCCTTCGTCCAGCGTGCGCACGAACGGGATCATCACCCAGCAGTTGGTGAGGCCCATCGTGTCGCGCACCTTCAGCACCGCGCGGCATTCCAGCGCGAAGGCGTCCTTGAACGACGCATCGACGTAACGGCTGGCGCCGCGGAAGCCGATCATCGGGTTCTCTTCGTGCGGCTCGTACTTGCTGCCGCCGATGAGGTTGGCGTATTCGTTGGACTTGAAGTCCGACAGGCGCACGATCACCGGATGCGGTGCCACGGAGGCCGTGATCGTCGCGATGCCTTCGGCGAGGCGATCCACGTAGAAGTCCACCGGGCTCGCATAGCCGGCCATCTTCGCGTCGATCTTCTGCTTCGTCGCATGGTCCTGCTTGTCGTATTCCAGCAGGGCCTTGGGATGCACGCCGATGTGGCTGGCGATGATCATTTCCAGGCGCGCAAGGCCGATGCCCGCGTTGGGCAGCATGCCGAAGTCGAACGCGCGGTCCGGGTTGGCCACGTTCATCATGATCTTCAGCGGCGCGGGCGGCATGTTGGCCAGGTCCGTCGTGGTGCGTTCGAAGGGCAGGTTGCCGTCGTAGATGAAGCCGGTGTCGCCTTCGGCGCAGCTGACGGTGACCTCGCTGCCGTCCTTGATCAGGTCGAGCGCGTTGCCCGTGCCCACGACCGCCGGCACGCCGAGTTCGCGCGCGATGATCGCCGCGTGGCAGGTGCGGCCGCCGCGGTTGGTGACGATGGCGGCGGCGCGCTTCATCACCGGCTCCCAGTCGGGATCGGTCATGTCGGCGACGAGCACGTCGCCGGGCTGCACGCGGTTCATGTCGTCGAGCGAGCGCACGACGCGCGCCACGCCCGCACCGATCTTCTGGCCGATCGCGCGGCCTTCGGCGACCACCGGGCCGCGCTCGCCGAGCGTGAAGCGTTCGATCTGCGTGGCATGGCCGCGCGACTTCACGGTCTCGGGGCGCGCCTGCACGATGAAGAGCTTGCCGCTGACGCCGTCCTTCGCCCACTCGATGTCCATCGGGCGGCCGTAGTGTTGTTCGATGATCAGCGACTGGCGCGCGAGTTCGTGCACGTCGTCGTCGCTGACGGAGAACTTGTTGCGCAACTCCGCCGGCGTGTCTTCGTTGCGCACGCGTTCGCCCGGCGCATCCGAATACACCATGCGGATCTGCTTGCTGCCGAGCGAGCGGCGCAGGATCGCCGGCTTGCCCTGGCGGAGGGTGGGCTTGAAGACGTAGAACTCGTCCGGGTTGACCGCGCCCTGCACGACGTTCTCGCCGAGGCCGTAGCTGGCGGTGATGAAGACCACGTCGCGGAAGCCTGATTCAGTGTCGAGCGTGAACAGCACGCCGGACGAACCCACATCCGAACGCACCATCAGCTGCACGCCGGCGGACAGGAACACGTCTTCGTGCTTGAAGCCGTGGTGCACGCGGTAGGCGATGGCGCGGTCGTTGTACAGCGACGCGAAGACTTCCTTCACCTTGCGCACGACGTCGTCGGCGCCTTCGACGTTGAGGAAGGTTTCCTGCTGGCCGGCGAAGCTGGCGTCGGGCAGGTCTTCGGCGGTGGCGGAGGAGCGCACCGCCACCGCCACGTCGCCGCCGCCGTTCTCCGCGCACAGCTTCGCGTAGGCGTCGCGGATGTCGCGGTCCAGGTCGGCCTGCAGCGGGGCGTCGATCACCCAGCCGCGGATCTCCGCGCCGGCGCGGTTGAGGGCGGGGACGTCTTCCACGTCCAGGCCCGCCAGGCGGTCGAAGATGCGCTGGTGCAGCGTGTTGTGCGCGATGAAGGCCTTGAAGGCGTCGGCCGTGGTGGCGTAGCCGCCGGGCACCGAGACGCCCAGCTTGGCCAGGTTGCCGATCATCTCGCCGAGCGAGGAATTCTTGCCGCCCACCTGCGCCAGGTCGGTCAATCGCAGGTCGTGCAGCCACAAAATGTTCGCGCTCAAGGCGGGGCTCCGGCTTTTCGATGGGGGAGGGCAGGCAGGCGCCGGCCGCGAAGCGCGGTATTTTACAAGCCCCGCGCCGCCGACGCCTGCACATGACCCCCACGCGCCCCGTCTTCTACATCTCCGACGGCACCGGCATCACGGCCGAGACCATCGGCCACAGCCTGCTGACCCAGTTCGGCGACACGCGGTTCGCCACCGATCGCATCCCCTTCGTCGACACCCCGGACAAGGCCCGCGAGGCCGCCCTGCGCATCCGCGCGGCCGGGGAGGCCGCCGGGGTGCGCCCGATCGTGATCAATTCCTGCGTGGACAACGAGCTCTACCGGCTGCTGGCCGAAAGCGGCGGGCTGATGCTGGACATCTTCGCGCCCTTCATCGAGCCGCTGGAGCGCGAGCTCGGCCAGCCCCGCACCAACCGCGTCGGCCAGGCGCACGGCATGGTCGACTTCGAGGCTTACCACCGCCGCATCAACGCGATGAACTACGCGCTCACGCACGACGACGGGATGATCATGGACTTCGACGACGCGGAGATCATCCTCGTCGGCGTCTCGCGCGCGGGCAAGACGCCCACGTGCGTGTACCTGGCGCTGCACTACGGCATCTGCGCGGCCAATTACCCGCTCACCGAGGAAGACCTGGAAGCCGATCGCCTGCCGCAGAAACTGCGCGGGCACCGGCACAAGTTGTTCGGGCTGACGATCGACCCGGTGCGCCTGCAGCAGATCCGCCAGGAACGCAGGCCCAATTCCAAGTATTCGCAGATGGACACGTGCCGCCGCGAAGTGGCGCAGGCCGAACACATCTTCCAGAACGAGCGCCTGACGGTGCTCAGCACGACGCATACCTCGATCGAGGAAATCTCGAGCAAGGTGCTCACGACGCTGGGGATCCACCGCGAAATGTTCTGATGGCGTGAACCCCTGGAAGGGTTCGCTGAACGATGTGCGGAGCCGTTACGTTATGCCCGCAAGTGGGGTACGTCAATGCTGCCGCGATGCGGATTTGGCGTGTAGGATTCGACGCCATGGACCGCATCGCAGCCCGTTCCGCGCGCATCCCGAAACTCAGTCGCTTCGGCTGGCTGATGGGGTTGTACGCAGAGAACCACGTGCGCCTGGTGCGGTTGTTCGAGCCGCAGGATCTTGCCGTCGGGCGTTACGTCTCCAGCGTGGGCGATGGCCTGGATGTCGTGCTCGATGTCGTCGCGCGCCACGCGTACACGGTGGAACTGCGACTGAGCTACGCGGTCATCGATCCGGTCACCGGCGAGCCCGATCCTTCCGCCCACCTGCGTCTGTATCGCGACGCAAAACAGGTGGAAGCCACGCACTGCTACGTGGGCCGCCGCTGGCAGGACGTGATCGGCATGTACCCGCCGCCGGCGCAAGTCGTCACCCATCGCCTGCGCATGAACACCTTCCTCGGCAAGTGGGTGCAATACCTCGCCGAACAGGGGCACGGCGTGGCCACGCTGGTGCCGGTGAGCGAAGCCACCGCACCGATCGCGGCCTAGCGTTTCACCGGGCCGATCCACGCGAACAAGGGGCGGCCCAGCGCCAGGCACGCCAGCGACAGCACCAGCACCGCGCCGAAGTGCCACAGCAGCACCATCAGCATGTTCTCGCCTTCGTGGTACAGCGTGACGCTGGCCGCCGATAGCGCGGCCGCACCCAGCGCGGCGAGCAACGCGCTCTGCATCGGGCGCACGACCCCCGCGAATCGCACCATCCACAACAACGCCAGTCCCAGCGGCACGCTGGTGAACGCGATCGCGATGGCGCATTCCGACGTCGCCGCTTCCATCACGAACGCGGCCGCGCCCATGTGCGCGTAGTCGCGCAGGCAGCCCCAGCCCAGGCCCGTGAGCCACAACAGCAACGGCGGCACCGGCAACCACGCCCAGGCCTTCGACCGCCCGGGCACGCTGACCTGGAACGCCGCGTATGCCGCGCACACGCCGGTGAGCAGGCTGGCGATCCACTCGACCAGGTCGGGGCCCGAATGCATCACGTCGCCCAGGTTCGCGCGCAAACCGTAATGCGCGATGACGAGCGCGGCGATGACAACCGCCAGCACCAGCCACAGCACCGTGCGACGCAACGGCGAGGCGATCGGGCGCACCGGGCGCGCGTCCCGTGCGAGGCGTTCGATGAGGGTGCGGGTGTCAGCCATGCGGACCGTCCTTGCCGCCGAGCGAATCGCGCAGCGCCTTGATCGCGCGATGTGCGGCGACCTTCAGCGAACCGATGCTTTGCTGGCTTTGCGTGGAGGCTTCGGACAACGAGAGATCGCGCAGGTGCAGCAGGCGCACCGCTTCGCGCTGGCGCGGCGACAGTTCGTCCACGGCATCGTGCAGGGCACGCGCGGCGTGCGCGCGTTCGGTGCTGGCTTCGGGGCCGGGTGCGTCGTCTTCGAAGGGCTCGAAGGGATCGTCGGACAACAGTTCGCGTTCGATGCGGCGCGACCGGCTGCGCAGCATGTCGATGCAACGCCGCGTGGCGATGGTGCTGAGCCAGGGCTTGAACGGACGCGCGCGTTCCCAGGTGTGGCGGATGTCGTGGACGACCAACAGGATCTCCTGCACCGCGTCCTCGGTTTCGTCGCGGCCCAGGTAACGGGCCGCGATCGCGCGCAGGTACGGCGTGATGTCGATGAGCAAGGCGTGGTACGCGTCGCGGTCGCCGTCCTGCGCGCGCGTCATCAGTGCCGCCCAGGCCGGGCCGGAGTCGGCCGGCGCGGTGCGGCTGGCGACGCCCTGGTTGGCGGCTTCCGGCTCGAGCATCGCGCGGGGCGGCTCCGGTCGCGGGAACGGGAGGATCGCGGCGATCATGCGACGGACCGGGGCGCAGGGGAAGCGTGGCGCATCAGGCCGCGCGGAAGCGGCGCGCTACCAGGTGGTCGAGCGAGAAGACGCCGGGGCCGCGCGCCATCAGGTACAGCATCAGCGCGGCCCACAGGCCGTGGGTCGGGTACGCGTCGGGATACACGAAGATCTCGATCACCAGCGTCATGCCGAGCAGCGCGAGCGCGGAGAAGCGCGTGGCCAGGCCGAGCAGCAGCAGGACGGGGAACACGTGCTCCGCCGTGGCGGCCATCACCGCGGCGAGGTCCGGCGGCAGGAACGGCAGGGCGTAGTCGGTGCGGAACAGTTCGAGCGCGTTCTCCGACAGGTGCGGCACGCCGGGTTGGAACGTCAAGCCGATGGGATCGGCGACGAAGCCTTCCACCTTCGTCTGCCCCGACACCCAGAACGTCACCGCGAGCGAGAACCGCGCGAGGAACGCGATGAAGCTGTGCGGGATGCGCGAGAACAGCGCGATCGCCTGGTCGATGCGGCGTGCGATCGCATGGAGGAAGGACGGGCGCGTGTGCGCGTTCGCGGCGAGCGTGGCATGCATGTCAGGACTCCGGGTGGAAAGCGACGACGAGGCCGTGGCGCAGCAGCACCGCGAACAACGCGGCTTCGTCGGCGTGGCGCGCCAGGGCGCGGGCTTGTGCGAAGGCGGCGCCCAGCGGCAGGCCGAGCCGCAGGGCGTCGAGGAGAGCCGTCGCGCCTGCAGGCAGCGCGGCCACGTGCACGTCGAAGTGCGGGCGCGTCACGAGGATTTCTTCAGGCTGCGCGATGTCGATGTGCGCAAGTGAAGGCGCGACGTCCTCCTGGTGCGCGGCCCAGATCGCATGCGCCGCATGGCGCGCGCGGAACCACGTGCAGGCCGGGTGCAGCGCGACGCGGGCGTTGGCGAGTTGCTCCGGGTTCGCGCACAACGCGAGGAACTCCGCGTCCGCGACCGGTTGCGCATCGGCGGCGTGGTACGCGCGGATGCGCAGCGCTTCGATGCGTGCGACGTCGGCCAGGTACGGCACCTGCGCCGCGGGCGCGAAGGTCGCGATGGCAGCGGGAAATTCGAACGCGTACTCGGTGAGCACCGGCGTGCGCGGCGGCGACGCCAGCACGCAGGCACGCGCCATCGCGCGAAAGAACGCTTCACCGACGAGCGCTTGCGTGACCGGGAACGACGCCGCCAACGCATCGACGAGCGTCGCGACGAAGGTAATGCGATGCACGGCGAAGCGGCGCGCGGCATCGTGGCCACGCACACCGCCGGGTGCCGGCGCGGCAGGGGAGGTGAGGGCGTGCGCGAAAGCGGCGTGGACGTTCATGCGCAGCAGGCCGTGTCGTGCCACGCGTGGTCGATCAACGCCTGCGCGTGATGGGCCTCGGCGCGCAGCGTGGCGTACTCCGGAACATGCGTGTCCCATTCGATGAGCGTCGGTACGGGGCCGATGCGCGCAAGCAGGTTCGAATACAGCGCCCACACCGTCGGTGCGACCGGCGAGCCGTGGTCGTCGATCAGCAGCGTGTCGCCGCCGTCATCCTGCACCACGGCATGGCCCGCCAGGTGCACCTGCTGCACGGCCTGCAGCGGCAGCGCGTCGAGGTACGCGCTCGCATCGTGCCCGTTGTTGCTGCATGAGACGTGGACGTTGTTGATGTCGAGCAGCAGCGCGCAACCGGTGCGGCGCACGATCTGCGCGAGGAAGTCGGGTTCTTCGAACGTGCTGCGTTCGAATTCGAGGTACGTGCTGGGGTTTTCCAGCAGCAGTCGGCGGCCCAGACGCAACTGCACTTCATCGATGTGCGCGCACACGCGGGCGAGCGTGGCCGCGTCGTAGCACAGCGGCAGCAGGTCGTTGAAGAAGCGCCCGTCGTGCGTGGACCAGGCCAGGTGTTCGGAATACACCGCGGCGTCGTGGCGGCGCAGCAGCGTGGCGATGCGGGCCAGGTGCGCGGCGTCGGGCGGCGTGGCGCCGCCGAGCGACAGGCCGACGCCATGCACGCTGATCGGCGCGCGCGCACGCAGGGCCGACAATTGCGCATGCGGCAGGCCGCCGGCGCCCAGATAATTTTCCGCATGCACTTCGAAGAAGGCTGGCGGTGCGTCGTCCGCCTCGATCGCATCGAAGTGTCGCGGCTTGAACCCGATGCCGGCCCGCGCGGGCAGGCCGGCATCGGCGACATCGCCGGTAGGGAAGGGGGCATGCAGGTGGGTCACCGGCGATCTCCAGCGTTGGAACGAATGCGTGGTGCGCGACTTACTTGGCGTCGGCCTTCATCGGCTTGAACGCGGCGAGCTGGCCGAAGCCGGTGGGCGAGGACTTCGACGCCGTGGTCTTGCAGGTGCCGGCGGGCACGTACATCCACTGGTTCGCCGAGTAATCCATCTTCGAAGAACCGGCGCAGGTGGTGCCGGGGCCGGCGGCGCAGTCGTTCTTGCCGGCGAGCGCGACGCCGAAACACTTTTCCTTGCCGGCGGCGGAGGCCTTCGCCTTGTCGGGGGCGGGGGAAGCGGCGGCAGACAGCGCGGCGCCGAGCGCGGCAACGAGGGCGAGGGCGGGCAGGGCGGACGGGATGCGGGTCGTCATGGGAAGTCTCCTGGGTGGTCGGGATGGAGGGCTGGCGGAAAAGGGCCAGCGGCCTCACGAAGGAAGACTTCGGACGTCGGGCGGAAAAGTTACATGGCGTGTGCGGCACGGCCCTTGCAAAGGCGCGACCGGGGGCGCACGTCGAAGGGAGATCGACTGGAGACTTCGATGAAATCCCTCGGCTCACGCGCACGCGGTGCGCGGCTTGAACGCATGCGGGCGTCGCCACAATGGCGCGGCGAGACGTTCCGCAACGTGCGTCCGGTGTTGCCCGGATTGCGCGACCCGGCGGCACGCATGCCGACCATCCGCGAATTCCTGTGCGGCGGCGAACATCGCGTTCCCGCGAACCCCTTGCCGTCGTTGGATCCACGCGATGCATGGCAACGCACACCCGACAGCGGCTTGCGCGCGACGTGGCTCGGGCATTCGACGATGCTGCTCGAGATCGGCGGACTGCGCGTGCTGACGGATCCGGTGTGGGGCCCGCGTGCATCGCCGTCGCGTTACGCAGGGCCGAAAAGGTTCCAGCCGGTGCCCGTGTCGTTGCGCGAAATGCCGCCGATCGACCTCGTCATCGTGTCGCACGATCACTACGACCATCTCGACTACCCGACGATCCGTGCACTCGCCAAGCGCGACGTGCCGTTCGTGACGTCGCTGGGCGTCGGCGCGCACCTGGAAGCCTGGGGCGTGCAACCCGAACGCATCACCGAACTCGACTGGTGGGAATCGCATCGCGTGCCCGGCACCGAGGTCGTCGTCACCGCGACGCCGTCGCAGCATTTCTCCGGACGTGGCTTGAAGGATCGCAACGCGACATTGTGGTCGTCGATCGTGGTGCAGTCCGATCGCCACACCGTGTTCTTCAGCGGCGACACCGGCCTGACGACGGAATACGCACGGATCCGCGAACGCTTCGG
The DNA here is from genome assembly GCF_018406645.1 of Lysobacter helvus. NCBI lineage: Bacteria > Pseudomonadati > Pseudomonadota > Gammaproteobacteria > Lysobacterales > Lysobacteraceae > Lysobacter > Lysobacter helvus. The sequence continues at coordinate 2,931,426 of NZ_AP024546.1, forward strand.
CCCGTTCGACCTGGCGATGCTGGAAGTGGGCGCGTTCCATCCTGCGTGGGGCGACGTGCACCTGGGCCCCGACAACGCGATGGAAGCGCTGGCGCTGCTCGGCAATCCCGCGTTCCTGCCGGTGCACTGGGGCACGTTCGCGCTGGCGATGCATCCGTGGGACCAGCCGGTGGAGCGCCTGCTGGAACTGGCGCCGTCGCGCGACGTGCAATTGATCCTGCCGCGGCTTGGTGAAGCGGTGGAGCCGGTGCAGGGCGCGCGCGTCGCGCCGTGGTGGCGCGGCGTGGATGCGGGTGCGGTGCCGGTGGTGCAGGAGGAGGACGAAGCCTTGCCGGCGGAGATGCCGTTTCCGATCGATTGAACGCGCCGGCAAATGCCACACCAGCGTTGATCATTCGACGCGGCCAGCGCAGCGCTTCGACGCGGATGCGTGCGTCGCGAGCCGGAGGATCAGACAAAGAAAAACCCCCGAAGATTTTCATCTTCGGGGGTTTCGTTTGGCGTCCCCACGGGGATTCGAACCCCGGTCGCTACCGTGAAAGGGTAATGTCCTAGGCCTCTAGACGATGGGGACGTGTAGCGTTATCCAGCGATTTGATACGAAAAACTTGGTGGAGCCAGCCGGGATCGAACCGGCGACCTCCTGCATGCCATGCAGGCGCTCTCCCAGCTGAGCTATGGCCCCACGGCTGGAAAGGCGGCAAGTCTAGGGGCGCGCTTGGGGAGCGTCAACCCTTGTTTTGCATTCGAGTGAAGTTCGTTGTGTGTGGGCGCGGAAATGCGTGTCGGGGTTCGCGTGCGCGGGACGGATTTTTTCGCCGATCTCGTGCGCGAATCGGGCTGCATGGTGTGCGCGGTTGTCGTCGGCGTTGCGAGTCGACGACTGCGCATCGAACTTCGTAACGCAGTTACGCGCCGCGTTGTGCAGATCGGCGCACTGGAATGCCGACGTTGCGCTGAGCGCCATGCCATCAATCGAATCAGCGTGGGCGACGGCGGAGGTGTTCGCACTGAACGGGATGCCTGGGAGCTGCCCAGGTCCGGCGCACCGGGAGAGGCGGCTCCTAGGACCGGGCTGGGACCCAGGAGCAAGCCGAACCCTCCCGAATGCTTATAGGACATGTCCCGTAAGATGCATTATGCGCACTCGGACAGATGGCGGCTTTGGTCAAAAGATAGCTCTGCATCTGGCCTATCCTCTTGAATCGCTTGAGGTTTCGTCCTTGGAAACCCGTGGCGAACTCGGAACGGCCTCTTTTCCGTTGAGGCCGGTGAACGCCGCCATCATCGTCCACTTTGCGCAGAAGCGTCCAACCCCACGAAGTGACGGCTGGGCGGCTTCGTGGAATTCTGGCCCGGGCAACGTCCGACCCGGCCACGGCACCGAGATGTGATGAAGAAAAAAGAACGCGGAATGCGACGACGCCCGAGTGACCTGGTGGCGCGACTGCGCGACCACGTTTCGCTCCTGAAGGAGTACCGGGACCGTGCCCCAACCGATGCGCGGTTCTACGGTGAGGTCGCTGCAAAGCTGCGAATTCTCGTCTGCCGATTCGGTAGCAATGTGCCGTTGCTGACTGACCTATTGGCGCACTACGACTATCCCGCATGGATTCACACCGGGCAGCACACGCTCACGCTGCCCGAATACCTAAACTCCCCGGCGGTGCAACGACTGAAACCACTCGGGACCATGCCGGATGGCCGTGCCACAGGATTCGAGTCGAACCACATTTCAAAGGTCAATTTCATCCGCGCATGGGCTGAGCAGGCGGGCGCTGCACACGAAGACTGGGAGATTGAAAGCTGGCTCGACACCCTGTTCGAACTACGCGAACGGAAGATCACTGACGGCCACAGCTCGACTCTGATCGGCATCGCGGACGACGTGCTTGCACTCGCGACGAGATTCCTCGATAGCGACTATCACGACACTTGGATCGACTAGCGAAAAAGCCGGCCGCTAGCGCGGGCGCCGGTCCAAACCGCTGGAGAAAGCGGACGTCCCGAGGCGAATGACCGCTTTCGGCCAGAAGCGGACATTCGCTAGCCCTAAGTCAAACCGGCTCGCCACGCCGATCGCAGGGTGCGTCAACGTCTGCTCCGCAGTTGGGGCAAACCCTGTTGTTGCGCAAAGCAGGAAGGTTGAACGCAACGTTGAACACGTGACGCTGCCCAAAAATGGCATGGCACTTTGGGCAGTCAACAAGCCAGACGACATAGAGCAAAGGGGCCATGACGCCCAGCATCAACGGGATGCTCACCCACGCCCATTCGGCATCACGTGCAAATTGGTAGATCGCAACAAGGGAAACGAGGAACACAACCGCCACGGTGAGGGCTCTTGTGACTTTGCGTCGCACTACCTGGCGAATTGTCATGCGGGCTCTTTCGGAGGCTAGGACTTGTTTGCGCGGTTGAGCTTATGCAAGCCGAATCCAGCAAACAAGGCGTCATACGACCGGTTCGCAAGCGCCCTCGACCGTCGGACCTAATGTCCGCTTTGGGTCGAAAGCGGTCAGCAGGAATGATTCGACCGCAGCGGAAGTTCGCCTGCGCGGGTCCGACCGCCAGAGCAAAGCGGGCCATCCATGGCCCTTCCCCGCAGGGCTCCGCCCTGCACCCGAGGGCGGCGGGGATTGCGTGCCGCCTTGGGGCGGCACGCATCGCCCCGCCGCGATTCGTGCGTTTACGCAATGCCTCCCGGGGCTAGGCGACAACAATTGCCAGCTTCCTCGGCCACAACCTCAAACCTAGCGGCCTCCACTAGCGCAGAGAAGCGATCGAGCTTCTCCCGGATGCGCGCACCGAACTCGTCACGCTCGTCGTCCGTCAGCGCGTTCTGCGCCCGCGTGTAAGCATCCAGCAGCGCCTGGCACACAACGAGCTTCTCGCCAGCACACGCCCAGGTCACGGTGAGCATTGCGCGCCCTCCCCTGCGATGCTGAGCGCCGCCTTCGTTTCGCGCGTCACTGGCCGGCCGCGCAAACGCTCCACAGCCGCAGCGGCGAATGGGATGACGTTAGAGGGCTCTGTGACCGTCAGCGCCTTGGGCTTGCTGCGGTGGTGTCCAAACTTCGCGCGGTAGTGAATCAATAGCCCGACGAGCTCGCGCACCGGGATCCGCTCCCGATTGGGAGACACCAGATACTGCCCGCGGATCTTCCAGCCTTCCCATGGACCGGTGAGGTCAATGCGCTGGTACAGGACCGCATCGGCCATGAAGTTCATGGCTTCTTCCGAGGTGGGCTTCGTGCTCATGCGAGCACCGCCTCAACCTGCCGGCTGCGCCGATAGCTTTCCTTTGGGCATGGCTGTGGGGTCAAGATAGAGAGATCTCTCTCTCCGACTCTTGCCCCTGATGCTCCCGGGAGGTGCTCGCACGCGTCGCCGGTGGGTTGCGTTGCCGCAACCGACAACCCGAATGTGGCGGGTTGATCGTACGCAGTGAGGAGGCTCTGGCTCGCCGTTGAAGTTGCCTCTGTGGGACCACTCCCACAAAGACCGGCCTGCCGCACCCCGCCACCGCCATGCACGATTAGGTCTGGGTGATGAAACTCTGCCCCTGCCCAGTCGGTTGAGTCAAGCCGAGATGCATTATGCGCACTTCATCATAGGTCCAGTGGACCTTGGTTCGGGCCGCCTGAACCCGGATCCCCCTTTCCAGAGCCATCTCAAAGCCCCCGGCACGCCGCCTGCACCCGATCATCCAACTTCCTCAGATCGTCGAACGTCCGCCGCAACCCGAGGCGTTCGAGCTTTTCGTCCCGCACGCGCTTCGCCGTGGCGCACGTCGCACGCCGCCGTTCGATCGAGTCCGAACCGGATCCACGCACGCCCGATGATGACGACGGCCCCGACCGCATCGGCCCGGTCCGACGCTGCGACTTCGCCGCCTTCGGTTTCTCCACCGGTGCCTCCGTCACCACCGGGATCGTCTTCGACACCACCTGACCCGGGCCGCACGGCGCCTGCTGGTACGTGACGCTCGCCGGCCCGATGCATCGATACAGGTCCGCCGCCGCCACCGGCGCCGCGCCGCTGCCCAGCACCACGCTCACCACGATCCGTCGCCACATGGCCTGCCTCCCTGGAGGGTTGGCGGCGAGGACGCGACCGCGCCGGCCTTCGAGCGAACTCCCGTCACCAGGCGGGTGTTTCGGCACGGCCGCGCCATCGCCGCCGGGATCAGGTTCGCCCAGCGGCGTTCCCGCCGATATCGGATTGCACCGCGTTGCGTCGTAGGACTTCCGGAACCCGCGCCGCACCCGCGCAGCGCGCCCGTAGCGCGCCGCTGGTGCGCGGTCAACCAGCACCTTGTGTCGATTTATCCCGCGCAGGCGCGCTGGGCATAGTCGGCGGCGTTCGCACTGGGGGTGTCCGCGTGGTGGATGTCGAGTTCCGCGTTCTTGCCGAACGCCGCGAAGGCTTGCTGCTGGCCCTCGGGCAAGTCGTCATCGCGAATGGTTTCACGTTGCTGCGCCATCGCATCGCCACCGAAGCCGATGGCGTCGTGCTGACGATGGTCGTGCGCGGCAACGCCAACGCATTGCTCGAACTCGAGGAACGCCTCGGCACGCATCCGCTGGTGCGCAGTTTCGAGGCGTTGGCGAATGCGCCCGGTGCGCCGATCGCGCCGATTGCGGCCAAGGTGCACGCGCCCGCGCCCGTCGAAGCACCGCCCGTCGAACCACCCGCCACATCCCCCGGCGCCATCGACCACAAGCGCGTCGAACGCCTGCTCCCGCAACTCGCGCGCAGCTATCCCAACATGTTCCTGTTCGTGCACGCGCTCGAGCACGAACTCGACGCCGCCGATCGCGCACCCACGCTGCGCTACATCGGCCAGCGCGTCGGCGCGTGGGTGTACAAGCGCGACTTCTCGCTGGGCGCACAACTCACGCTCGCCCAAGCCATCCGCCATATCGCGTTGCCCGCGATGCGCCAGGTGGTGCAGGCCGAGCTGCTCGGCGAGAGCCTCGAAATCCCCGACAGCCCGTTCCCGCACCGCGGCCAGCACGGCGCGTGCTGCCATTTCCTCGCCGGCATGCTCGACGGCTTGCTGCGCACCACCCAAAGCGGCGACGCCGTGCGCATCACCGAAACCCGCTGCCGCAACACCGGCGCGGCCGCGTGCCGCTTCGAATTCCGCGACTGACCCGCCCTGCCCCTCCCCTCCTCCGAAGGAGTTCCGCGATGCTCCACGACCACGCGCTGCAATGCGTCCACGATCCGCTGCTGATCCTGCTCTCCTATCTCGTGTCCGCGCTGGGATCGTTCACTGCGTTGCAACTCGCCATCGCGATCCCGGCCGCACGCACGCCGCGCGAACGCTGGCGCGCGGTCGCGGGTGCCGGCGCCGCGATGGGCGGCGGTGCGATCTGGGCGATGCACTTCATCGCGATGCTCGCGTGCCGCATGGACGTGCAGGTCTCGTACGACCTCGGCATCACGGCGCTGTCCGCTGTCATCGCGATCGCCTCGTGCATGACGGGGCTGGCGGTGGCGGGCGCGGGCGTGTTCGGTTGGGGCAAGCTGATCGTCGCCGGCCTGTGCATGGGCCTGGGCGTGACCGGCATGCATTACACCGGCATGGCCGCGATGCTGATGCCGGCGCAGACGCATTACGACATGACGCTCGTGGGCGCGTCGGCGGCGATCGCTGTCGTCGCCTCGATCGTCGCGCTGTGGCTCGCGTTCCACCTGCGCGGCAAGTGGCAGATGACGGGCAGCGCGCTGGTGATGGCGCTGGCGGTGTGCGGCATGCATTACACCGGCATGCAAGCGGCGACGTTCGTACCGGACGCGAATGCGACGGCGGGCAACGGCCTCAGCGGCGCCAATCTCGGCATGGGCATCTTCGCCGTCACCACCGTGCTGCTGGCAGTCGTGCTGTCGACCAGCCTGCTGCGCCAGCGCCAGCGCGAGCTCGTGCAGATCTAGTCTTCGATCATCCGGTAGGTGTTCCGGCCCGCGACCTTCGCGTCGTACAGCGCCTTGTCCGCCAAGGCGACGAGCGCGCGGCCGGACGCCACCGTCGTCGCATACGCGATGCCGATGCTCGTGCCCACGCGCAGCGGCGTGCCTTCGGCGAGGATGGGCTGGTCCATCGCGGCGAGGATCTTCTGCGCGATGAGTTCGGCGACCGCGGGGCCGGTGGCGTCTTCCACCAGCACCACGAACTCATCGCCGCCGAGCCGCGCGATCGCATCGATGTCGTACACGCACACCGACAGGCGTTGCGCGAACACGCGCAGCACCGCATCGCCCGCGGGATGGCCGTAGGTGTCGTTGATCGACTTGAACTTGTCCAGGTCCAGCGACATCAGCACCAGCGGCGTGTCGTGCCGGCGCGCACGCGCCACCGCCAGGCCCAGGCGTTCCTCGAACTGCCGGCGATTGCCGAGCCCCGTCAGCGGATCCACGCGCGCCAGGCGATCGAGCGCGCGTTCGGCTTCCTTCTGCGGCGTGATGTCGAACGACAGCGCATAGAAGCCCTGCGGCGTGCCGTCGGCCGCCTGGTGCGGGACGAAATGCGATTGCAGGAAACGCCCGCCGTTGGAGGCATCGGGCGGACGTTCGAACACTTGCTCGGCGCCGGCCAGTGCGGCGCGGATGCGCGGTTCCAGCGCATCGTAGGCACTGTCGCCCATCGTCTCGCGCACGGTCTTGCCCAGCACGCGCTCCGCCGGCATTCCAAGCAGACGTCCGTAATACGCGTTGAGGAAGGTGTAGCGTTCGTCCGCGTCCACGTGCGCGATGAAGGCCGGCATGTTGTCCGCCACCGCGCGCAGGCGCGACTGGCTTTCGTCGAGCGCGGCCAGGGCGGCCATTCGCTTGCTGATGTCGCGCGCCGAGGCGATCAGCTCCGGCGTCGCGCGCGGATCGTCCTGCTGCACGCGCGTGGCGATCGCCTCGATCCACACGTAGTGGCCGTCCTTGTGACGCATGCGGCCGGTGATGGTGTCGGTGCCGCCCTCGGCATACACACGCTGCAACGCATCGCGCATCGACGGCCCATCTTCGGGATGCAACACATCGAAGCCCGGCGCCATGAATTCCGCCGGCGTCCAGCCCAGCATGTCGGTCACGGCCGGAGACACATACGAACGACTGCCGTCGGCCGACATCCGCAGCACGAGGTCGCGGCTGTAGTCGGCGAGCGTGCGGTAGCGCGTTTCGCTCACGCGGTACTGCGTGGCCAGGCGCTTGCGTTCGGACATCACCGTGGCCAAGGGCAGCGAGATCGCGCAACTGGTGGCCACGAACAACTGCAGCAACAGCGTGCGCACCAGCAACGCATCGTCCGCGATCAGGACGAACGGGCCGGCCCGCAACGCCGCGGCGATGCCGCTCGCGATCGCAATGACGGTGACGCCCGACACCACGCCCGCGAATCCGTGCCGGAACGTGATCAGCAGCAGCGGCGGGAACAACAGGAACAGCAACGGCAAACTCTGCTGCAGGTACACCACCGCGCACATCGCCAGCACCACGGCCATGCACGACGCGAAGTCGAGATGGTGGCCGGGGCGTCCGAGCAGGCCGCCGCGTTCGCGCCGCGCCACGACGACCAGCGTGGCCACCACCACCATGCCGATCACGTGCGCCGTGTACCAGGTGAGCAGCACTTCGCCGAACGGACGTGCCGCGGCGGTCGAGGTTTCCACGGTCGCGCCCATCAACGCCGACAGCGCGGCGCCGATGAAGGTGGACGACGTAGCCGTGACCGCGAGCTTCGTCAGCTGCGCGGGATCGGTGATGTCGGGCACGCGCCGGCGGATGGCGCCCGCGACCAGCGCGATCTCGATCAGGTTGGTGAGCCCGTGCAGGATCGCGGGCACGGCGGCGTCGCCATGAAGCAAACGCGCGCCCAGTTCGCCGCAGAACGTGGCCGCGAACATCGCCGGCCACCCGCGCGTGGCGCGGAACAACAGCAACCCGACGACGATGCCGTTGGAGATCCACACCGACGACACGCTGCCCGCCACGCGCGTCAGGTCGATCGAGATCCAGGTGAAGACCGCCACGACGCCGAGCAGGAGCGCCAGGCGGACCGGACGCTCCCGTTGCAGCATTCCGTTGCTGCCTGGATGTAGTGCGTTCACCCGCGCGACGTCCTCACGCGCGACGGCGCCCGAGCCACCAGGCCATCGGGAGGCTCGCGAACAGCATGCCCAGGCCGGAATCCAGGTACTGGCCGATGGTGAATTCCAGCGGGAAGCGGTACCAGCTCCAGTACGGCAGGCTGATCGAGCACCACCCGATCAATCCCATCGCCGCGCCCATCGCCACGCGCGTGCCGAACGACACGTTGCCGGCCGCCATGATCCACGCCGCCAGCAACGCCGCGAGCAGGCAGAACACGAACTGTTTCACCAGCGGCGCGGTCATCGTCATGAGCGACGGATTGCCGGCCGGGTCGTACACGACGAACGCGTACGGCGAGGCCTTGTACTTGTCCTGGAAGGTATTCATCGACGCTTCGTCGCGCCATTGCTCCGGCGACATGCCGGGAATCATGTACACGCCGGCGCCCTTGTCGGCGGCGCCCTGCAATGCGGTGATGGTGACGTCCTGGTTCGACGCCAGCTTCACGCCCATCTCCCCGATCGGCAACGCGACGTGCGCGACCATCCCCCACACGAACAACACGATGGCGCCGATCAGCCCGGCAATGAGAATGCGCATCCCGACTCCCCGGAGAGATTCGCGGCACAGGCCGCCGGGCGAGGATGCACCCGCAAGCGGGCCCCGGGCAACTCAGAACGGCGGCCGCAGCCAATGGGCACCACGCGCGCCGAACCACACGGCGACCAGGCCTGCGACCAGCGTCACACCGAGGTACACGAGCGCAAGCTCGCTGCGATGCGAACGCGTGAAGAGCAGGCATTCGAGCATCAGCGCCGAATACGTCGTCAGGCCACCGAGCAATCCGACGATCAGGAACGCGCGCCAGTACAACGCCGACGGTCCGCGCGATTCGAGCCAGATCGCGAGGAAGCCCGCGAGGAACGCGCCGACGACATTCACCGAGAACGTGCCCCACGGAAAGCCATCGCCGAAGCGTCGCAACATCGCGCCGCCGACCCAGAAGCGCGCGCCCGCGCCCAGCGCCCCGCCGCACATCACCAGCATCAGTTGCTGCCACCAGCTGCTCACGCGCGTGCGTCTCCGGTGTTCGTGAATTTCGGTGCGAGCACCGCCATCGCCGCGACCGCGCAACCCGCACTCGCCGCGAACGCCAGCAACGGCGAGCCGTGTTGCCAGAGCGTGCCGAAGATCGCCGACGCCGGCAGCAACAGCAAGCCGGTGACGAGGTAATACCAGCCGAACGCCGTGCCCGCGCGTTCGGCCGGGACCAGGTCCGCGACCAGCGCGCGTTCGCTGCCTTCGATCGCGGCGGTGACCAGCCCATACAGCGGGAAGGCGATCCACAACACCCCCGCGGTGATCGGCAGCACGCCGAAGATGATGTACAGCACCGCGTAGCCGCCCCACCCCGCCAGGATCAGGCGCTTGCGGCCGATGCGATCCGACCAGGCCGACAGCGGCGTTGCGGCCAGCGACGCGACCGCGGAGAACGCCGCCCACAACAACGTCGTGTGCGCGGCGTCGAAGCCGAGTTCGTTCGCGCGCAGCAGCAGGAACATGTTCGACGCATTGCCGAGCGTGAACAGTCCGAGGGCAGCGAGGTAACGCCGATACGCCGGCGACAGCGCGGAGAAGCGCCAGTCGACGCGCAAGGCTTCCTTGCGCGGCGGATGCTCGGGCTCGCGCAGGCGCAGCGCGAGGAGTAGCACGAAGACCGCAGGCACGATCGCGAGCAGGAACACATGGCGCAGCGACACACCCGACGCCAGCAACGCCGCCGCGATCAATGGCCCGATCACCGCACCCGCGTTGTCCATGCCGCGATGCAGGCCGTACGCAAGCCCGCGTTGTTCCGGCGCCACGCTGGAGGCGAGCAACGCATCGCGTGGTGCCGAACGCAGGCCCTTGCCCACGCGATCGACGAAGCGAAAGATGAGCACGCCCACCCAGCTCGTCGCCAGCCCGATCAACGGCCGCGCGATGCCCGCGAGCCCGTAGCCGATCACCACGAACGGCTTGATGCGCCGCATGCGATCGGCCAGCACGCCGGCGATGAGTTTCAGCAGGCTGCCCGCGGCTTCGGCGACGCCTTCGATCCAGCCCAGCGCCTTCGGCCCGGCCATCAGCACGCTGGCGATGTACAGCGGCACGAGCGGATAGATCATGTCGCTCGCGGCGTCGTTGAGCAGGCTGATGAAGCCGAGCAGCCAGACCGTCCGTGGCAGGCTGGCGAGGGCGCGACGCATCAGGCGTCGTGGCCTTCGCCGCGGGCTTTCGAACGCGCGGCGCGCAGGGCGTCCAGCTTCTCCTTGAAGCGCCCTTCGAGACCGCGCTCGGTGGGTTCGTAATACACACGCTCGCCCATCGCATCCGGGAACCCGGTCTGGTCGAGCGCGATGCCGCCGGCCGCATCGTGGTCGTACTGGTAACCCTTGCCGTAGCCGAGTTGCTTCATCAGCTTCGTCGGCGCGTTGCGGATGTGCAGCGGCACGTCGAGCGTGCCGAGCGTGCGCACGTCGTCGCGCGCCTGGTTGAATGCCACGTACGCGGCGTTGGATTTCGCGGTGGTCGCCAGGTAGATCGCCACCTGCGCGAGCGCGAGATCGCCTTCCGGGCTGCCGAGGCGATCGTAGGTGTCCCACGCATCCACCGACATCTGCAACGCACGCGGATCCGCCAGGCCGATGTCTTCCACCGCCATGCGCGTGAGGCGGCGCGCGAGATACCCCGGATCCACGCCGCCATCGAGCATGCGCGCCAGCCAGTACAAGGCGGCATCAGGATTGGAACTGCGCACCGATTTATGGAGCGCGGAGATCTGGTCGTAGAACTGGTCGCCGCCCTTGTCGAAGCGGCGCGTGCGATCGGCCAGCACCTGTTCCAGCGTGGCCTCGGTGATCGTGCCGCCCTCGCCTGCCAGTTCCGCCGCGATTTCAAGGAACGTCAGGCCGCGGCGCACATCGCCGTCGGCGGCCTTCGCGATCAGCAGCAGTTGTTCCGGCGCGACGTGCAGGTGGCGATCGCCGAGGCCGCGCTCCACATCCTCGAGCGCGCGTTGCAGCGCGACGACGATGTCCTCCGGCGACACCGCATCCATCACGTGCACGCGGCAGCGCGACAGCAACGCGGAGTTGAGTTCGAACGACGGGTTTTCGGTGGTGGCGCCGACGAACAGGATCGTGCCGCGTTCGATGTGCGGCAGGAACGCATCCTGCTGCGCCTTGTTGAAGCGATGCACTTCGTCGACGAACAACACGGTGCGCCGCCCTTCGGCGAAACGATGGCCCGCCTCGGCGAGCACCTGGCGCACTTCCGGCAAGCCGACGAGCACCGCGGAGACCGAACGGAAATCCGCCTCCGCGTAATGCGCGAGCAACTGCGCGAGCGTGGTCTTGCCGCAGCCCGGCGGGCCCCACAGGATCATCGAATGGACGCGGCCGGATTCGATCGCGCGTCGTACCGCGGAACCGGGTGCGAGCAAGCGTCGCTGCCCGACCATGTCGTCCAGCGTGCGCGGACGCATGCGCTCGGCGAGCGGGCGCAATGCGTCGCGGTCGACCTGCAACAGGTCGGGTTCGTCGAATGCCGGCGTCTTGGATCGGGCCACGCCGGCGATTCTATCGGTCAGCCGCCGGAGACGACGTCCACGCCCTTCGGCGGCGCGTACGTGAAGGTGCCCTTCGCGAAGCTCGGGTTGCGCTTCCAGCCCGCGAACGTGAGCTCGGTGCGCTGGCCCAGCGGATCGACGATGCGCATGCGCGACAGGCCGCCCTTGGCGTCGAAGCCCAGGCGCGCGGATTCGAAGCTGGCGTTGTCGCTGGTGCGCGGGCGCAGTTCGATCCAGTCCATGCCGTCGGTGGCGGGCAATTCCTTCACCAGGAATTCCTTGTCCAGGCGCGAGGGATCGATCAGCGCGGCCAGCGGCGAGCTCTGTTCTTCCACGCCCTGCGCGCGCTTGGTGACTTGCTTGAGGTCGGGGTCGTACACCCAGACGGTCTTGCCATCGGCAACGATCAGTTGTTCGAAGGGCTTGGCGTAT